>NZ_JBJTJF010000173.1:0-4285 GCF_046095365.1 Mycobacterium sp.
GAGTACGAAGGCGTGCCGGAGCCGCTCGTAGACGTTCTGGGGCACCTGGATCCGGCCCAGCTGATCGGTGGACTCCATCCGGGATGCCACGTTGACGGCGTCGCCCCAGACGTCGTAGAAGAACCGCCGCGCCCCCACCACGCCGGCCACCACCGGGCCGGTCGCGATGCCCATCCGCATCGGTACCGGGTTGCCGCGCGGGTCGCGCAGTTCACCCACCGCGCGTAGCAGATCCAGCGCCAGGTCGGCGATCGCCTCGACGTGGTCGGGCCGCGGGGTGGGCACGCCGCTGACCACCATGTAGGCGTCGCCGGTGGTCTTGATCTTCTCCAGACCGTGCCGGTCCACCAGCCGGTCGAATGTGGTGTAGAGGCGATCGAGGAACCGGACCAGTTCGGTCGGCGGGATCTCGCTGGCCTTCTCGGTGTAGCCGGCGATGTCGGCGAACAGGATCGAGGCGTCGTCGTAGCGGTCGGCGATCACCCCGTGCGCCGGGTCCTTGAGCTTCTCGGCCACGGTGGCCGGCAGGATGTTGGCCAGCAGCGCCTCGGAGCGGTCGTACTCGACCTCCATGGCCGCCTCGGCCCGGGAGGCCTCTCGCAGGGCATACCAAACGGTCGCGAACATCAGCAGACACGCGCCGAACGTCGCGAGCACGAACCCGGCGTCCAGCGCCCAGCGGGGCTGGATTCCGGTGTCCTGCGGCACCGTGAACTGGAGGTACACCACCAGGCACGCGCCCACCGCCACCGTGACGCCCGCCAGGGCGAGGTGGTCGAGGCCGAGTACCAAGACGGCCAGCGACGCAGAGACCAGGTAGTAAAACTGCACGCCGGAGTCGGTGCCGATCTGGGTGCCGACGAAGGTCAGCGCGATAAAGGAGACGGCGACGAAAACCATTGCGGCGATGATGTTTCCGAACCGGTGCAGCAACGGGATGAGTAGAAACACCGCCGCCAGGCAGAGGTTTATCACCCCGATGTAGAGCACGCCCTCTCCGGTGACGGTCTGCAGCACACCCAGGGTGGCGGTCAGCGCGGCGGCGATCCAGGTGGCGAAGGTCAGGACCATCTGTGGCCTGGAGACGGACTCGGCCCAGTGCTGGTTACGCGCCGGGGGCCGGCGCTGCAGGCGCTCGCAGTCGAGCCGTCGCAGCCACCCCTCCGGCGCCAGTCTGCCAGCGTTTTTCCGGTCGGACCTCACCCGTCAAGACTAGCCGCGGCCGGGTCGGGGGCGGAAACGCCGGTGGGGGGCGGGGAGCCACGGCACACTGACGGTCACGCACCCCTTGCCGGACACCCGAGGAGCAGCCGTGGCCGACACCGACGACGAGAGTGTGCTGGAGAAGGTCGACGACCTCGTCGACGAGCTTCTGGGCACCGACATCGCCCCGACCGAACCCGAAGACCCCTGGGATCGGCGGCAGCGCATCCTGGACTCCTGGACGGCGATCATCCTGGCACTGGCGGCGGTGGCCACCACCTGGGCCTCGTTCCAGGCCAGCCAGTGGTCCAACGCGCAGTCCGATGCCCAGTCGGTCTCGGCGATCCAGCGCAGCGACGCCAACCGGGCCGCATCCGAGGCCACCAGCCAGTCGGTGGTGGACTCACAGATGTGGATCGCCTGGGTGGAGGCAGTGGCCTCCGGACAGAAGGACCGGGCCGGTTTCCTGCGCGACAGGTTCTCCCCGGCACTGGACAAATCACAGAAGGAGTGGCTGGGCACGGTTCCGGTGGACGCTGACGGCAACCCCGCGCGGGTGCCTGACGGCACCCCGCTGGACCTGCCGAGTTACGTTGTGCCGTCGCAGATTCAGGCCGATGAGTTGTCCAACAAGGCCGAAGCGAGTCTCGGCGAGGCGGACGAGGCCAGCAACACCGCCACCAAGTACGTGATGCTCGCCGTGTTGTTCGCACTGGTTCTGTTCTTCGCCAGTGTGGCCACCAAGTTCACCTCACCCAAGATCCAGGTGGCGCTGATTCTCACCGGATTGCTGCTGCTGGTCACCACCTGCATCCGCATGCTCCTGCTGCCGCAGATGTTCTGATGGGCGGGCACGAGGCGGCCGTCTTCGTCGACATCGCCGCGCCGGCCCGGCGGGTGTGGGAGTTGATCACCGACATCGCGCTGATGCCCGCCGTCAGCGAGGAGCTGCTTGCGGTGCAGTGGGCCGAGGGTTTCGACGGCCCCCGGCTGGGGGCGCAGTTCCTCGGCCACAACCGCCACCCGGCCGTGGGGGAGTGGACCACCCGTTCCCAGATCGTCGCCTTCGATCCGCCCCGGGTGTTCGGCTGGGCGGTCGGTGACCCCGAGAACCCCTCGGCGACCTGGACATTCGAGCTCAACCCGACCGGCCACGGCACCCGGCTGGACTACATCGCGCGGATCGGGCCCGGGCCGTCGGGGGTGACGGCGCTGATTGCGAGGTCCCCGGATCAGGCCGAGCGGATCGTCGCCGCCAGGCTCGGCCAGTTCCGGTCCGCGATGATCAGGACGCTGGCCGCGGTGCGCGAACGCGCCGAGGACCCCGGCGGACTGCGCTGACAGAGAAGCGCAGACCTTTCCCGGGAAACGCGGACCGCCCCTTATGCTGGGAGTCGTTCAGCGTAAGAAGGGCGCTCGGGACGGTGGCCGTGATCGACGACAGGGACCGCGAGGTCGGAACCGTGCTGTCCGGCATCCTGGGCCGCCAACTGCGCACCAGCGAGGTCGTCAGTGCGCTGGGGGTGTCCCGGTCGGCCTACTACCTCGCCCGGGAAGAGGGCCGGCTGGTTACCGCGGACAATCTGCTAAGGCTGGCGGCGGCGTTCGGAATCAACCCGGTCGACCTGCTGGTCCGCTATGAACTGATCAGCGCCGACGACGTGCTCGCCTACGCCGACCCGGAAAGGGCCGCGTCCGCGCGCGCGACGCGCGGTCCGCGCCTGGCCCGCCTCCAGCCGCGTCGAGACGCCCCGCCGATCTGAGCGGCCGGCCGCGGGGGATGCTGTGAGCGCGCTGTACCTGGTGAACATCCTGGTCGTGGTGGTCGCGGCCTGGGCGGTGTGGGAACGTCGCCTCGCTCTCGGCTCCCGCTGGGATGCGCCCATCACCTGGGGCATCGCACTGTTCGGGGCCGGCGCCGCGCTGGACTCGCCCTGGCCCGGAGTCGCGGCGGCGTCGTTCCCGCTGACCGGCCGGTACTACCTGCTGATGGTGATGGCCCACTTCTGCTATCTGGCGGGAGCTGCGATGGGGATCAGGTCCGTCTACCTCAGACTGCTGCCCGACGGGGCTATCGACGGCTTCATGCGCGCCAAGATGCTCACGCCGATCGCGCTGGCGTCAGCGGTCATGGTCGTCTGCGTGCTCGCGAGCCCGATCTCCACGACCATGCCGGCCGACCACCTCTACCTGGTCAGGCCCGACGGCTGGATGGCGGCGTACTGGGTCGCCTTCCTGGGCGCGCTGGGTGCGCTGGAGATGGTCTCGATGTACGGCTTGAACCTGCTGCGGGGCGACCAGCGCTCGGCGATGGTCGGACTGTTGATCGCCTCGCAGGCGGTCGGCACGCTGGCGATCGGGTGCATCGGCGTCGCGGTGCTGTCCGGGCGCGGTGGGGTCGCCCAGACCCTGGTGTGGCCCTTCGCCTACGCCGGCATCATCGGCGGGTCGATCGCTGCCGTCGTTTCGTGGCGGTTCCGGGTCCGTTCGCTGGTGTCCTGACCGGCGTGGGCGGACTACTGCTCGGCGAGGGCCATACTCAGCCCGACCTGGCCGTTCTCGATCGAGGCGACGGTGATCGTCACCCCTCGCGTCTCACCGCCCATGGTCACCGCACAGGTGATCGAGGACCCGATATCGGTGTCCAGATCGCCCGGGCAGTTCACCGTTGCCGGCCCCGAACCCGCCTCTGAGCTGAGTTGGGAGCTGATCATCTGCTGCAGATCGGCAGCGCTGACGGACGCCGACGCGATCCCGGCGCCCGCGCTGAGCGCGAGCAGGGATCCGGCGGCCAGGGCGAGGGGCGTCTTCATCCAGCAGAACCTACGGCACGGCCGGCGATTGCGGGCGGTCTTCGACCAGCGCTCGGCGACACGCATGGTGCGCTTCGTGGCAACGGAATGGGCAGCCGGGTCAGGACCGAGTACGTCTCGACCGAGTACGTCTCGAATGCCGCATGTCCGGCAAGCCTCGGACGACGCGCCTGAGCGCTGATCAGGCGGTCTCGGTCCTGGCTGAAGCCTTCCCGGGAGGGGCGCGCGGAACGCATCTACCGGGCTCTTGAGGTGGAGTACCGGTTCGA
>NZ_JBJTJF010000174.1:0-10038 GCF_046095365.1 Mycobacterium sp.
CGGAAGCGCAGCCGGGCCAACAGGTCGAACGGGTGCTTCTCGATGCTGGCCACCGCTCCGGTCTGCACGTTGGAACTCGGGCACATCTCCAGCGGAATCCGTTTGTCCCGCACGATGGCGGCCAGCCGCCCCAGGCCCGCGGTGCCGTCGGGGAATTGCTCGATGTCGTCGGCGATCCGCACCCCGTGCCCGAGACGGTCGGCCCCGCAGAACGCCAGCGCCTCGTGTATCGACGGCAGTCCGAACGCCTCACCGGCGTGAATGGTGAAGCGGGCGTTGTTGGCCCGCATGTACTCGAAGGCGTCGAGGTGCCGCGACGGCGGGTACCCGGCCTCGGCGCCGGCGATGTCGAAACCGACCACACCCTTGTCCCGGAACCGGATCGCCAGTTCGGCGATGTCGCGGGACCGGGCCGCGTGCCGCATGGCGGTCACCAGGCAGCGCACCACGATGGTCCGGCCGGCGGCCGCGGCCGACTGCTCACCGGCGGCGAAACCGGCCAGCACCGAGTCCACAACCTCGTCGAGACTGAGCCCGCGAGCCAGATGAAGCTCCGGAGCAAACCGGATCTCGGCGTAGACGACGTTGTCGGCGGCGAGGTCCTCCACGCATTCCCGGGCCACCCGGTGCAGGGCGTCGGGGGTCTGCATCACCGCCACGGTGTGCGCGAACGGCTCCAGGTAGCGCACCAGCGAGCCGCTGTGCGCGGCGTTCCGGAACCAGGCCGCCAGCTCCGCCTCGTCGGTGCTCGGCAAACCCTGGTATCCCACCTGCCCGGCGATGTCGATCACCGTCGCCGGCCGCAATCCCCCGTCGAGGTGATCGTGCAGCAGCGCCTTGGGCGCCTGCCGGATCATCTCGGCCGTCAACGGTGTGCTCATTGTCACCATTGTGCCGACACGGACGTCATCCCCGCGCCATTCTTTTGGCAGTACAAAAGGAGTTAGAGTCCACCTGAACCCCAGTGGAGGCCCAGATGAGTGTCACTCAGACCGGCAGAGTGCGGCGACGGACTCTCTACCGCGGCGATCCCGGCATGTGGTCGTGGGTGCTGCACCGCATCACCGGCGCGACGGTGTTCTTCTTCCTGTTCGTGCACGTGCTCGACACCGCACTGGTGCGGGTCAGCCCGCAGGCCTACAACGAGGTCGTCGACACCTACAAGACCCCGCTCATCGGGCTGATGGAATTGGGCCTGGTGGCCTGCGTGCTGTTCCACGCCCTCAACGGGCTGCGGGTCATCCTGGTGGACTTCTGGTGGCAGGGTCCGCGCTACCAGCGCCAGATGCTCTGGGGCGTGGCGGCGATCTGGCTGCTGCTGTTCATACCGTCCACCGTCGTGATCGGCATGCACATGGCGGAGCGGTTCCTGTGACCGCGGCCCCGGTCCGCGAGAAGGACCACGACCGACCGGCCAGCCTGGACAACCCGCGGTCGCCGCGGCGCCACACCGGTATGCCGAACTTCGAGAAGTACGCCTGGCTGTTCATGCGGTTCTCCGGCGTGGTGCTGGTGTTCCTGGTGATCGGGCACCTGTTCATCGGGCTGATGTGGGAGAACGGCGTCTACCGCATCGACTTCAACTACGTCGCCCAGCGGTGGGCCTCCCCGTTCTGGCAGATCTGGGACATCGTGATGCTGTGGCTGGCCCAACTGCACGGCGGCAACGGGATGCGGACGATCATCGCCGACTACGCCCGCAAGGACTCCACCCGGTTCTGGCTGAACTCGCTGCTGGCGTTTTCCATGCTGCTGGTTCTCACGGTGGGCTCCTATGCCCTGCTGACCTTCGATCCGAACATCTCCTAGAGGACGCCGATGATTCAGGAGCACAAATACGACGTCGTCATCGTCGGCGCAGGCGGCGCCGGCATGCGGGCCGCCGTGGAGGCCGGCCCGCGGGTGCGCACGGCCGTGCTGACCAAGCTCTACCCCACCCGCAGCCACACCGGCGCGGCGCAGGGCGGCATGTGCGCCGCGCTGGCCAACGTCGAGGAGGACAACTGGGAGTGGCACACCTTCGACACCGTCAAAGGCGGCGACTACCTGGCCGACCAGGACGCCGTCGAGATCATGTGCAAGGAGGCCATCAGCGCCGTCCTGGACCTCGAGAAGATGGGCATGCCGTTCAACCGGACGCCGGAGGGCCGCATCGATCAGCGACGCTTCGGCGGACACACCCGCGACCACGGCAAGGCGCCGGTGCGTCGGGCCTGCTACGCCGCCGACCGCACCGGGCACATGATCCTGCAGACGCTGTATCAGAACTGCGTCAAGGAAGACGTCGAGTTCTTCAACGAGTACTACGCCCTGGACCTTGTGCTCACCGAGACCCCGCGCGGTCCGGTGGCCACCGGAGTGGTGGCCTACGAACTGGCCACCGGCGACATCCACGTCTTCCACGCCAAGGCCATCGTGCTGGCCACCGGCGGTTCGGGGCGGATGTACAAGACCACCTCCAATGCCCACACCCTGACCGGCGACGGCCTGGGCATCGTTTTCCGCAAAGGCCTTCCGCTGGAGGACATGGAGTTCCACCAGTTCCATCCGACCGGCCTGGCCGGCCTGGGCATCCTCATCTCCGAGGCGGTGCGCGGTGAGGGCGGCCGGTTGCTCAACGGCGAGGGCGAACGGTTCATGGAGCGCTACGCGCCGACCATCGTCGACCTCGCCCCGCGCGACATCGTCGCCCGCTCGATGGTCCTCGAGGTGCTCGAGGGCCGAGGCGCCGGGCCGCACAAGGACTACGTCTACATCGACGTCCGCCACCTCGGCGAGGACGTCCTGGAAGCCAAGCTTCCCGATATCACCGAGTTCTCCCGCACCTACCTGGGCGTGGACCCGGTCAAGGAGCTGGTGCCCGTCTATCCCACCTGTCACTACGTGATGGGCGGCATCCCGACCACCGTGATCGGCGAGGTGCTGCGCGACAACACCCACGTCGTGCCGGGGCTGTACGCCGCCGGCGAGTGCGCGTGCGTGTCGGTGCACGGCGCCAACCGGCTGGGCACCAACTCGCTGCTGGACATCAACGTCTTCGGCCGGCGGGCCGGGCTGGCCGCCTCGTACTACGCGCTGGGCAACCCGCACCTCGACATGCCGGAGAACCCCGCCGCGATGGTGACCGACTGGGTGGCCGACATCCTCTCCGAGCACGGCAACGAGCGGGTCGCCGACATCCGCGGCGAGCTGCAGCAGTCGATGGACAACAATGCCGCGGTGTTCCGCACCGAGGAGACGCTCAAGCAGGCACTGACCGACATCCATGCCCTCAAGGAGCGCTACGCCCGAATCTCGGTGCACGACAAGGGAAAGCGCTACAACAGCGATCTTCTCGAGGCGATCGAGCTGGGCTTCCTGCTCGAGCTTGCCGAAGTGACCGTGGCAAGCGCTCTCAACCGCAAGGAGTCTCGCGGCGGGCACGCCCGCGAGGACTACCCCAACCGCGACGACACCAACTACATGCGCCACACGATGGCTTACAAAGAGGGCGGCGACCTGCTGTCCGACATAAGGCTGGACTACAAGCCCGTGGTCCAGACCCGTTATGAGCCGATGGAGCGGAAGTACTGACCACGATGAGCCGCTTGCGCGAAGAGAAAGAACTCACGATGAGCCGCTTGCGCGAAGAGAAAGCCTGACGATGACTGCGATCGCACCGGACCCGGTTTCCTCGGCGGACCCGCCCCTTCCCCCCGTCCCGGAGGGCGCGACGATGGTGAC
This sequence comes from Mycobacterium sp., assembly GCF_046095365.1. Taxonomy (GTDB): domain Bacteria; phylum Actinomycetota; class Actinomycetes; order Mycobacteriales; family Mycobacteriaceae; genus Mycobacterium. Next base: position 3,724 of record NZ_JBJTJF010000174.1, read on the forward strand.
GCTGAAAATCGCGCGCTTCGACCCGGAGAACCCGGACCGGTTCGCCGACGACGGGGGCTGGCAGAGCTTCCGGGTGCCGTGCCTGCCCAGCGACCGACTGCTGAACCTGCTCATCTACGCCAAGAGCTACCTCGACGGCACCCTGACCTTCCGCCGGTCGTGCGCGCACGGGGTGTGCGGATCGGATGCCATGCGGATAAACGGGGTCAACCGCCTGGCTTGCAAGGTGCTCATGCGTGACCTGATGCCGAAGAAGGCCGGCAGCCACCTGACCGTCACCATCGAACCGATCCGCGGACTGCCGGTGGAGAAGGACCTCGTGGTGGACATGGAGCCGTTCTTCGACGCCTACCGTGCCATCAAGCCCTACCTGATCACCACCGGCAATCCGCCTACCCGGGAACGGATTCAGAGCCAGACCGACCGCGCCCGCTACGACGACACCACCAAGTGCATTCTGTGCGCATGCTGCACCACCAGCTGCCCGGTGTTCTGGAACGAGGGCAGTTATTTCGGGCCGGCGGCGATCGTCAACGCCCACCGCTTCATCTTCGACAGCCGCGACGAAGGCGCCGCCGAGCGGCTGGAGATTCTCAACGACGTCGACGGCGTGTGGCGGTGCCGCACGACATTCAACTGCACCGATGCCTGTCCGCGCGGCATCGAGGTGACCAAGGCGATACAGGAGGTCAAGCGCGCGCTGATGTTCGCGCGCTGACACGCCGCGAGGCCGGTGAGCGTAATCCGGGCCGGAACCGTAGTCTCAACACGGTTCTTTCAACGGTCAAGGAGTGGCCATGAGCAAGGGCGAACTGACCCTCGACCCGGCTTCCGGATCGACGGTGGACAGCAAGGGCCTCAAGGGCGGAGCACTGGGTCTGCTCTCCAGCGTCGTGGTCGGGATGGCGTCCACCGCCCCGGCCTACTCGCTGGCCGCCAGCCTCGGCCTCATCGTCGCCAGCGGGGGCGCGCTGCTGGCAGGTGTCAAAGCCCCGGCGATCATCCTGCTGGCGTTCATCCCGATGTGGATGATCGCGGTCGCCTACCAGGAACTCAACAAGGCCGAGCCGGACTGCGGCACCACCTTCACCTGGGCCTCGAGAGCGTTCGGGCCGCTGGTCGGCTGGATGGGCGGCTGGGGGATCATCGCCGCAGACGTGATCGTGATGGCCAACCTGGCGCAGATCGCGGGCTCGTACTCCTTCACCCTGTTCGGCGCCTCGGAACTGGCCGAGAGCACCGTCGCCTCGACGGTGGCCGGGATCATCTGGATCGTCGTCATGACCTACATCTGCTACCGCGGGATCGAGGTCTCGGCACGACTTCAGTACGCGCTGTTGGGAATCGAACTCGTCGTGCTGATCGCATTCGCAGCAGTCGCACTGTTCAAGGTCTACACCGGGCAGGCCGAGGCCTACTCGATCAAGCCGTCGCTGGACTGGTTCTGGCCGGCCGGACTGGACTTCTCCACGGTGATCGCCCCGGCCCTGCTGACGGCGCTGTTCATCTACTGGGGCTGGGACACCGCCGTGGCGTGCAACGAGGAGTCCGACGACCCCGGTACCACACCGGGCCGTGCCGCGGTGATCTCGACCTTCCTGCTGCTGGCCACCTACGCCACCGTCTCGGTGGCGACCATCGCCTTCGCCGGAGTCGGCGACCAGGGGGTGGGACTGGGCAACCAGGACAACGCCGACGACGTGTTCGCCGCGGTCGGCCACGACCTGTTCGGCGAGAGCGTGCTGGGCAAGATCGGCCTGGCACTGCTGGCGGCGTCGATCCTGACCTCGGCCTCGGCATCGACCCAGACCACGATCCTGCCGACCGCGCGCACCACGCTGTCGATGGGCGTCTACAAGGCTCTGCCGGAGGCGTTCGCCAAGATCCACCGCAGGTACCTGACGCCGACCACCTCCACGATCGCGATGGGCGCGGTGTCGATCCTGTTCTACCTGCTCTTCACCCTGGTCAGCCCCAACCTGCTGACGGCGCTGATCGGTTCGGTGGGCCTGATGATCGCGTTCTACTACGGCCTGACCGGGTTCGCCTGCGTGTGGTTCTACCGCAAACACCTGACCCGATCCGGGCGGGACCTGATGATGCGCGGACTGGTTCCCCTGCTCGGTGCGCTCATCCTCAGTGCGGTGTTCGTCTACGGGCTCATCCAGTACGCCAAGCCGGACTGGCTCACCGATGACGACGGCAACAACGTCACCATCTTCGGCTACGGCGCGGTGGCGGTGGTGGGCATCGGCGCACTGCTGCTCGGGCTGGTGCTGATGGCCGTGTGGTGGCTGGCCTCGCCGGCGTTCTTCCACGGACTTACGCTTCCCAGACGCTCCAGTGCCGACCTGGTGCTAGCGCCGCCGGTGAACGTCGAACCGACCCTCGGCCTACCGGACTCCGGCGACATGCCGACGGTCATCGCGCCCGACCTTTCCAACCTGCCGCCGGGTGAGACCGCGGTGAACCCGGAGACCGGCGAGGAGTTCACAAAGGGCGCCGGCGACTGAGTTGAGCTCAGCGCAGCTTGAATATCGTTCGGTGCCAGCCTTTTTCGGCAACCCCGGTGATGTCGCTCATGACGTGCTTGATAGTCAGGTACTCCTCGAACGAGTAGTCCGACATGTCCTTGCCGAAGCCTGAGGCGCCCAGACCGCCGTGCGGCATCTCGCTGATGATCGGGATGTGGTCATTGATCCACACGCAACCGGCCTTGATCTCCCGCGACGCCCGCTGGGCGCGGTAGACGTCGCGCGTCCACGCCGAGGCGGCCAGCCCGTAATCGGTGTCGTTGGCCTGACGCAGAGCGTCGTCGTCGCCGGCGTGTGGCCGCACAGTCAGCACCGGCCCGAAGATCTCGTCGCGGTAGACCTCGGAGTCCTCGCTGACGTCGGCCAGCAGCGTGGGCAGGTAGTAGGAGCCGGGCAGGTCCGGGGACTTGCCGCCGACGACGACGCGGGCGCCCTGAGCAGGCGCCCGGTCGACCATTCCGGCGACCTTGGAGCGGTGCGCCTGGGAGATCAGCGGGCCGAGGTCGGTGTCGGGGTCCTGCGGGTCGCCGACGGCGATCCTACCCATCAGGTCGGCGACCCCGTCGACGAAGTCGTCGTAGAGGTTGGCCGCCACGATCGCCCGGGTGGCCGCGGTGCAGTCCTGCCCGGAGTTGATCAGCGCGCCGGCGACCGCGCCCTGCACGGCGGCGTCGAGGTCGGCGTCGCCGAACACCACGAACGGCGCCTTCCCGCCGAGTTCGAGCTGGGTCCGGTGACCGGCAACAGCGGCTGCCGCCATGACCTTTCGTCCCACAGCGGTGGAGCCGGTGAACGTCACGACGTCCACCCCGGGGTGGCCCGCCAGCGCATGGCCGACGTCGGCACCCGCCCCGGTGACGACGTTGAGCACCCCCTCGGGCAGGCCGGCCTCGGCGGCCAACCTGGCCAGGGTCAGGGTGGTCAGCGGGGTGAGTTCGGCGGGCTTGATCACCACCGAGCAGCCGGCCGCCAGCGCCGGGATCACCTTCCACACCGCCATCTGCAGCGGGTAGTTCCACGGCGTGATGGTGGCGACGACGCCGACGGCCTCCCGCCGGATCGAGGAGGTGTGGTCCGCGGAGTACTCCGCGGTGGCCTTGCCCTCCAGATGGCGGGCCGCCCCGGCGAAGAAGGCGATGTTGTCGATGCTGCCCGGCAGGTCGAACTCCGTTGCCAGCCGCACCGGCTTGCCGGTCTGGCTGACCTCTTCGGCGATGACGTCGGCGGCGTTCTCCTCGAGCAGCTCGGCGAGCTTGAACAGCACCGCCGAGCGTTCGGCCGGGGTGGCCGCGGCCCAGCCGGGCAGCGCGGCCCGCGCCGATGCCACCGCAAGGTCGACGTCGGCGGGTGTGGCGAGCGCGAGTTCGGCGACCACGTCACCGGTCGCGGGGTTGATGACCTGATGACGGACGCCGGCTGTGTTCACCGGTGCGCCGTCGATCCAACTGCTAGAAATCACGCCACGATTCTACGCATTCCGTCGAATAAGTTGCTTGAAACGACGGATTCCGTGCATAATAGACGGTATGCACGAATTACGGGCCGTCGCCCCCGGTCATCCCGGTCCGGTCGGTCTCGACGACATGTCCAAGGCCATCATCGAGAAACTCCAGCATGACGGCCGCCGCTCCTACGCCGGGATCGGCAAGGCCGTGGGCCTGTCCGAGGCAGCGGTCCGGCAGCGGGTGCAACGGCTCATCGACGCCGGGGTGATGCAGATCGTGGCCGTCACCAACCCGATGCAGCTCGGGTTCTCCCGTCAGGCCCTGATCGGTGTGCGCTGTCAGGGCGACGTCTCCACGGTGTCCGAGCGTCTGGCCGCACTGAAGTCGGTGTCCTACGTGGTGCTCACCGCCGGGACCTACGACGCGATCGTCGAGATCGTGTGCTCGGACGACGCGGAACTCCTGGATGTGCTCAACACCGAAATTCGCTCGACACCCGGCGTGACCTCCACCGAGACCCTCGTTTATCTCAAACTCGTTAAACAGCAGTACAGCTGGGGTACGCGATGAGGATGGGTTACCCGATGAGAACCGAGCCGGCCACCGACCTTTCGGCCAAGGCCCAGCGGCACCTGTGGGGACACTTCGCCCGGCACGGCAAGGGCATCACCCCACCCATCATCACCAGGGGGGAGGGCGTCCACATCTGGGACAGCAACGGGAAGCGCTACATCGACGGGCTGTCCGGGCTTTTCACCTGCCAGGTCGGGCACGGCCGCCGGGAACTGGCCGAGGCCGCCGCCAAGCAGGCCGAGACGCTGGAGTTCTTCCCGCTGTGGTCCTACGCCACCCCGGTGGCAATCGAACTGGCCGAGCGGCTGGCCGGCTACGCCCCGGGCGACCTGAACCGGATCTTCTTCACCACCGGTGGCGGAGACGCCGTGGAGAGCGCCTGGAAACTGGCGAAGCAGTACTTCAAGCTCACCGGCAAGCCCGGCAAGTTCAAGGTGATCTCGCGCGCCACCGCCTACCACGGCACCACCCACGGCGCACTCGCGATCACCGGTCTGCCCACCTTCAAGGTGCCGTTCGAGCCGGTCGCCCCGGGCGGATTCCGGGTGCCCAATACCAACTTCTACCGGGCACCGGAAGGACTGCGCACCGACATCAAGGAGTTCGGCCAGTGGGCGGCCAACCGGATCGCCGAGGCCATCGAGTTCGAGGGTCCCGACTCGGTCGCGGCGGTCTTCCTCGAGCCGGTGCAGAACGCCGGGGGCTGCTTCACTCCCCCGCCCGGCTACTTCGAGCGGGTCCGGGAGATCTGTGACCACTACGACGTGCTGATGGTGTCCGACGAGACGATCTGCGCGTTCGGTCGCATCGGTTCGATGTTCGGCTGCACCAGCGAACTGGGCGACTTCGGCTACACCCCCGACATCATCACCTGTGCCAAGGGCATGAGCTCGGGCTACTCCCCGATCGGCGCGATGATCGCCTCGGACCGGCTTTTCGAGCCGTTCGACGACGGCTTCACCGCGTTCGCGCACGGCTACACCTTCGGCGGACACCCGGTCTCCGCGGCGGTCGCGCTGGCCAACCTCGACATCTTCGAGCGGGAGGGCCTCGTCGACCACGTCAGGCACACCGCACCAGCCTTCCGCGCGACGCTGGAACGGCTGCTGGATCTGCCGATCGTCGGCGAAGTTCGCGGTGCCGGCTTCTTCTACGGAATCGAGCTGGTCAAGGACAAAGCCACCAGGGAGACCTTCGACGACGAGGACTCCGAGTGGCTGATCCGCAGCTTCCTCTCCGGCGCACTGTTCGAAGCGGGTCTGTACTGCCGGGCCGAGGACCGCGGCGACACGGTGATCCAGCTGGCCCCGCCACTGATCAGCGATCAGGCCCTGTTCGACGAGATCGAGGCGATCCTGCGCCGGGTGCTCACCCAGGCCTGGGACCTCCTGCAGACCCGCGGCGGCACCCGGGCCTGAGGCCGGAACGGCGATACGCCGCGCGCCGGGCCGGCCCGCCAGTCACAATAGCCACACCAGCCCCAGCGCGCTTCCCCGATTTCAGCGCCCGGATCGCCTAGCCTGCAATCCCATGGCGAGGTTGATCAGGCGGGCCGCCGCGATCGCGGCCACCGTCGTGATGACCGGCTCTCCGGCCCTGGCCTGGGCCGATCCGGTCCCGGCCCCGGACCCCAACAGCTGTCCCTACAAGGTGTCCACGCCGCCGGCGGTGGACGCCTCGGAGGTTCCCAAAGCGGGCGACCCGCCGCAGCCGCTGCCGGTGCCGGCCACCCCGGCCGGCGGCGAGGCGCTCAGCGGGTGCGG
>NZ_JBJTJF010000175.1:0-17185 GCF_046095365.1 Mycobacterium sp.
TGTTGCCTCGGCCGGAGGCTGCGGTATCGGGAGATCGGGGGGCGAATTCCTCCTCACCGGGCAATCGGCGGTCGGAGAGAGACGGTTCGCTCGCCGCCCCGGTTGTCCCAGGCAAAGGCGGCTGGGAACCCATCACGACTCTTCGCTGAGCGGCACCGGGCTCGCCCAAATTATGCTGATAGCGAACAGGGCCTGGCCACATCAAAGGGCCTGGTGGACGGGAGAAGTCAGATAACCCGGGTGGAACCTGCGAACGCCGCCGTGCACAACCGGCAGTCGTCGGGTCCGTCGACGATCCACCGCTCGCGGCCGATGTAGCGGGCGAACACCCGGTCCTCGACGGTGATCCGGTTGCCGGCGAGTGAACTCTCCCAGCCGACCTCGGCGAGCGCTTTGCACGCGCCGCCGACGGTCGTGGTGCGGCAGATCACCGCGGCGACCCGTTCCGGGTCCACCCGGTCACCGGCCGACGGGGCGCTCATCCTCGCCTTGCTCCCAGTGCTGATCCGCGACTCACCCTGTCCACTATCGGTGCGGTTCTATGGGCGGCGCATGAACCCATGGATCGAACTTTCCGAACCAGGATCTGGTCCGCGGGCCTACGGACCCCAGATCATCAGGTCTTCCATGCCGTTGTTCATGGTGACCGTGGTCGGTGGCGGGCCGGTGACGTCGAAGTGGATCTTGCCGCTGGACTGGGCGCCCTGGGCGATGGTGGCGCCGCTGATGTTGGTCGGGCCGGCCACGTCCCACAGCACACGGTAGGCGGCGCGGTCGGGGGCAACGGCGTTGAACTGGGAGATCGCCGGTGTCACGCTGCCCCGGATGGCTTCGACGGTGGCGGTCGCCTCCCACAGCGTCCCGGCCACCCGATAGCCCGGCATCGGGTCGGCGCTGGGCTGCAAGTTGCTCACCTGCCAGCTCAGGACCACCTGACCGACGGAGTCGGTCATCGTCAGCTCACTGCCCAGCCGGCCGATCAGGGGATAGGCGGCCGAGACCTTCGGTGCGGCGACCATCCCTGCCGCTGTCGCCACGGAGACCAGTCCGGCGGCTGTCGCCGCCACGGCGGCTGCCCTGAGCGCAGGTGAGATTCCCGGCATGCGTCCTCCGAAGGTCGGTGCGTGGTCGCGGTGGTGATTCACCGTCGCGAGCGGTTGCAAACCTGCGCAGGTAGGTTCGCCTTCATGGGAGCTGAGTTCACCGGCAAGATCGCCCTCGACATCCGCGACTCCGAACCGGACTGGGGTCCGTTCCTGCCGCCGGCCGCACCGGAGAACGCCCCCAATGTGCTCTACGTCGTCTGGGACGACGTCGGCATCGCCACCTGGGACTGCTTCGGCGGCCTGGTGGAGATGCCGGCCATGACCCGCATCGCGCAGCGCGGCGTGAAGCTGACCCAGTTCCACACCACCGCGCTGTGCTCGCCCACCCGGGCCGCGCTGCTGACCGGGCGCAACCCCACCACCGTCGGGATGGCCACCGTCGAGGAGTTCACCGACGGCTTCCCCAACTGCAGCGGGCGAATCCCCGACGACACCGCCCTGCTGTCGGAGGTCCTCGTCGAGCGTGGCTGGAACACCTACTGCGTCGGCAAGTGGCATCTCACCCCGCTGGAGGAGTCGAATCTGGCTGCCACCAAACGACATTGGCCGCTGGCCCGGGGCTTCGAGCGGTTCTACGGGTTCCTCGGCGGGGAGACCGACCAGTGGTACCCCGATCTGGTCTACGACAACCACCCCGTCGACCCGCCGGGCACCCCCGAGGACGGCTACCACCTGTCGGCGGACCTGGCCGACAAGGCCATCGAGTTCATCCGCGACGCGAAGGTGATCGCGCCGGGCAAGCCGTGGTTCACCTACCTGTGCCCGGGCGCGGGCCACGCTCCCCACCATGTGTTCAAGGAGTGGGCCGACCGTTACGCGGGCACGTTCGACATGGGCTACGAGCGCTACCGCGAGATCGTGCTGGCCAACCAGAAGGCGATGGGCATCGTCCCCCCGGACACCGAACTGTCCCCGGTCAACCCCTACGCCGACGTCAAAGGCCCCGACGGCCAGCCCTGGCCGGCCCAGGACACGGTGCGGCCGTGGGAGTCGCTCAACGACGAGGAGAAGCGGCTGTTCTCCCGGATGGCCGAGGTGTTCGCCGGGTTTCTCTCCTACACCGACGCCCAGATCGGCCGGGTGCTGGACTTCCTGGAGGAGTCCGGGCAGTTGGACAACACCATCATCGTGGTGATCTCCGACAACGGCGCCAGCGGCGAGGGCGGGCCCAACGGCTCGGTCAACGAGGTGAAGTTCTTCAACGGCTACATCGACACCGTCGAGGACAGCATGCGCTGCTACGACGAACTCGGCGGCCCGGCTACCTACAACCACTATCCGATCGGCTGGGCGATGGCGTTCAACACGCCCTACAAGCTGTTCAAGCGCTACGCCTCCTACGAGGGGGGTATCGCCGACACCGCGATCGTCTCCTGGCCGGCCGGCATCAAGGCGCACGGCGAGGTCCGCGACACCTACATCAACGTCGCCGACATCACACCCACCGTGTACGAGTTGCTGGGTATCTCCAGCCCCGAGACCGTCGCCGGGGTACCGCAGAAGCCGCTGGAGGGCGTGAGTTTCAAAGCCGCCCTTGATGATCCGAATGCCAGGACCGGTAAGACCACGCAGTTCTACACCATGCTGGGCACCCGGGGGATATGGAACGACGGCTGGTTCGCCGGCACCGTGCACCCGGCCAGCCCGGCCGGCTGGTCGCACTTCGACGACGACCGCTGGGAGCTGTTCCACATCGACGCCGACCGCAGCCAGTGCCACGACCTGGCCGCCGAGCAGCCGGACAAACTCGAGGAACTCAAGGCGCTGTGGTTCTCCGAGGCGGCCCGGTACAACGGGCTGCCGCTGGCCGACCTCAACGTCTTCGAGACGCTGACCCGGTTCCGGCCCACGCTGTCGGCCGGGCAGAGGACCTACACCTACTACCCGGGAACCGCGCCGGTCGGGCTGGGCGCGATGGTCGAGCTGCGCGGGCAGACGTTCTCGGTGCTCGCCGAGGTCAGCGTCGACTCCGCCGACGCGCACGGGGTGCTGTTCAAGCAGGGCGGCGGCCACGGCGGGCACGTGCTCTTCGTCGCCGACGGTCGGCTGCGCTACGTCTACAACTTCATGGGCGAAGACGAGCAGGCGGTCAGTGCGCCGGACCCGATTCCGCTGGGCGCCCACGTGTTCGGGGTGCGATACGAGCGGACCGGCACCGTCGAGGGCAGCCACACCCCGCTGGGGACGGTGTCGCTCTACGTCGACGACGCCGTCGTGGCCACCCTGGCCGGCGTCCGCGCCCACCCGATCACCTTCGGGCTCTCCGGCGGCGGTGTCCAGGTGGGGCGCAACAGCGGGCAGGCGGTGTGCGGGGCCTACCGTGCGCCGTTCGCGTTCGCCGGCGGGACCATCGCCAAGGTGGTGGTGGACGTCTCCGGCACGCCGTACATCGACCGCGAACGCGAACTGGCAGCGGCGTTCGCCCGGGATTGAGCGGAGCAGAGCATGCACCCCAATTCCCCTGAGGGCAAACAGATCCTGGCCACCCTGCGCGGTGGCGACTACGCCCACCCCGGCGAAGCCGAGGCGATCGCCCTCACATTCGACGGAGTACCGGTGGAGCCGGGTGCACGGGTCCTCGACGTCGGCTGCGGCCGCGGGGGCACCGCCGAGTGGATCCGCGAACGGGGCTGGACGCAGGTGGTGGGCATCGATTCCGACGCCGAGGCGATCCGCTACGCACAGCAGCGCTATCCCTCGGTGGACTTCCACAGCTGCGATGTGCAGGCGCTGCCGCGGGCGGATCTGGGCAGCTTCGATCTGATCTGCCTGTTCAACTCCTTCTACGCGTTCACCGACCAGCCGGGCGCGCTGCGGAATCTGCGCGGGGTCGCCCGCCCGGGCGCGCAGTTGCGCCTCTTCGACTACGCCCAGCCGGTTCCCGGGCCGCTGCCCGAAGCCCTGGGCTCTGCGATCGGCACCCCGATCGCCCTGGACGCCGTCGCCGCACAGTTGGCGCGGGCGGGCTGGCGCCAGCAGGCGGTCGTCGATCTGACCGGTCGCTACATCGGCTGGTACCAGACCCTGCTGGACAGGCTGGCCGCCGGGCGCGCCGCGATCACCGAACGCCACGGCGCGCAGTGGTACGACTACTTCGACAGCTGGTACGGCACGCTGCACGGGGCCTTGATCGCCGGTCAGCTGCGGGGCGTGCTGATCACGGCGGCGGCTGTGCCCTGAAAAGGGCGTGGGGGCCGGCGACCTAGGCTGACCGGGTGCTGACTGAACTCGTGGAGTTGCCGGGCGGGCCGTTCCGGATGGGCTCGACGAGCTTCTATCCCGAGGAAGCGCCGGTCCACACCGCGACCGTCGGGCCCTTCGCCATCGAGCGCCACCCGGTGACCAACGCGCAGTTCGCCGAATTCATCGACGCCACCGGCTACATCACCGTCGCCGAACGGCCGCTGGAACCGGCGCTCTACCCCGGCGTCGCACCGCAGGACCTGTTGCCCGGGGCGCTGGTGTTCACACCCACCGCCGGTCCGGTCAATCTCGGCGACTGGCGGCAGTGGTGGGACTGGGCGCCCGGCGCGAACTGGCGCGCCCCCTTCGGTGCGGGCAGCGACATCACGGGCAAGGACGACCACCCCGTCGTGCAGGTGGCCTATCCCGACGCCGGGGCGTACGCGGCCTGGGCCGGCCGGCGGCTGCCCACCGAGGCGGAGTGGGAGTACGCCGCCGGCGCCGGGTCCGAGGCCGCCTACGCGTGGGGGGACCAGCCGCGCCCGGGCGGTCGACTGATGGCCAACACCTGGCAGGGCCGCTTCCCCTACCGCAACGACGGGGCGCTGGGCTGGGTGGGCACCTCGCCGGTGGGCGTGTTCCCGGTTAACGGGTTCGGTCTGGTCGACATGATCGGCAACGTGTGGGAGTGGACCACCACGAAGTACTCCGAGCGCGGCCACCGGGTCGGGGACCAGACCAAGACCTGCTGTCCGACCTCCGCCGAACCGGACCCGTCGCAGATCCAGACCCTCAAGGGCGGCTCGCACCTGTGCGCGCCGGAGTACTGCCACCGCTACCGACCGGCGGCGCGCTCCCCGCAGTCCCAGGACAGTTCCACCACGCACATCGGGTTCCGCTGCGTGGTCGGCCGGTAGGTCCCGGGGCGGGCATCGCCTGGCGGTTCCGCGGGGTGACGGGCCCGGATTTGGCCGGTGAGGTGCCCGTCACCTAGTATTTGGGGGTTGCCTGGGGCAGACCTCGGCCGGCGTGCGAACGGCGGCCCCGCGTGCCCTCGGGTTGCGAAGACCGAGCATGACAGGTTCGTTCAGCCTGCGCTGAGCTTCTGCTGCGTGCACAACCGAGGGAGATCTGGTGATTCAGCAGGAATCGCGGCTCAAGGTTGCCGACAACACCGGTGCCAAGGAGATCTTGTGCATCCGCGTGCTGGGCGGCTCGTCGCGGCGCTACGCCGGCATCGGCGACATCATCGTCGCCACCGTCAAGGACGCCATCCCGGGCGGCAACGTCAAGCGCGGTGACGTGGTCAAGGCCGTGGTGGTGCGCACCGTCAAGGAGCGCCGCCGGCCCGACGGCAGCTACATCAAGTTCGACGAGAACGCCGCGGTGATCATCAAGCCCGACAACGACCCGCGCGGAACCCGCATCTTCGGCCCGGTCGGCCGCGAACTGCGGGAGAAGCGCTTCATGAAGATCGTCTCGCTGGCCCCGGAGGTGCTGTAGATGAAGGTCCACAAGGGCGACACCGTGCTGGTGATCTCCGGTAAGGACAAGGGTGCCAAGGGCAAGGTGATCCAGGCCTACCCGGATCGCAACCGTGTCCTGGTCGAGGGCGTCAATCGGATCAAGAAGCACACCGCCCAGTCGGCAGGAGAGCGCGGCGCCTCCTCCGGCGGGATCGTCACCCAGGAGGCCCCGATCCACGTCTCCAACGTGATGGTCGTCGACTCCGACGGCAAGCCGACCCGCGTCGGCTACCGCGTCGACGAGGAGACCGGCAAGCGGGTCCGCATTTCCAAGCGCAACGGCAAGGACATCAAGGCATGACATCGGTGGAAGAGAAGGTGCAGCCCCGGCTCAAGCAGCGCTACCGCAGCGAGATCCGCGACGCGCTGAACAACGAGTTCAACTACGCCAACGTGATGCAGATCCCGGGCGTGGTCAAGGTCGTCGTCAACATGGGCGTCGGCGACGCGGCGCGCGACGCCAAGCTGATCAACGGCGCGGTCAACGACCTGGCGCTGATCACCGGCCAGAAGCCGGAGATCCGCAAGGCGACCAAGTCCATCGCCCAGTTCAAGCTCCGCGAGGGCATGCCCATCGGTGCGCGGGTCACCCTGCGCGGCGACCGGATGTGGGAGTTCCTGGACCGCCTGGTGTCGATCGCACTGCCGCGTATCCGCGACTTCCGCGGCCTGAGCGCCAAGCAGTTCGACGGCCACGGCAACTACACGTTCGGCCTGGCCGAGCAGTCGGTGTTCCACGAGATCGACGTGGATTCCATCGACCGGCCGCGCGGTATGGACATCACCGTCGTCACCTCGGCGACGAACGACGACGAGGGACGGGCGCTGCTGCGGGCGCTGGGCTTCCCGTTCAAGGAGAAGTGAGCAATGGCAAAGAAGGCGCTGGTCAACAAGGCCAAGAAGAAGCCGAAGTTCGCGGTGCGGGCCTACACCCGGTGCAACAAGTGCGGACGTCCGCACGCGGTGTACCGCAAGTTCGGCCTGTGCCGGATCTGCCTGCGCGAGATGGCGCACGCGGGCGAACTGCCCGGCGTTCAGAAGTCGAGCTGGTGAGAGAGGGATGCGCCAAATGACTGCGATGACGATGCTGAGCGCAGCGAAGAAGAGGAGCAGCGCGCGATGACCATGACTGATCCGATCGCGGACTTCCTCACCCGGCTGCGCAACGCCAACTCGGCGTACCACGACGAGGTGACCCTGCCGCACTCGAAGATCAAGGCGAACATCGCCGAGATCCTCAAGAACGAGGGCTACATCAGTGACTTCCGCACCGAGGACGCCCGGGTGGGCAAGGCGCTGGTGCTCAAGCTCAAGTACGGCCCCAACCGGGAGCGCAGCCTCGCCGGTCTGCGCCGGGTGTCCAAGCCCGGCCTTCGGGTGTACGCCAAGTCCACCAACCTGCCCCGGGTGCTCGGCGGGCTGGGCGTGGCGATCATCTCCACGTCCGCCGGCCTGAAGACCGACCGCCAGGCCGCCCGAGAGGGCGTGGGCGGCGAAGTCCTCGCGTACGTGTGGTGAGAGAGGCTTAGAAGACATGTCGCGTATTGGAAAGCAGCCGGTGCCGGTCCCGTCCGGCGTCGACGTCAACATCGACGGCCAGAACATCGCCGTCAAGGGCCCCAAGGGCGCCCTGCAACTCGCGGTCGCCGAGCCGATCACCGTGTCGCGCAACGACGACGGTGCCATCGTGGTGGCCCGGCCCGACGACGAACGCCGCAGCCGCTCGCTGCACGGCCTGTCGCGCACCCTGGTGGCCAACCTGATCACCGGTGTCACCGAGGGCTACACCACCAAGATGGAGATCTTCGGCGTCGGCTACCGCGTTCAGCAGAAGGGCAGCAACCTCGAGTTCGCCCTGGGCTACAGCCACCCCGTCGTCATCGAGCCGCCGGAGGGCATCACCTTCGCGGTGGAGAGCCCGACGAAATTCTCGGTGACCGGGATCGACAAGCAGAAGGTCGGCCAGATCTCGGCGGTCATCCGCCGCCTGCGCCGCCCGGACCCCTACAAGGGCAAGGGCGTGCGTTACGAGGGCGAGCAGATCCGTCGCAAGGTCGGAAAGACAGGTAAGTGACCATGGCCCAGACACAGACACTCGAGCGCAAGCCGATCGGCACCACCGCCTCGGCGGCCCGCCGGGCGGCCCGCCTGCGCCGGCACTCCCGGCTGCGCAAGAAGGTGGTCGGCACCGCGCAGCGCCCGCGCCTGGTGGTCAACCGCTCCTCGCGGCACATCCACGTGCAACTGGTCGACGACTCGACCGGCCACACTCTGGCCGCGGCGTCCTCGATCGAGGCCGACGTGCGGGCGGTGGAGGGCGACAAGAAGGCCCACGCCGTGCGGGTCGGACAGCTGATCGCCGAGCGGGCCAAGGCTGCCGGCATCGAGGCGGTGGTCTTCGACCGCGGCGGCAACACCTACGGCGGGCGCATCGCCGCACTGGCCGACGCCGCCCGAGAGAACGGACTGAAATTCTGATGAACGAGCGCAACGGAAGGACCGCACGATGACGGAGCAGACTTCGGCTCCGGCGACGGCCCCGGAGACCGGTGCCCCCAGTGCGGGCAGCCGCAACGACGACCGCGGTGACCGCGGCGGACGCGGTGACCGCGGCCGGCGCGACGACCGCGGCGGGCGGGGTGGCCGCGACAGCGGGGAGAAGAGCCAGTACCTCGAGCGCGTCGTCGCCATCAACCGCGTCTCCAAGGTGGTCAAGGGCGGCCGCCGGTTCAGCTTCACCGCCCTGGTGATCGTCGGCGACGGCCACGGGATGGTCGGCGTCGGTTACGGCAAGGCCAAGGAGGTGCCGGCCGCCATCGCCAAGGGTGTCGAGGAGGCTCGCAAGAACTTCTTCCGGGTGCCGCTGATCGGCAGCACCATCACCCACCCGGTTCAGGGTGAGGCCGCCGCCGGTGTGGTCATGTTGCGTCCGGCCAGCCCCGGTACCGGCGTCATCGCCGGCGGCGCCTGCCGCGCGGTGCTGGAATGCGCCGGTGTGCACGACGTGCTGGCCAAGTCGCTGGGCAGCGACAACGCGATCAACGTGGTGCACGCCACGGTGACCGCGCTGAAGATGCTGCAGCGTCCCGAGGAGGTGGCGGCCCGCCGCGGCCTGCCCATCGAAGACGTCGCCCCGGCAGGGATGCTCAAGGCGCGTCGCGAGAGCGAGGCGGCACTGGCCGCCGCAGCGCGCGAAGGAAGCGGGTAACCATGGCGGAACTCAAGATCACGCAGGTGCGCGGCACCGTGGGCGCGCGCTGGAAGCAGCGCGAAAGCCTGCGGACGCTGGGCCTGCGCAAGATTCGGCAATCTGTGGTGCGTGAGGACACCCCGCAGACGCGCGGGCTGATCAAGGTCGTGCACCACCTGGTCGAGGTCGAAGAGGTGGAGAGCTGATGAGCGTCATCAAACTGCACGACCTGCGCCCGGCGCCGGGTGAGAAGAAGGCCAAGACCCGCGTCGGTCGCGGCGAGGGATCCAAGGGCAAGACCGCCGGCCGTGGCACCAAGGGCACCAAGGCCCGCAAGAACGTGCCGGTGGCCTTCGAGGGCGGTCAGATGCCGATCCACATGCGGCTGCCCAAGCTCAAGGGGTTCCGCAACCGGTTCCGCACCGAGTATCAGGTGGTCAACGTCAGCGACCTGAGCCGGCTGTTCCCGGCCGGTGGCGACGTCAGCCTCGAGGACTTGGTGGCCAAGGGTGCGGTCCGGAAGAACACCCTGGTCAAGGTGCTCGGCGACGGCAAGCTGACGGTCAAGGTCAACGTGACCGCGCACAAGTTCAGCGGCAGCGCCCGGGAGAAGATCACCGCCGCCGGCGGCTCGGTCACCGAGATCTCCTAGAGCCGCCCACGGGTCCGTACCCCGTCTGCGGAACAGGCCGATGGACAACGACAGCGGGGACCGGGATGTCGTCGTGGCAATCCTGGCGAAGGACAAGGCGGAGACGCTGCCCCTCTACCTCCGGTGCCTTGGCGCGCAGACATTCCCCAAATCCAGGATCCATCTCTACATCCGGGCCAACGACTCCACCGACGACACCAACGCGATCCTTCAGGCCTGGGTGCACGAGAACGAGGACCAGTACAAGTCCGTCACCGCGAACTACGCGGATATCGGCGGTCTGAGGCAGTACAAGAATCACGAGTGGGACCAACATCGATTTTCCGTCCTCGCACGGATACGGCAGGATTCGGTGGACTTCGCCCGCGAGTTGGCAGCCGACTATTTCGTGGTCGACGTGGACAACTTCATCATCCCGGCGACCCTGCAGAGCCTCTACGACGCGCGACTCCCGGTTGTTGCGCCACTGCTGCGAACAGTGACCGATGTGTACGCCAACTACCACTTCTCGACCGACGACAAAGGCTACCTCTGCGAATGCCGTGAGTACTACGACGTTCTCAACGGGAACGTGCGCGGATTCATCGCCGTCAACGTGGTCCACTGCGCTTACCTGATCCGTTTCGAGGCGCTTGAACATGTCTGTTACGACGACGGCACGGCGCGATACGAGTACGCCATCTTCTCCGACCGGCTCCGCCGCAAAGGGGTGGGCCAGTATCTCGACAATCGGCAGATCTACGGACTGGTCGCATTTCTGGGCGGGCAAGGCGAAGCCAATTACGCAGGCTGCGGCTTCGACCACGATGATTTCGTCAGGCGCCTGCGTAATCTCGAGACCTTTCCTCCCAAGCTCGTCAATGACTGTCCCGGGACCTGGAACCCGCGGAGATGAGACTCCGGGTAGCCGGTAACGTCGACGGTATGCGATCTTTCCTGACCGGATTTCCCGGTGATGTGCGTGCGGTGGCGAGGCGGATCGACACCGCCCGCCACCACGGGGTGCCCGGCGGAGTCATCCTCGAACTCGACCTGCAGTCGGTGCCGCCGGAGACCGCCGGGTTCGACCCGGTCCGGTTCGTCACCGGGGCCGGTCGGCCGATGCTGCTGCGCGACGCGGTGTCCGCCATCCACCGTGCCGCCGAGGACGACCGGGTCGCGGGACTGATTGCGCGGGTGCAGCTTTCGGCGGCACCGCCGGCCGCGGTGCAGGAACTGCGGGAGGCGATTACCGCCTTCACCGCGGTCAAGCCGTCGCTGGCCTGGGCCGAGACCTATCCGGGAACGCTGTCCTACTACCTGGCCTCCGGGTTCGGCGAGGTGTGGATGCAACCGTCGGGAACCGTGGGCCTGATCGGCTTCGCGACCAACGCGCTGTTCCTGCGCGACGCGCTGGACAAGGCGGGGGTGGAGGCGCAGTTCGTCGCCCGCGGGGAGTACAAGTCGGCGGCGAATCTGTTCACCCAGGACCGCTACACCGACGCCCACCGCGAAGCCGACACCCGGCTGATCGACAGCCTGCACGGGCAGGTCTGGCAGGGCATCGCCGACTCGCGCGGGCTGGACTCCGCCGCACTGGACCGGCTTGCCGACCGGGCACCGCTGCTGCGCGACGACGCGGTGGCCTCGAAGCTGTTGGACCGCATCGGTTTCCGGGACGAGGCCTACGTTCGCATCGCCGAGTTGACCGGTCATAACGGTCTGGACGGCCCGGATGACAAGGATGCGCCTCCCCGGCTTTTCCTGTCCCGCTACGCCCAGACCCGCACCGGAGTCCCGTCGATCCGGGCGCAGAAACCCGTCATCGCCGTGGTGACGGTGGCCGGCCCGATCGTCAGCGGCCGGGGCGGCCCGCAGGCCCTGCCGATGTCGCGCTCGAGTGCCGGTGGTGACACCATCGCCGCAGCGCTGCGTGAGGCCGCCGCCGACGACGACGTCAAGGCTGTGGTGCTGCGCGTCGACAGCCCGGGCGGATCGGTGACCGGGTCGGAGACGATCTGGCGGGAGGTGTCCCGCACCCGCCACGCGGGAAAGCCGGTGGTCGCCTCGATGGGGGGAGTGGCGGCCTCGGGCGGCTACTACGTGGCCATGGCCGCCGAGACGATCGTGGCGAACCCGGGGACCATCACCGGTTCGATCGGCGTGGTCACCGGCAAGCTGGTCGCCCGCGACCTCAAGGAGCGCCTCGGGGTGGGCTCGGATGCGGTGCGCACCAACACCAATGCCGACGCGTGGTCGCTCAACGCGCCGTTCACCCCCGAGCAGCAGACGATGGTCGAAGCCGAGGCCGACCTGTTTTACGACGACTTCGTGCGGCGGGTGGCCGAGGCGCGGGGGATGACGGTCGAGCAGGTCGAGGAGGTGGCACGGGGGAGGGTGTGGACCGGGGCCGACGCCGCCGAGCGCGGCCTGGTCGACGAACTCGGCGGTCTGCGCGCAGCGGTGCGCCGGGCCAAGGTACTGGCCGGGCTGGACCCTGACGCGGAGGTCAGCCTGACCGGGTACCCCGGGTCAGGAGTGCGGGATTACCTGCGGCACCGGGCGTCCTCGCAACCGGCCGCCACGCTCACCGACATCGCCACCGGGCTGCTGGCCGGGGCGGTGACCGGACTGGTGGAACGCAGCGAGCGCGCGGTGCGTGGAACGACCGTGCTGTGGCTGGGCGACGGCCGGTTCTGAATCAGCGGGTGGCGCTGACGTAGACGATCTCACCGAGCGGGTCGTAGTCGGAGCGATCGGGCGGGGTCAGGCCGGCGCGGACGAACAGTTCGTCCCCCGGGACGCCGGTCACCTGCCAGCCCGCTGCCCGCAGATAGTCCATGACGTTGTTGCGGGGCCCGGGGTAGACCAGGGCGGGCATGTCCATGTCCAGGCCGCGCTCGCGCATGCTCGCGGTCATCTCCCGGGCCCGGGTTGCGTCGAAGTCGATGATGCCCGGCGCGTACTCGGTGGCCACCGCGCTTCCCGGGGCGCTGAGCGAGGTGATCGTGTCGAGCAGGCTGTCCTGGGCCGGCGGGGGCAGGTAGATCAACAGGCCCTCGGCCAGCCACGCGGTGGGTTCGGCCGCATCGAATCCGGCGACGCTCAGCGCGGCCGGCCAGTCGGCGCGCAGGTCGATCCCGACGGTGCGCCGCGTCGCGGTGGGCATGGCGCCGAGACCGGCCAGTGTCGCGGTCTTGAAGTCGATCACCGCCGGCTGGTCGACTTCGTAGAGCACCGCGCCCTTCGGCCATGCCAGCCGATAGCCGCGCGAGTCGAGTCCCGAGGCCAGGATGACCGCCTGTCGGAGACCCGCTGCGGCACACCGGACGAAGTAGTCGTCGAAAAATCTTGTGCGCATGGCCATTCCGGCGATCATCGCCCGGAGCCGTTCGGGTCCGGCGTCGCCGAACGGGAGCTCGCCCAGACGTCCGTCGAGCATGTCGGCGAAGAACGGCATACCCACCGCGCGCACCAGCGGCTCGGCGAACGGGTCGTCGACCAGGCCGTCCCTGGTGGCCATGGCCCGGGCAGCGGCCACCATGGTCGCCGTCGCCCCCACACTGGAGGCCAGGTCCCAGTCGTCGTCGTCGGAGCGTGCCATCGTCGTTCCGCTTAGCCCAGCTCGGCCGAGACGTACTGGAAGTCGGCGAACTTCTCGGTCATCTCGTCCTGACGTTGTTCGATACCGTAGGCCTCGAACAGTTCGCTCACCAGACAGGGTGTGACCTGCCAGCCCAGCCTCGCCAGGTATTCGACCAGGTCGCTGCGCTCGCCGTCGTAGACCAGTCCGGCCAGATCGTCGGTGAAGCCGAAGCGCTTCCAGCAGCCGGGTGTGTCGTCGTCGGCGGCGGTGAACGCGTCCATGGTCGGGAAGAACTCGGTGGCCAGCCGGCTTCCGGCGGCGCTGAGCGCCGTGATGTGGTCGAAAAGCCGGTCCTGGGCCTCCGGTGGCAGGTACATCAGCAGGCCCTCGGCGATCCAGGCCGTCGGTCGGCCGGTGCGGAAACCGTTGGCCCGCAGGGCCGCCGGCCAGTCGTCGCGAAGATCCACCCCGACAGTGCGGACCTCGGCGGTGGGTGTCACACCCAGCCGGTCCAGCGTCGCCGTCTTGAAGTCGATGACGGCCGGCTGATCCGTTTCGTACACCACGGTGCCCTCGGGCCATGCCAGCCGGTAGGCCCTGGCGTCCAGGCCGCTGGCCAGTATGACCACCTGCCTGATGCCGGCCGCCCCGGCATCGGTGAGAAACGCGTCGAAATACTGTGTCCGGACGGCCATTCCGGCGGCCATCCGCTCCACTTCGGACCCGGACCCCGCCCTGCCGTCGAGAATGTCGTCGAAGTGATCCATCCGCACGGCGCGCACCAGCGGCTCAGCCCAGCGATCGTCGATCTGGCCGGCCCGGGTCGCCAGGGCGCGCGCCGCGGCAACGGCGGTGGCCGTGGTGCCCACGCCGGAGGCCAGATCCCAGGAGTCGCCGTCACGGCGCGGGCTCATGGCGCGTCCTTCCGGATCGCTGTGACGCACAGGGAGTTCCGCAGGGCCTCCAGTCCGGCCGGGAAGGGCCGCTGGTAGGCGGCGAACATCTCCGGACGGGTGCGGGTCGTCACCTGCCAGCCGAGTTCGCCGAGGTGCTCGACGACCGAACGGCGCGAGCCGGAGTAGAACAGCTCGCCGAGGTCGAGGTCCAGGCCCTGGTCGGCCCACTGGGCGCTCATCGTGGCGGTCCGCGCGGCCAGCCCTGCACCGCCGTCGGGGAGGTACTCGGTGGCGATCCGGCTGCCCGGCGCGGAAACTGCGGTGACGTCCTCGAACAGCCGGTCCTGGGCGTCGGGCGGCAGGTACACCAGCAGTCCCTCGGCGATCCAGGCAGCCGGCACACCCGGGTCGTAGCCGTGCGCGCGCAGCGCGGCCGGCCAGTCGTCGCGCAGGTCGATCCCGACGGCGCGGCGGGCGGCGGCGGGGGAGAAGCCGTGCTCGGCGAGGACCCGCGACTTGAACGCGACGACCTCGGGCTGGTCGACCTCGAAGACCGTCGTGCCCGGGGGCCAGCGCAGCCGGTAGGCGCGCGCGTCGAGTCCCGCTGCCAGGATGACGGCCTGGCGGACACCCGCGGCGGTCGCGTCGGCGAAGAAGTCGTCGTAGAAGCGGGAGCGGACCGCGATCGCGTCGATGAGGAGTTCCACCCCCTCGGCTGCGGCTTCGCCCTCCCGGCCGTCGAGTACCCGGACGAACGGTGCGATCCCCACCGCGCGGACCAACGGATCGGCGATGGGGTCGTTGACCAGCGGATCGTTGCGGCGGGTGGCCACGGCCCGGGCGGTGGCCACCATGGTCGCGGTGGCGCCCACGCTGGTCGCCAGGTCCCAGGTGTCGTCGTCGGTGCGGGCCATGGCTGGTCTTCCGGGTCGGTGTTGGTTAGCCAATTTAACCAGCTGCCCGGGCTGCGCCGTCCGGCACCGAACGGATTCCCGGCCTGCCTGGGGTGACTGTTAGTCTCGTAGACTGACCGAGCGCGCCCTGGCGCGCCCTGCGAAGGATTACCCGAACGCTGGCCAGGCCAGCCCCATCGGCACGCCGCGACCGCCGTCCGGCTGCCCAGGAGGAAGAGTGCTCTCGGCTTTCATCTCGTCGCTGCGGACGCCCGACCTGCGGCGCAAGATCCTCTTCACCCTGGCCATGGTGGTGCTCTACCGCGCCGGCGCCACCCTGCCGTCCCCGGGGGTGAACTACGGCAACGTCCAGCAGTGCATCGACGAGGTCAGCGGCGGCGCGGGCGCCCAGATCTACTCCCTGATCAACCTGTTCTCCGGCGGGGCGCTGCTGCAGGTGTCGGTGTTCGCCGTGGGCGTGATGCCCTACATCACGGCCAGCATCATCGTGCAGCTGCTCACCGTCGTCATCCCGCGCTTCGAGGAGCTGCGCAAGGAGGGCCAGGCGGGTCAGGCCAAGATGACCCAGTACACCCGCTACCTGTCCATCGCGCTGGCGGTCCTGCAGGCCACCAGCATCGTGGCGCTCGCGGCAAACGGCGGACTGCTGCAGAACTGCTCGGTGGAGGTCCTCGACGACAAGGCGATCTTCTCCCTGATCGTCATCGTGATCGTGATGACCGCCGGCGCCGCCCTGGTGATGTGGATGGGCGAACTTGTCACCGAGCGCGGGATCGGCAACGGCATGTCGCTGCTGATCTTCGCCGGCATCGCCGCCCGCATCCCGGCCGAGGGCAAGTCGATCCTGGACACCCGCGGCGGCCCGGTCTTCGCCGCGGTGTGCGGCGCCGCGCTGCTGATCATCATCGGAGTGGTCTTCGTCGAGCAGGGCCAGCGCCGCATCCCGGTGCAGTACGCCAAGCGGATGGTGGGCCGCAAGATGTACGGCGGCACGTCGACCTACCTGCCGTTGAAGGTCAACCAGGCCGGCGTCATCCCGGTCATCTTCGCCTCGTCGCTGATCTACATCCCGCACCTGATCACCCAGCTGATCCAGAGTGGCCGCAGCAACCCCGCCAACACCAACTGGTGGGACCGCTTCGTCGCCGAACACCTCACCAACCCGGCGGACCCGCTGTACATCGCCATCTACTTCGGGCTGATCATCTTCTTCACCTACTTCTACGTCTCGATCACCTTCAACCCCGAGGAGCGGGCCGACGAGATGAAGAAGTTCGGCGGCTTCATCCCGGGCATCCGGCCCGGCAAGCCGACCGCCGACTACCTGTCCTACGTGCTCAACCGGATCACCCTGCCCGGTTCGATCTACCTGGGCATCATCGCCGTCCTGCCGAACCTGTTCCTCGAGATCGGCAACAGCGGTAGCGTGCAGAATCTGCCGTTCGGTGGAACCGCGGTGCTGATCATGATCGGCGTCGGCCTGGACACGGTGAAGCAGATCGAGAGCCAGCTGATGCAGCGCAACTATGAAGGGTTCCTCAAGTGAGAGTCGTCCTGCTGGGTCCGCCGGGGGCGGGCAAGGGCACCCAGGCAGTCCGCATCGCGGAGAATCTGGGGGTCCCCCACATCTCCACCGGCGAGCTGTTCCGGCGCAACATCAGCAACGGCACCGAACTGGGCGTGCGGGCCAAGCACTACCTCGACTCCGGGGAACTGGTGCCCACCAGCCTGACCAACGACCTGGTCGACGACCGGCTCGACGAGACCGACGTGGCCGGCGGCTTCATCCTCGACGGCTTCCCCCGCACGGTGGAGCAGGCCGAGGCACTGCACGACATGCTCGAGCGCCGCGGTCTGAAGCTGGACGCCGTGGTCGAGCTGCGGGTGCCCGAGGAGGAACTGGTGGGCCGTCTGATGAGCCGCGGCCGTGCCGATGACACCGAGGACGTCATCCGCAACCGGTTCCGGGTGTACCACGACGAGACCGCGCCGTTGCTGGACTACTACCAGGGCGAGAGTGAGCTGCGCACGGTCGACGCCGTCGGCACCCTCGACGAGGTATTCGAGCGGGCACTGCACGCGCTCGGCCGCTGAGCCGGCATGGTCTCCCTGCCCGCACTGCGCGGCCGCAAGACGGTCCCCGCCCGCACGGC
>NZ_JBJTJF010000176.1:0-29866 GCF_046095365.1 Mycobacterium sp.
AGATATCAGCGCGTGCTGATGGCGGTTGCCGCTCTGGTCGTTCCGGCGGCGGCGTTGTTCGCCGCGGGGGCGGGGGCCGGCCAGAGCCCTCCGGCGTCGGCGAAGGCCGCCGACGCCCCCAAGCCGGTCAACTGGGACCCGCAGATCGTCGCGGTCACCGGGCCGGGGTTCCCGGTCGGCTACAACCACTACATCGTCACTCCCGGCCAGGCCGACATCGAGGCGGCCATCGCGGCCAGGCTCGCCACCGACCGGTCGGTGAAGTTCGCGCTGCCGCCGGGAGTCGGGAACGAGCGAGGGCTGCAGGTGCGCACCATCCTCGCCGAGCGAGCCATCAGCGCGCACTTCCCCGAGATCAGCGATATCGGCGGGATGCGCGCCGACCCGCTCAAGTGGCACCCCAACGGCCTGGCGATAGACGTGATGATCCCGAACTGGTGGACGCCGGAGGGTAAGGAACTCGGGGACCGTATCGTCCGGTTCGCGTTCGAGAACGCCGACCTGTTCGGGATCGACAACGTGATCTGGCAGCGGGTCTTCTACCCCCGGTCGGGCACGGCGTCGTACATGCCCGACCTCGGAAACCCCGACGCCAATCACCTCACCCACGTGCACATCGCCACGGTCGGAGGCGGTTACCCGACCGGCAGCGAGAGCTACTTCGGCTAGCAAATCCGATCCGGTAGCGGCGCAATTTCCCGTGGCGCTCCGAACGCCGATTTGACGTGGTCTTATTCTGTGAATTATTCTCCGGCGGAAAGAGACGCAGCATTAGCTCAGATAATCAGGGGAGGAACGTATGGCAACGGATTGGCACAGCCACCCCGGCCAGCCGCCCCGCGACGACGACGAACCGCCGATCCGCATCCGCACCTGCAGCAGGCTCGGCCTCTCCGCCAACCCGCCGGGCTTCGGCGGCTGGCTGCGCCGCCGCTGACTAACTAGCGGCGGATTCCCCGAACCACGACCACCATCGTCAGGGCACCGATTCCGGCCAGCGTCGCGGCGACCGCCGGCTGTTTGAGGAAGCCCAGCACTTTGGACTTGAGATCCTCGGCCACGCGCTGCGGGTTGGCCCGCTCGGCAAGGATGTCGACCGTCGAGGCCAGCCGATCGCGCGCAGCGGCGATCTCCTGCTTGATGACCTCGGGATCCCGCTCAGCCACGTCCGTCCTCGCTTCCACGTTCCGAAGGGTTCTACCCTAGAGCAGCGCGGGCCCCCAGATCACGAAAGGGGCCGCCACACCGCCAGAGGAAGGAAGCACCAGTGACCGACACAGCGCGCCTCGAGGTCGGCGACAAGGCCCCGGCGTTCAGCCTGCCCGACGCCGGCGGGAAGACCGTCAAGCTCTCGGACTTCAAGGGCCGCAAGGTGATCGTCTACTTCTACCCCGCCGCGTCCACACCGGGATGCACCAAGGAGGCGTGCAGCTTCCGGGACGGCCTGGCCGAACTCAACGACGCGGGTATCGACGTGGTCGGGATCTCCCCCGACAAGCCCGAGAAGCTGGCGAAATTCCGCGACGCCGAGTCGCTGACGTTCCCGCTGCTGTCCGATCCGGACAGGAAGGTGCTCACCGCCTGGGGCGCCTTCGGCGAGAAGAAGATGTACGGCAAGACGGTGCAGGGCGTTATCCGCTCGACGTTCCTGGTCGACGAGAAGGGCAAGATCGCCGCCGCCGGGTACAACGTCAAGGCCGCGGCAACCGCGTCGCTGATCGAGAGGTTCATCGCCGGATCCGGCTAGGCCCGATGACCTTTGCCCCTACCCCGGTGGCGACCGGCGGGAGACGCTGAAGATCAACGGGAGGATGGGCGATGAAGCGGGACATCTTGAAATTCCTGTCCGGTGCGGCGGCCGCCGCGTGCTACGGGCATGTGGCCTACGCCGCCTGGGCGGCCCGGGGAAAGATCTCGGTGCCGGTCTGGAAGGGCCGTGAATGGGGCGTCGGCAAAATGCTGACCGAGGCCGTGGTCTACGGGGCGGCCAGCATCGGCCTCGGCTACCTCGCCTGGCGGCCCGAGCCCGACCGGTTCGTGCAGGCCGCCGCCTGAGCGGGCCGCGATGAAGAAGCGCGAGTTCTTCAAGTTCCTGTGCGGATTCCTCGCCGGGGCCGGGGTCGTTCACGCCAACATGGGCTTCGGAATCGCCGCCGGGTATTTCAACAAGCCGTACTACCTGGGGCACGCCTGGGGCGCCAACGCGCTGTGGCTCGGCGCTGCGGTGTATCTGCTGGCCAGCTTGCTGTTCGGGTACCTGGGCTGGCGAAAGTCGGCGGCGCCCGACCAGTATCAGCAGCACCAGATGTAACACCGGCACCAGTTCGGCCGACATCACGGTCAAGTAACGATCGCGCATGCCCGCGCAGCTCGACGACCGGAGGCCATCGAATGGCACGTCTCGCTCGCCTGGTGTCGTGGACCGCGGCGCTGATGGCCGTCCCCGCGACGGTGGCCTTCGCCCCCGTCCACCCACCCGAGCCGCTGCGCTGGGAGCCCCAGGTCGTGGCCGCCGGCGGTCCGGTGATGCCGCCCGAGCTGACGCTGGGCGCGGTGCGTCCCGTCCATCGCGGACTGCCGCCCGGCGTCGGAAACGAGCGTGGCCTGCAGGTCCAGACCCTGCTGGCCGAGCGGGCGATCAGCGCGGCTTTTCCGGAGGTCAAGGAGATCGGCGGGGTGCGGCCGGACAGCATGAAATGGCATCCCAACGGACTGGCCATCGACGTCATCATCCCCGACTGGGACACCCCCGAGGGACGGGCCCTGGGCGACCGGATCACCGAGTTCGCCTTCGACCACGCCGACGAGTTCGGCCTGGAGTACGTGATCTGGCAGCAGACCTATCGGCCCGCCAAGGGAACCCCGCACCTGATGCCCGATTACGGCAGCCCCGACGCCAACCACTACACCCATGTGCACATCTCCAGCTACGGCGGCGGCTACCCGAAGGGTGATGAGACCTACTCGCTGGACTAGCCGGAGCCCAGCTTCCCCAGCAGCAGTGCCTCGGTGATCGCGGCACGTTCCAGCACACCCAGATGCAGGCTCTCGTTGACGCTGTGGGCCTGGGTGCCCGGGTCCTCGACCCCGGTGACCAGGATGGTGGCGTCCGGGAACGCGGCGGCGAACTCTGCGATGAACGGTATTGAGCCGCCCATCCCCATGTCGATCGCCTCAGCGCCCCAGGCCTCGCGGAACGCGGCGCGGGCGGCGTCGTAGACCGGACCGGTGGCGTCGATCGCGTAGGGCTGCCCGACGTCGCCGGGGGTGACGGTGACGTGTGCACCCCACGGGGCGTGCTGCTCGAGGTGGCGGCGCAGGACCGCCAGGTGGGCGGCCGAATCGGCGCCGGGGGCGACGCGCAGACTCACCTTGGCGCGGGCCCGCGGGATCAGCGTGTTGGACGCCTTGTCGATCGGGGTGGTGTCGATGCCGACGACGGTGATCGCCGGCTTGGCCCACAGCCGTTGCGCCACTGTGCCCGAACCGATTTCACGCACCCCCTCCAGCATGCCGGACTCGGCCCGGACCCAGCCGGCGTCGCGGTCGACCGGCGCCGCGTGGGCTTCGTGCAGGCCGGCCACGGCGACATTGCCGTCGTCGTCGTGGAGGGTGGCCAACAGGCGGATCAGCACGGTCAGGGCGTCGGGCACCACCCCGCCCCACAGGCCGGAGTGCAGGCCGTGGTCGAGGGTGGCCACCTCGACCACGCAGTCGGCCAGCCCGCGCAGCGAGACGGTGAGGGCGGGGATGTCGGCGGTCCAGTTGTCCGAGTCGGCGATGACGATGACGTCAGCGGCGAGTTTGTGCTGGTGGGCCGCCAGCAGCCGGCTCAGGGACGGCGAACCGCACTCCTCCTCGCCTTCGACGAACACGGTGACACCCACCGGCGGGCGGCCGTCGTGGGCGCGGAACGCCGCGAGGTGGGTCGCGATGCCGGCCTTGTCGTCGGCGGTACCGCGCCCGTAAAGCCTTCCGTCGCGCTCGACCGGCTCGAAGGGCGGCGAATCCCATTGCGCCGCATCACCTTCGGGCTGGACGTCATGGTGGGCGTAGAGCAGTACGGTGGGCGCCCCGGGCGGGGCGGGATGATGCGCGATGACGGCGGGAGCGCCGCCCTCGCTGACGATCTCCACCGAGGCGAACCCGGCTTCATCCAGCAGTTCGGCGACTTTGCGCGCACTGCGGTACACGTCGTCGCGGCGGGACTCATCGGACCAGACCGACGGGATGCGCACCAGTTCCTCGAGGTCGCGGCGGACATCCGGCAGTACCTGGCGCACCCGCTGGATCAGAGCGTCCATCACCGACGATCAGTGCGCTTCCAGGACGGCGACAGCCGCCGCGGTGTCCCCCTCGTGGGTCAGGGAGACGTGGATCGCCACCCCGGCGAGGTGCTCGGCAATGGCGCCGGTGAGCCGCACCTTGGGCCGTCCCCACATGTCGGTGATCACCTCGATGTCGCGGTGGATTCCCTCGGGAAGCACCGGCCGCCGGGCGAAGCGCGACCCCGACCACGCTTTGATGACGGCTTCCTTGGCGGCCCAGCGGGCGGCCAGGTGCCGGGCGGCCATCGACGACTTGTCCGCGGCGTCGCGCCGCTCGCCCGGGGTGAACGTCTCGGCGAAAACCGTCCCCGGCTTGTCGACCTGCTCGGCGAAGTCGGGGATGAACACCAGGTCGATCCCGACACCCACTATCGGCACGGGCGTTGACCCTAACTGATGTAGGTATCGTCGGCACCCAGGCGCGATGCCGGGTCGAGCAGCATGGCGGCCTCCGCGGCCTTCTCCGGTACGTCGTGGTCGAACCGGCGGCCGTCGGGACGCTCGTAGAGCGGCCGGCCGCCGGCGATGGCCGAGGCCAGCCGGCGCTGGCCGGTCAGCACCCGGGCGGCCGCACGGCGGCGGTAGTCCTCCCGTTCGCCGGCGGGCAGCGCGGCGATGAAGGCCTCCGGGTGCGCCAGCGCGATCAGGCCCGACACGTGCCCGAAGCCGAGACTGGTCAGCAGGCCGGCCTTGAGCGGGAACCGCCCGCCGAGGCGCAGCGTGCGCCGCGGCCACACGAACCGGCCGGCACCGGCGAGTTCGTCGTCGACGCAGTCCAGGCTGCGGTTGGGTGGGATGACGCCGTCGCGCAGAACCTGGCACAGCCCCATCATCTGGAACACCGCCGCCCCGCCCTTGGCGTGGCCGGTCAGGTTCTTCTGGGAGATCACGAACAGCGGTGCGCCCGCCGAACGGCCCAGCGCGTCGGCGAGGCGCTCGTGCAACTCGGTCTCGTTGGGATCGTTGGCCAGCGTGGAGGTGTCGTGCTTGGAGATCACCGCGACATCGTCGGCGGCCAGCCCAAGCCGGCGCAGCGAGCGGGCCAGAACGGAGTCGGTTCCGCCGCGGCCGGCCCCCAGCGCACCCAGGCCGGGCGCCGGGATGGAAGTGTGCACGCCGTCGGCGAAGCTCTGCGCGTAGGCCACCACCGCAAGCACCGGCAGACCCATCTTCAGCGCCAGGTCGCCGCGGGCGAGCAGGATGGTCCCCCCGCCCTGGGCCTCCAGGAAGCCCAGGCGGCGGCGGTCGTTGGCGCGCGAGATCCGCGCGTCGCTGATTCCGCGTGCGCGCATCATCGCGGTGTCGGCGGTCGCGGCCATGTCGCCGAAGCCGATGACCGCCTCCTGGGTCAGGTCGTCCAGGCCGCCGGCCACCACCAGGTCGGCTTTGCCGAGCCGGATCTTGTCCACGCCCTCCTCGACGGAGACCGCGGCGGTGGCGCATGCCCCTACCGGGTGGACCATCGCGCCGTAGCCGCCGACATAGGACTGCATCACATGGGCGGCAACGACATTCGGCAGCACCTCCTGCAGGATGTCGTTGGGTTTGGGCGTTCCCAGCAGGTTGCCGTGGAACATCCGCTCCATCGACGTCATGCCGCCCATGCCGGTGCCCTGGGTGCTGGCCACCATCGTGGGGTGGACCCACCGCAGGAGTTCGGCGGGGGTGAAGCCCGAGGACAGGAAGGCGTCGACGGTGGCGACGATGTTCCACTGCGCGACCCGGTCGATAGAGGCGGCCATGTCGGGACTGATACCCCAGGCCGTCGGGTCGAAGCCGGTCGGGATCTGCGCGCCGACCGTGCGGGACAGTCTGGTCTTGCGCGGCACCCGGATCTCGGTGCCGGCCTTGCGGATCACCTCCCAGTCTCCGGAGTCACCCGCCGGGCGAACCACGGTGTGGGCGGGGTCGAACCGTTCGAAGGAGCGGGCTTCGGCCTCCGAGGACACCATGAAGCTGAAGTCGCGGTCCAGGAAGACGCTGACCAGAAGCGAGGTCGAGTGGTCGGCCGCCAGGGCCTCGTCCTCGACGAATTCCCTTATGCCGCAACGCGCGACGACCTCGTCGTGGTAGCGCTCGGCGATCTCGGCCTCGGGCACCAGATCCCCCGTGGAGGTGTCGTACCACCCCGGCCTGGGATCGTCCTCCCACTTCAGCAGCCCGGTGGTCCAGGCCAGTTCCAGTACGCCCGCAGCGGAGAGTTCGTTGTCGACTTCCATCTCGAACCGGGTGCGCGAGGATCCGTAGGGACCCAGTTCCGCGCCGCCCACGATGACGACGAGGTCGGCCGGGTCGACGTCGAGGTCCGGCCAGTCCGGCGGCGGGGCACCCTGGTATCCGCGTGGCGGCGACGGTAGCGCCGTGATGCCGTCAGCCTCGGAGTCGCCGGAACCCGTTGCGGCCGAGGTCATTTCCTCCCGTGCGCGGGCCGCCAGCTCTGCCATGTCGAGTTCGACATCGCCCAGGCCGCCGGTGAGGTCGACCTTGACGGGCGCCGCCGCGGCGGCCAGCCTGGCCTCCGGTGTGCACAGGTCGAGCAGCATCCCGGCCATTTCGCCGGTGGTGTAGGTGGTCACCCCGGCGGCTTCTACGGCGTCGACGACGGCGTCGTTGTGGCCCATCAGCCCGGTGCCCTTGGTCCAGCCGATCAGCGCGTGGGCGATGGTGACGCGCTGAGCCCACGACGACTCCGCGCTCCACCGGGCCACCACGGCGTCGAGCGCGGACTTGGACTCTCCGTAGGCGCCGTCGCCACCGAACATGCCGCGATTGGGCGAACCGGGCAGCACCACGTGCAGGCGGGAGTCGATGTCGCGATCGGCACCGATGGCCGACAGCCCACCGACGAGGCGTTCGACCGCCCACAGCAGGACCTTCATCTCCATCTCCGAGCGTGACCCGGCCTCGGACAGGTCACCGGCCACCCTGGGCGCGGCGAACGGGAAGAGCAGGGTGGGCGTCTGAGCGTCCTTGACGTGGACGGCCTGCGGCCCGAGGTTCTCGGTCTGCTCATCGCCCACCCAGGAGATCAGCGCGTCGATGTCGGCGTAGGAGGCCATGTTGGCCGGGACCACCCACAGGGCGGCGCCGAACCGGGCGTTCTCGCGGTAGAGCGACTTGTAGAACTCCAGACGCTCGTCGTCGAGGCGGGAGGTGGATGCGACCACGCACGCGCCGCCCTCGAGCAGCCGGGCCACGACGGAGGCGGCGATGGAACCCTTCGAGGCACCGGTCACCACGGCGATCTCACCGGCATAGCGGCCGGGCTCAGGAGTGCTTGCGCCGGCGGCGATCCGGGCGTAGAGCGAGACGTGCGCGGACCGGCCCTCGGCCAGCGCGCGGTCGTGCCACCAGTCGGCCTGGGTGGCCACGGCGCGGCCGGCCCCCTCGAACCGCCCGGCCAGACGCGGCAGGTCGGCCTCGACGGTCTCCTCGTCCGCCAGCCACAGAGTGACCAGGTCCTCCCGGGCGCTGGCCCAGCGATCGTCGAGCAGCACCGCCCTGCGGGCGTCGAACACCGGCGCCACCAGCCGCGGCCAGTCAGCGCCCAGTTCCGCCGAGACCAGGTCGATCAGTTCGGTGTCGGTGGCCGTCGAGGGTGCGCTGGCCGCCGCGTCCAGACCCAGCCGGCCCAGCACCATCCGGGCCGCCGAGGCCAGCACGCCGTCGGCCCCGGTGACGGTCTCGGCGAACTCGGTCAGCGCGGCCGAGTCGACCACCCCGCCCGCGGGTCCGCCGGCCGAGGGCAGCGCCACCGGGATGCCGCGGCGCGCGCCGACGGCGGCGACGGCGGCGTCGATCGCCGCGTCCACCGCGGCGGCGTCGGTCAGCGCGCCCTCGACCAGCCCGCCCAGCGCGCCACCGCGCACGCTGCTGCCCTCACGGGTGCCCAGCGCGAGTTCGACGGCGGCGTGCCGGGCCCAGCCCGTGCCCAGTTCCCAGGTCTTGGCGACCCGCTCGGCGATCACGGCGGGACGCTTTCCGGACGGTCCGAGCGCGGCCCGCAGCTGATCGTTGACCGCATCAGCGAGCACCGGGCCGAACGGCTTGTAGGTGCGGGCGAGCTTGGCCACCTGCCCGCGCAGCGCGGTCAGATCCGCCTCGGCGGCGCCGTCGATCGCGCCGAGGTCGAGTTCGGACCCGAGGTCCACCAGTAACTGGTTGCGCCGGGACGAGGCGCCGTCGGTGATCGACTCGATGGAGTCCAGCGGCTCGATCTGGTCGATGCGCATCTTGGCAGACAACGCGATGAGCGCCAGTGTGGCGTCGGCGGCGTCGAAGGGGATGTCGTCCGGACGGGGCGCACCGGGGGCCGCGGCCGGGGCGCTCGGGACGGCGGCCGGCGCCGGCTCAGCGGCCGCCGCAGGCCCGGTCTCGGCCTCCGGCTCGGACTCCGGCTCGGGGTCGGTGTCGTTGGCGAAGAGCACCACGGCGTCGCGCTCGGCGTTGAGCACTTCTACCGTGCTGTAGGCGTATTCGGGCAGTTTGAGGGTGTTGGCGGCCAGCCCGGCTACCGTCGGCGCGGAGCGCACCCCGATCTCGACGAAGCGCTCGATGCCCAGACCGCCGGCGGCCTCCTCGGTGAAAAGCAGGTCCTGGGTCTCGATCCAGCGCACCGGGCTGGCGAACTGCCAGGCCAGCAGTTCGATCACCACGCGGCGGCCGAGTTCCCCGGGACGCTCGGTGATCCAGGTGTCGTAGTCGGCGAGGATCTCGTCGAGCGGTTCGGCGGGCACCAGGTCGCGGATCTCCTGGACGAAGTCGCGGTCGAGGGTGAACAGCCGCGGCACAAGGTTCGGGATGTAACGGCCGATCAGCACCGAGGGGTCGGCGTCGCGCGGCATGATGCGCTCCAGCGACCGGCGGAACTCATCGACCCCGACCTTGAGCACGTCGGAGTGGAAGGGCACGTCGATACCCGGCACCTGGATGTAGGCGCGCTTGCCGCCGGTGATCTCGCGGCGGCGCTCGACCTCCTCCTCGAGGGCCTGCAGGCCGCGCACCGTGCCGGCGATCGCGTATTGCGAGCCGCGCAGGTTGAAGTTGACGATCTGCAGGAATTCCCCTGTGCGATCGGCGATCTCGGCGACGAACCCGACGACGTCGGCGTCCTCGAGGTCGATCTGGGACGGCCGTATCGCCGACAGCCGGTAGTCGGACCGGCCGAGTTCGTCGCGCGGGACGATGTCGTGCATCTTGCTGCCGCGGTGGAACACCACCTCCAGCAGCGCCTCGAGCTCGTAGACGCCGGTGACGCAGGCCAGCGCGGTGTACTCGCCGACGGAGTGCCCGCAGGCGATGGCGCCCTCGACGAACGCGCCCTGCTCGCGCATCTCGGCGACCTGCGCGGCGGCAACCGTGGCCATCGCGACCTGTGTGAACTGGGTGAGGTAGAGCACGCCCTCGGGGTGCTGGAAGTGCGTGCCGCCGGCGGTCAGTGTGGTCGGGTTGTCGCGCACCACGTGCAACACCGAGAAACCGAGGTGCTCGCGGGTGAAGGCGTCGGCGCGATCCCACACCGTGCGGGCGGCCTTGGAGCGGGCCCGTACCTCCATGCCCATGCCCTGATGCTGGATGCCCTGCCCGGGAAATGCGTAGACCGTCCTGGGCGCGGTGAGCCGGGCGGTCGCCGCCATGACCAGCCGGTCACCGACACGGGCGGCGACCTCCAGAACCTCAGCGCCCAGGTCGATTCCGACCCGGTCCACCCGGATTTCGATCTCGTCACCCGGGGACACCATGTCCAGGAACCGGGCGGTCCACCCGACCAGCCTGCCGGGTGATCCCGGCTTGC
Source organism: Mycobacterium sp. (assembly GCF_046095365.1). Lineage (GTDB taxonomy): Bacteria > Actinomycetota > Actinomycetes > Mycobacteriales > Mycobacteriaceae > Mycobacterium. The sequence goes on from NZ_JBJTJF010000176.1 coordinate 10,123, forward strand.
CGTCGGTGGCGGTGACGACGTGCTGGGCGGCCGCGGACAGCCACATGCCGTGCACGATCGGCTCACCCAGACCGGCGAGCAGCGCGGCGGTCCGGTCGGTGTGAATCGGGTTGTGGTCCCCGGAGACCACCGCGAAGGGCCGCATGTCCACCGGCGCGGTGACTCGGACGTCGCGGCGCCGGCGGCGCGGGGTGTCGGTGGCGTTCTCCGAGACCGCTCCCCCGGCCCGCACCGGGTCGGAGAGTTCGGCGGGCCCGGTGCGGCCGAGGATGGCGAAACGCTCCTCGAGCACCGCCAGCACCGCCCCAGAGGTGTCGCTGACGTTGACGGTGACCGGAACCACCCGGCCCACCTCGGTGTCCACCGCGTGCGATGACGTCGCGGTGACGACCAGTTCGGTGCCCTGCGCGGGCAGCGGTCTGAGCAACCGCGCCGCGTGGTCGAGATGTACCAGGCTGAGCAGGCCCTCCACCACGGGGAAGCCCGATTCGGTTGTGGCGGTGCCGATTGCGGCGAAGACGGCCGGCCAGCACCGGCCGACGAGCGCGTCGGGGACCGTGGACAGTGTTGGCGCCAGCGGAGCCCCGAAGGTTGCGGTGACCCCGGTGTGGTCGGCCACCCGTTCGGGATCCCAGTGCACGCGCACCGTGGTCGCCTCGGCCGCACCGCCGGCCGCGATGCCCAGCACCGAGCGCATCGCGGCCGCGGCGTCGGAGGTGATGACGACCGGAGCGCCGCCGTCGGCGACGGTGGGCGGCAGGGTGAAGGCGATGTCGATCCAGGTGCCCGACAGCGGAACGCGCAGGACCACCCGGTCGGAGCCGACGACCTCCAGCCGCGCGCCGGTGGAATGGCTTGTGGCGGAGACGGAGTCGTGCACCTGCCACTCCGCGGGCGGGGCCAGCCGGTGCACCGGGTTGGAGGCGGTGCGGCCCGCCCACAGCACGTCCGGGGAGTCGAGCACGATGCCCAGCGGTCCGGTGACGTCCGGCCGGACCTGCAGCCGGGAGGCCGCAGGCTCGGGCTGTGCGCCGGCGGCGAGCAGATCGGCGACCGCGGCGCCCTCGAAGCGGTCCAACAACTCCCCGACCGGCTCGTCGACGCGGGTGATTCCGGCGACGGCGGCGATGCCGGGGATGATGCACACCTGGTCGGCGCTGTAGCGGGCGTCGTGCGCCTGCCACAGCGAGTCGCTGCGCCACCAGCGGCGGACGTCGGAGTCGATCACCGGCACGAAGTTCACCGGCTTGCCCGGCGTCTTGCACAGTTCGACGAAGAACGGCCCGTCGGCCGGGTGCAGCAGCACCGAGGCGGCATCGGGGTAGCGCTCCAGCAACGCCGCGATGGCCCGGTCCGGGTTCTCCAGCAGTTCGCCGTCGCCGAACAGCGTCTCGATGGTGCCGGTGTCGGCAGGGTTCAACCGGGCCTCGGCGCGCTGCAGCATCGAGGCGAAGCGGTCCCGCCAGGTGATGTCCAACCAGGGCCCTTCGGGGCCGCCGACGGTCAGTTCCACGTAGCGCCGCAACCACTGCAGGTACGTCATGTCCGCGACGTCGCCGAAGTAGGGTTTGGCGGTCCGCGCCATCGCGGCGACGATCTCGTCGCGACGCGACGCCACCGCCTCGGCGTCACCGGCGACCTCGTCGAGCAGCCGGCCGCAGCGGGACGCGGAGTTGTCGATCTCGTGGATGTCCGCGCCGAGCTGACTGCGCCCGGATGCCATGCCGTTCAGCGCCTTTCCGGCGCCGACCCACTGATCCGTGCCGGCGGTCTCGACGAGCAACTGCTTGACCGACGGTGACGTGGTGGCCTCAAGGCATGCCATCGCGGCGGTGCCGACCAGGATTCCGTCCACCGGCATCAGCGGGTAGCCGTGGCCGAGCGACCATCGTCCGCTCAGGTACTCCGCTGCGCGCTGCGGGGTGCCGATGCCGCCGCCGACGCACACCGTGATGTTGGGCTGCGAGCGCAGCTCGGAGTAGGTGGTCAGCAGCAGGTCGTCGAGGTCCTCCCAGGAGTGGTGTCCGCCGGCGCGGCCGCCCTCGATGTGGACGATCACCGCCCGCGTCGGCACCTCGGCGGCGATCCGGATGACCGAGCGGATCTGCTCGACGGTTCCCGGCTTGAACACCACGTGGGCGATCCCGGCGCGATGCAGTTCCTCGATGATGTCGACGGCCTCGTCGAGTTCGGGTATCCCGGCACTGATCACCAGACCGTCGATCGGCGCACCGGACTGGCGGGCCTTCTGCACCAGTCGTTTTCCGCCCACCTGAAGCTTCCACAGGTAGGGATCGAGGAACAGTGCATTGAACTGAACAGCCCGGCCGGGCTCGAGCAGTTCGGTCAGTTCGGCGATCCGGCGCTCGAAGATCGGCTCGGTGACCTGCCCGCCGCCGGCCAGCTCGGCCCAGTGCCCGGCGTTGGCGGCGGCGGCGACGATTCGCGCGTCGACGGTGGTCGGGGTCATGCCGGCGAGCAGAATCGGTGAGCGGCCGGTGAGCCGGGTGAACTTGGTGGACAGCTTCACCGATCCGTCCGGCAGGGTGATCACCGACGGCGCGTAGCTCGACCAGGGCTTGCTGACCTCGGGAGCGGCGCCGGCGGTGAACAGGTTGCGCTGGCCGCCGCGGGTGGCGGCCGGGACGATACCGATGCCCAGCCCGCGGATCACCGGGGCGGTCAGGCGGGTCAGAACATCCCCTGGTCCCAGGTCCAGAATCCAGCGGGCACCGGCGGTTTCGATGTCGCTGACGGCCGCGACCCAGTCGATCGGCTCGATCAGGATGTCCTGGGCCAGGGTTCGGGCCACGTCGGCGTCGAGCCCGGCCGCCTGCGCCCAGCGCGCGACGATCTCGACCCCGTCGGAGAGCCGGGGGGTGTGGAAGCCCACCTCCACGGCAACCGGGTCGAACATCGGGGCGAACACCGCCCCGCCGCGCTGCTTGCTCTTGCGTTCGGCGGCCTGGCGTTCGGAGATCTGTTCGCAGTAGATCTCGAACCGGGACAACTGCTCGGGGGTGCCGGTGATGACGGCCGAGCGGCGTCCGTTGCGGATCGACAGCACCGGAGCCTCCCCGGTGCGCACGTCGCGGCCGAACTCCTCGAGCAGTGCGGCGATGCGATCCGGTTCGGCGTTGGTCACCGACACCATCGGGGCGCGCTCGCCCAGCGCCATGATGCCGCGGCGGCGGGCCACGAGGGTTCCGGCGGCGCCGATGAGCTGAGCCAGCGCCAGTAATTCGACGTCCCTGGCCCCGCCGGCCCGCAACGCCTCGACGGCCAGCACGCCCTGGGAGTGGCCGGCCATGGCGACCGGCGGGGCGGCGGCGAAGTCCAGGCCCTGGCGGACCAGCGCGCGGATCGCGGCGATCTGGGTCAGCAGCACCCCGGGAACCGACACGGCCGCCGAGGTCAGCTGCTGGGCGCCCGGCACCGGCTCGCCGGCAGCCAGCGAGCGCACCCAGCTCAGCGGCGTGAACCCGATCGGCCGAACCACGACCAGCTCGTCGGCCACCGGCTCCAGCAGCAGGTCGGCCTCATCGGCGATGCGGGCCAGCTCGGACTCGATCCCGGCCGTGGTGACGATCTCCTCCAGGCCGGCCAGCCACGACATGCCGCCCTGCCCGCCGAAGGCGACGGCGTAGGGCTCCCCGGCGTTGAGCCGGTCGACGAGCGCGTGCGTGGCCGTCCGGCCGGCGTAGTCGCCCGTGGGCAGCCTGTCGTGCTCGTGGATCGTCAAACCGGTCTCCTGGATCGCGCGTGAGTTGCGTAATAGATTCCCATATGAACCGGTGAATTCCCGCGCCGGAATTTGTTACCGACGAGTTCTACGCACGAGTAACCCGGATATCGGGTAACGGGCGGCAGTGGGGTGCCGAAGAGCGCCGATCCAAACGTCCTGCGTGCGCCCGGTTACGGTCGAGTAGCCACAACAGCGCAGTTCAAGGCGGGATCGTTACCCGATCGTTATCTCACCCGAATTAGCGGTACGGGCGCTCCCGACCAAGCGGTTGCTCAGCCGTCCGGTCGACAATTGTTCACCGAAATTACGTCCGGCGGCTTTGCCGGCAAATACCTACCATTGGGTAGGTTATTGCGCGCATTAATCGGAGCGGCGGGAATTTCGGCGCTGGGCCAGGCGTCCGCCGTGGCTGAACCTGGCCGCCCGGCGCCCGATCCGGTGTTCGCGGCCGCGGGTCCGCGGCACCGGACCCGCCGCCCGCACCGGTTCGGCGTAGAACACCCGCTTGGCGACCTCCACCAGCGCCAGGTAGGCGACCACGAACAGCGCCAAGGCCCCGAAGAACTGCCACGGTAGCGGGGTGAAGCCCAGCGCCGCGGCCGCCGGCGAGAGGGTCAGCACGACCCCGAGCACGACGACCGACAGCGTGGTCGCGGTCAGCAGCCCGCCCGGGCGGCTTCGGAAGAACGGGGTCCGGCGGGTGCGGATGGCGAAGATGATCAGCGTCTGGGTGGCCAGCGATTCCACGAACCATCCGGTGCGGAACTCCGTCGCGCCGGCATGCAGCACGCCCAGCATCAGACCGAAGGTCAGGAAGTCGAACAGCGAACTGATCGGGCCGAAGGTCAGCATGAAGCGGCGGATGAAGGCGATGTTCCAGTGCGACGGCGCGTGCAGTTGCTCGGCGTCCACCCGGTCGGTGGGGATGGCCAGTTGCGAGGTGTCGTAGAGCAGGTTGTTGAGCAGGATCTGGCCGGGCAGCATCGGCAGGAACGGCAGCACCGCCGAGGCCGCTGCGGCGGAGAACATGTTGCCGAAGTTGCTCGACGTGCCCATCAGCACGTACTTGATGGTGTTGGCGAAGATCCGCCGTCCCTCCGCGACGCCGGTGGCCAGCACCCCGAGGTCCTTCTCCAGCAGCACCACGTCGGCGGCGTCCTTGGCGACGTCGGTGGCGGTGTCCACCGAGATGCCGACGTCGGCCGAGTGCAGGGCGAGAGCGTCATTGACACCGTCGCCGAGGAAGCCGACCGACCGGCCGGTGCGCCGCAGCACGCTGATCAGCCTGGCCTTCTGCTCCGGTGAGATCCGGGCAAACACCGTCGCGTTCTGCGCGGCCGCCTGGAAGGCGGCGTCGTCGAGATCGGTCAACTGCGTACCGGTGACGGTGCCCCTGGACACCAAACCCAATTCGGCACAGACCTTTTCGGCCACCTGGGGGTTGTCCCCGGTGGCCACCTTGACCTCGATGCCGAGTTCGGCCAGTTGCGCCAGCGAGTCGCGGGCCGCCTGCTTGGGCGGGTCGGCGAACACCAGGAATCCGTCGAGGGTCAGCCCGGTCTCGTCGGCGGCGGTGATGGCGGTCAGTCCGGGTGCCGGCCTGCTGGCCACCGCCACCACCCGGCGGCCCTGCGCGAAGAGCCGGTCGAGGACGTCGGTGCCCGCGGCGGCGGTGCAGTGTTGCAGCACCTGTTCGGGGGCGCCCTTGACGACCAGCAGGCGGGTGCCCGCGTCGTCGACGAGGGCGGAGGTGGCGCGGCGGGCGTGGTCGAAGGGCAGTTCGGCGAGGCGTCGCACCCCGCCGAGCCGGCCGGCCGGGGATTCCCAGAGCGCCGCGTCCAGCGGGTTGGCGCTGGCTCCCCCGGTGGCCGGGTCGACGTCGGTGGCCAGCAGACCGGTTCGCAGCACCCGCTCGGATCGCGCACCGGTGGGGTCGACCGCCTCGATCAGGCTGACCCGGCCCTCGGTCAGGGTTCCGGTCTTGTCGGTCACCAGGATGTCGATGTCGCCGAGGTCCTCGATGCAGACCAGTCGCTTGACCAGCACCCGCTGCCGCGCCAGTTGCCGGGACCCGGTGGCCAGGCTGGTGCTTACCACCGCCGGCAGCAGTTGCGGGGTGATGCCCACCGCGATCGCCAGGGCGAAGAGCACCGAGTCGATCACCGGCCGGCGCAGCAGCAGGTTGGTGAGCAGGATCAGCACGGTCAGCGCGATGGCGACCCGCAACAGCAGATAGGAGAACCGGCGCAGGCCGATCTGGAAGTCGGTCTCGGGCTGGCGCTCACCGAGTCCGGCGGCGATCCGGCCGAACCGGGCGTCTCGGCCGGTGGCGTACACCACCGCGGTGGCCTCACCGGCGCTGACGACGGTGCCCATGAAGGCGAGGTCGTCGGCATCGGCCGGGACCGTGCCGGCCGGCACGGGCTCGGCGGACTTCACCGCGGGCGTGGACTCGCCGGTGAGGATGCTCTCGTTGCATTCCAGGCCGTTGACGTCGATCAGGCGGACGTCGGCGGGAACCAGTTCGCCCAGTGTCAGGCGGATGACGTCGCCGACCACCAGATCGTTGACGTCGAGCTTGACGAAGGAACCGTCGCGGCACACCAGGGCGCTGTGCCGGACGCGGGAATGCATTGCGGCACTTGCCTGTTCGGCGCGGTACTCGTTGAAGAACCCCAGACCGACGCTGACCACCAGGATGATGCCGATGATGACGGCCTGGGCGGAGTCGCCGAGGAAGAACGAGACCGCCGCGGTCAGGGCCAGCAGCGCCAGGACGGCGTTGTTGAGTTGGCGGCGCAGCACGGCCACGACGCTGACCCGGTGGGTGCGTACCGAGTTCGGCCCGTCGCGGGCCAGCCGGGCGGCGGCTTCGGCCGAACCGAGTCCCGACGCGCTGGTGCCCAGGCCGGCCAGCACCTCGCGGGCGGGCGCGGCGGCGACCGCCGGGGCGCTCAGCGACGGGTCATGCGCGGTGGCCGTCATGGGCGGCACGTGCCGACTCCAGCAGCAGGCGGCGTTCGGCGGCGGCCACGTTGCGCCGGGTCCGCTGCGCCACATCCGGGGTGACCGAGATCGACGTGATACCCATCCGCACCAGGTGTTCGGCGAAATCCGGACGGCTCGACGGCGCCTGCCCGCACAGCGACGCGGTGATGCCCAGCCGGCGGGCGGTTGCGATGATCCGGCCGATGGCGTCGAGCACCGCGGCGTCGGACTCGTCGTACAGTTCGGCGCACAGGTCGGAGTCGCGGTCCACCCCGAGCATCAACTGGGTGAGGTCGTTGCTGCCGATCGACACGCCGTCGATTCCCATGCCGACGTATTCGGGCAGCCAGTACACCACCGAGGGCACCTCGGCCATCACCCAGCGGTGCAGTCCGCGCTGGCGGCCCAGCGGGCTGGCGTCCACCAGTTCCAGGCACCGTTCCAGCTCCCATTTGGTGCGGACGAAGGGAATCATCAAGTGCAGGTTGGGGTTCCGCTCCCGGACCCGGGCCAGCGCCCGCAGTTCCAGGTCGAACAGGTCCGGGTTGCTGACATAGCGGTAGCAGCCGCGGTAGCCGATCATCGGATTGTGCTCTTCGGGCTCATAGTTCTCGCCGCCCTTGAGGTTGCGGAACTCGTTGGTGCGGAAGTCCGAGGCCCGATAGATGACGGGCCGCGGCGCGAACGCCGCCGCGACCCGCCCCACCGCGGCGGCCAGGGCGTCGACCAGGCTGTCCTGCTCGCCGTGCTCGATCAGGTCGCGCGGATGCCGGTTGTGCAGGGCGTCCTCCAGGATCAACTCGGCGCGCAGCAGGCCGACGCCGTCGACGTCGAGTTCGGCGGCCTGCTCGGCCTTGTCCGGCATCGCCACGTTGACGTAGATCTTGGTGCCGGTCACTTCGGATGCCACCGCCACCGGGGCGGCCACCGCCGCGGTCTGCGCGCCGCCGGACCTCTCCCGGGCGACCCGTCCGGCCAGCACCCGGCCGTGGGTGCCGTCGACGGTGACGACGACGCCGTCTTTGAGGTCCCTGGTCGCGGTGCGGGCGCCGACGATGCACGGCACCCCGAGTTCGCGGGCGACGATCGCGGCGTGGCAGGTCATTCCGCCGGTGTCGGTCACCAGCGCCGAGGCACGCCGCATGGTGGGCAGCCAGTCCGGGTTGGTCATCCTGGCCACCAGCACCTCGCCGTCCTGCAGGCGGGCGCCCTCGGACACTCCGCCGAGCACCCGCACCACGCCGGACGCCGCTCCGGGTACCGCGGGCAGGCCCTGCAGCAGGACCTGGTGTTCCTCGGGCGTGGGCATGCCGGCGCGCTTGAGCGTGGTGATCGGACGGGTCTGCACGATGTAGGTCTTGCCGCCGGCGATCGCCCACTCGGTGTCCTGGGGGCAGCCGGCGTGGCGCTCGCTGCGGATGGCGATGTCGGCGATCGCGCGGACCTCGTCGTCGTCGAGGACCTGCGACTCGGCCTGGGCCTGGTCGAGTTCGACGCGCTGGTCCCTGCCGTCCTCGCCCCGGATGATCTTGAACGACTTGTAACCCATTCTGCGGGAGAGGATCTCGCCGTCGGCCTTGGACACCACGTAGGTGTCGGGCTCCACCGACCCGGACACCACCACCTCGCCCTGGCCGAACGCCCCCTCCACCACCACCCGGTCGGTGGCGTCGGTGGTCGGGTCTGCGGTGAACGCCACCCCCGAGCGCTCCGAGGCGATCATCAGCTGGACCACGACCGCCATCGCCGGGTCGGCGGTGAACCCGCGGCTGGCCCGGTAGGAGACCACCCTGGGGCCGAACAGCGAAGCCCAGCAGTTCTGCACGGCGTCGATGAGCTCGTGGCGGCCGCGCACGTTGGTGAAGGTCTCGTTCATACCCGCGAAGGAGGCGTCGGCGCCGTCCTCGCCGGTGGCCGACGAGCGCACCGCGACGTAGCATTCCGGGCCCATCGCCGCGTAGGCCGCCAGGATCCGCTCCCGGACGTCGTCGGCCATCCCCGCCTTGAGCACAAGGTTTTTCATCTTCTCGCACATGGGGTCGAAGTTCTGCGTGTCCAGCGCGTGCAGCATCGCCTCGCGGTGGGCCGCGTTGAGTTCGTCGGTCACCCCGGCGGCCGCCATCGACGCCAGATAGGAGTCGCGCAGCACCACGAACCCCGGCGGCACGGGCAGACCGGCCGCCACCATCTCGCCCATGTTGGCGCCCTTGCCGCCGGCCTCCTCGGCGTCGGCCATCCGCAGGTTGGCGATGTCTTCGACGTACATGGTTCTCCCGTTCGACGGTTCAGGCAGATCCTGCTCCGCAGACCTCCCGGGGGCGAGGGTACAAAGCCCCGAACCTCTCAGCCGGCGGGTTGGGAGGACTGCTCCGCCCGCCGCTTGACGCCCAGCAGCATGCCGCGGGTCATCAGCGCCATCACCGGGCCGGCGGCCTCTGCGCCGAGCGCCTCACCGGGAACCCGCATCCGCGAACGGGTGCGCACCAGCAGCCGGCAGCGGTCCTCCCAGAGCGCCCGGACGTGAAACGACCACACGCCGTCCATCGGCACATCCGGTGGCAGCATCCGCAGCACGATGGACCGGCCCTCGATGAGCTCCACCACCGGAAGGGCGATCCCCTCGCGCAGGCCCATCCAGCCGCGAGGGACCAGCCGCACCACATCACCGACGGCCAGCTGCTGCCACTCCGGGTGGATCCGGTCGGCGTTGCGCCGCTTGAGGCCGAACAGGTTCTCCAGCTTCTCGTAGCTGTAGAGCCCGCCGCGGTCCTGACCCATCTGAACCAGCCATGGCCACACCCCGGCGGCCGGAGCGTCGATCCAGATGCCCTCGGTGGTCTGGACCGCCGGCTCGCCCACCAGTTCGTCGCCGGGCAGGGCGGTCGCGCACTCCTCTTTGGTGGTCCCCCAGTTCCGGTAGTACTGCCGGGCGGCCAGCAGCCCGGCGCCGGCGGCGGCACTGCCGGCCAGGCGAATCCACATGGGACTCAGTCTCCCACCGCCGGACCGGCGACACACAGCACCTCGTCGAGGCTTGCGGTCCGCAGCCCGGCGGCGAGCGCCTGCCCGCCGAGGGTGGCGAATCCGCCGGCTCCCAGCACCAGGTCCAGCCGGGCCGTGTCGAACATGGCGGGGCCGCTGGCCGCCGCGTCGGCGATCACATAGCGCCCGGTGCGCTCGGCCCGCCGGGCCGCCTCATCGGCCGGGATGGCGCCGGTCAACCCGGATGCGTCGCCGTAGTTGACCCCGACCTGGAACACCTCCGGCTCGATGTCGAGGATCGCCGTCAGCCGGCCGATGAGCGGATCGGGCGCGAAGAAAACCCAGTTCGACCCCAGATGCAGCCAGAACCGCGCCTCGACGGCGGAGCGAATCCCGGCCAGGTCGGTACCTGCGACCTGACCGAACTCCAGGAATCCGTAACGCGCCCGCAGGCTTTGGCGGTCCGGGTCGGACAGTCCGGCGTCGACCACGAGAAAACGCCCGATCCGATCCAGGTCCTGACAACTCCGCAGGAAGGAGTTCAGCGAGCGCTCCGCAGCGGACCGGTCCGGCCCGGCGACCAGGGTGACGGTGACGTCTCCGCCGAGCGGAACCGGCATGCCGTCGACGACCTCCTGCGGGTAGGCCAGCGCTGCGTCGATCATCGTCGGGACCGAGAAGTCGCGGTTCGCGGCGATCCGGCCGCGCTCGTCCTCGGGCAGTCCGCCGAGTTGAAGAAGGTTGCGGCACAGGGTGAACGACTCGCCGTGCCGGCCGATCCAGTATCCGCACACCGCCTGCTCGTCGACCGCCCGCCAGGCGTAGACGTCGGCATCGACGAAGAGTTTCTCGTGGTCGCAGAAAGGGATCCGGGCGGCGCGCTCCGCGAAGAGGTAGCCGGCCAGGTACCGCTCCTCGATCCGGTATCGGACGGCGATCGCGTGCAGCGGTTCGGCGCGGATCGGCCGGAACTCCCACGCGCGCAGGAACGCGTCCTGAACGTCCGGCAGTGGCGCATCCAAGTGCGACAGGGAGATCCCGACCCGGTACATCGCGAAGAACGACTCTTCATCCCATCCGCTCATGACGGCCCGGCGTGCGTACCAGTCCCGGGCGCCGGCGAAGTCGCCGAGATCGAAGTAGCTCTGGGCGAGGTAGAACGCCGACCGCGCGTCCGTCGGGTCACGCTGCACCTGGGCCAGCAGCAGATCCCGATCCCGCGCGTACTTGTCCGCGTCGAGGTTTCTGCTGCCGAGCCTGCGCGATTCGATGTAGTAGTCGCCCTCGAGGCGTCCCTGGGTCACCGGCTGGTCACAGTTGACGAACTCGTGGACGACCCCGACGTAGTACCAGGGCAGGCCGTCGCGGAAGAGCTGGTAACGCCAGTAGACGAAGCCGACACCGTCGCTGTAGCGCATCTCGTAGGCGTCGGTGTCGAGCCCGGCGAAATCGATTGTGCCCATGACGATGTCGTCGGCGTCGAGGACCCAGATGTAGTCTCCGTGCCCCTGGGCCAGGGTCAGCGCCTCTGAGCGATTGCGGCCGAAGTCCTGCCAGGGCCTTTCATGCAGCTCGCCCGGAATGTCCAGCGCGGCCATCCGGCCGCGCACGACGTCCTGGCTGCCGTCCACCGAGCCGGTGTCGACGATCACCCAGGAGTCGATGTAGGGCGCGATGGAATCGAACAGCTCGCCGATGATGTGTGCCTCGTTTCGGATGATCATGTTGAGGCAGATCCTGGGCCGGGCCCTCGTAGCGTCGGACATGGCTCCATTGGAACCCAGGCGCGGCCGGATCGGCCCCATCTTGCCGACTCACGGCCCCGGGTTTTGTGGACTTCGGGCCCTACCGGGCGGCGGCCGGGCGTGTTCGGATTACCGGGGCGGGAATCGGGGAACCCGTCCGGGGGAAGGAATGAGGAGATGACACGAGCGATACGGCGCCAGCAACCGCGGCGGGTGTTCCGGGACCGCCGGGAGGCGGGCCGGGTTCTGGCCGGCATGCTCGGCGCCTACCGCGGCAGGCCGGGCGTGGTCGTGCTGGGACTGGCCCGGGGCGGCCTGCCGGTCGCCTACGAGGTGGCCCGCGGCATCGGCGCGCCGCTGGATGCGTTCATCGTGCGCAAGCTGGGGGCGCCGGGGCATGAAGAGTTCGCGGTCGGGGCGCTGGCCAGCGGCGGCCGGGTGGTGGTCAACGACGACGTGCTGCGCGGCCTGCGGATCACCCCGGAGCAACTGCGCGAGGTCGCCGACCGGGAGGCCCGCGAGCTGATCCGCCGGGAGGCCGCCTACCGCGGCGGTCGGCCCCCGCTGGACGTCACGGGCAAGACGGTGATCCTGGTCGATGACGGACTGGCCACCGGATCGTCGATGATGGCCGCCGTGCAGGCGCTGCGCGAGTCCCAGCCGGCCGAGATCGTCATCGCGGTGCCCGCCGCCCCGGAGTCCACCTGCCGGGAGTTCGCCGGGATCGTCGACGACGTGGTGTGCGCGTCGATGCCCACCCCGTTCCTGGCGGTGGGCGAGTCGTTCTGGGACTTCACCCAGGTCACCGACGAACAGGTGCGCGAACTGCTGGCAGCGCCGACCACCGGCGCCCCGCCCCCGCCGGCCGGACCGACGCCGGCGGACCTGGTGGCCCGCGCCGCCATCGACGCCCCGGGCGGCGTACCGCCCAAGGACGTGCTGGAGGATCTGATCGGCGAGGCCCGGGTGGTGCTCATCGGCGAGAGCTCCCACGGCACTCATGAGTTCTACGAAGCCCGCGCCGAGATCACCAAATGGCTGATCGAGGAGAAGGGATTCAATGCCGTTGCCGCCGAGGCGGACTGGCCGGACGCCTATCGGGTGAACCGGTACGTCCGGTGCCTGGGTCCGGCAACCGGGGGCGACGACTCCGCCGAGGCGGCGTTGCGCGGCTTCGAACGCTTCCCGGCGTGGATGTGGCGCAACACCGTGGTGCGCGACTTCGTCGGCTGGCTGCGCTGGCACAACGGACGCCGCGCGGCCGACGGGGGGCGGCAGACCGGCTTCTACGGCCTTGACCTCTACAGCCTGCACCGGTCGATGCAGGAGGTCGTCGGCTATCTCGAGACGGTCGACCCGCGCGCTGCGGCCCGCGCCCGGGCGCGCTATGCCTGCTTCGATCATTCCGCCGGCGACGACGGCCAGGCCTACGGGTACGCGGCCGCGTTCGGCGCCGGCCCGAGCTGCGAACGCCAGGCCGTCGAGCAACTCGTCGAGATGCAGCGCAACGCCTGCGCATACCTCGGCCGCGACGGCGAACCGGCCGAGGACGAGTTGTTCTACGCCCAGCAGAACGCGATGACGGTGCGCAACGCCGAGGCCTACTACCGCGGCATGTTCGCCGGCCGTGTCACCTCGTGGAACATGCGCGACAAGCACATGGCCCAGACGCTGTCCGCCCTGCTCGACCACCTGGACCGGGCCGGCGGGCCGGAACCGGCGCGGATCGTGGTGTGGGCGCACAATTCCCACGTCGGCGACGCCCGCGCCACCGAGGTCTCCGCCGACGGCCAGCTCACCATCGGCCAACTGGCCCGCCAGCGGTACGGCGACGAATGCCGGTTGATCGGGTTCTCCACCTACACCGGAACTGTGACCGCCGCCAGCGACTGGGGCGGCATCGCCGAACGCAAGGCCGTGCGAGCGGCCCTGCCCGGCAGCATCGAGGAACTGCTGCACGAGACCGGCAAGACCGAGTTCATGATCGCCATGCACGACGGTTCGCCGGCCTCCGAGGCGCTGGAGGTGGTCCGGCTCAACCGGGCCATCGGGGTGATCTACCTTCCGCAGACCGAACGGCAGAGCCACTACTTCCATGTGCGGCCGTCCGACCAGTTCGACGCGATGATCCACATCGACTCCACCCGGGCGCTGGAACCACTGGAACCGACCAGCGTGTGGGTGGCCGGACAGAACCCGGAGACCTACCCGACCGGTCTGTGAGTGAATGGCCGCGTGGACATCGTCACGCTGTGCATGAACCCCGCCCTGGACATCACCACCAGCACGCCCGAGGTACGCCCGACCGACAAGCTGCGGTGCGCGACGCCGCGCTACGACCCCGGTGGAGGTGGGATCAACGTCGCGCTGGTATCCGGGGTGCTGGGCGCGGAGTCGATGGCGGTGTTCCCGGCCGGCGGTCCGGCCGGCGAGCTGGTGAACACGCTGCTGGTTGCCGAAGGCCTTGCCGTGCAACGTGTCCCGATCGGCGGCTCGACCCGGGAGAGTTTCACCGTCAACGAGACCAGCACCGCCGGCCAGTACCGGTTCGTCCTGCCCGGACCGGAGCTGACGGTATCCGAACAGGCCGAGTGCCTGCTGACGCTACGGCAGGCGGCGACCTCGGCGGCGGTCGTGGTGGCCAGCGGCAGCCTGCCGCCCGGGGTACCCGAGGACTTCTATCAGCAGGTGGCCACCGCGTGCGAGGACCTTGACGCGAAGTTCCTGCTCGACACCTCCGGCGGCGGGCTGCGGCATGTCAACTCCGGGGTTCACCTGCTCAAGCCCAGCCTGCGGGAGTTGCGCGAGTGCGTCGGCCGGGAACTGCCCGGCGAGGCCGAGCAACTCGCCGCGGCGCGGGAGCTCATCGACCGCGGCGCGGCGCGGTGCGTCCTGGTGTCGCTGGGCGCCCGGGGCGCCCTGCTGGCCACCGCCGATAGCGCGCACCGGTTCGACCCGGTGAGCGTGCCACCGGGCAGCGGGGTGGGGGCCGGCGACGCGATGGTCGCCGGCGTGGCGGTCGGGTTGACCCGCGGCTGGCCGCTGACCGAAGCGGTGCGACTGGGGGTCGCGGCCGGGGCGGCCATGCTGCTCACCCCGGGTACCGCGCCGTGCACCAGGGAGGACGCCGAGAGGCTGTTCGCCCAGACACCGGCCGCGGTCCCGGTGACGTAGGCGACAGTCTTCGGCGAGAATGACGAGATGGCCCAACAGCACGCGGAGCCGTCGATCGTCGTCGGCGTCGACGGGTCTCGCGCCGGGGAGCGCGCCGCGCTGTGGGCCCTCGACGAGGCGATCGGCCGCGACCTTCCGCTTCGTCTGGTCGCCGCCGCCGAGGACGCCGGCGCCCTGGCGACGGCGGAGGCTGCGCTGCGCTCCGCCGTCGCGGCCCTGGACCCGGCCGGACAGCCGGTCCGGGTGGACGCCTCCGTTGCCGTCGGCGACCCGACACCGGTGCTCGTCGACGCCTCCCGCCGGGCGGCGATGATCTGCGTCGGGGCCCCGGGGCTGCGGCAATCCGAGCGCCCGCGGGTCGGCTCGACCGCGGCGGCGCTGGTGGCCGCGGCGCACTGCCCGGTCGCGGTGGTCCGCGCGAGTGAGCGGCCGGCCCCGGCCGGTCCGGGCTGGGTGGTCGTCGAAATCGACCCGACCCCGGACTCCGCCGCCGTCCTGCAGTACGCGGTCGAGGAGGCCCGGATGCGCCGGGCTCCGCTGCGGGTGCTGGGCACCTGGCAGTCCGGCGAGCACGGCGCCGCCGCCGTGGCCGACGCCGGCCGCGTGGTCCGCGCGCAGCTTGACCGGAACCTGGAGAACTGGCGGCGGCGCTACCCCGACCTCGACGTGGCGCCGGTCGCCGTGCACGGAAGCGGGCTGGGCTACCTGGCCGAGAACGCCCAGGCGATCCGGCTTGTCGTCCTCGGCGCGCGCAACACCGCCGCGGTCGGCGAACTGCTCGGACCGGACGGACTGGCCGCCCTGCACGGAACCGACTGCTCACTGCTGGTCGTCGACAGCCAGCGTCTGCTCTGAGGGCGCCCGGCCGGATATGGTTGCAGCCATGGTCAAGGTCTTCCTGGTCGACGACCACGAGGTGGTGCGGCGGGGCCTGATCGACCTGCTCAGCTCCGACGCCGATCTGGAGGTCGTCGGGGAGGCGGGATCGGTCGCCCAGGCGATGGCGCAGATCCCGGTGCTCAAGCCCGACGTCGCCGTCCTCGACGTGCGACTGCCCGACGGCAACGGGATCGAACTCTGCCGCGACCTGCTCTCGAAGATGCCCGACCTGCGCTGCCTGATGCTGACGTCGTTCACCTCCGACGAGGCCATGCTCGACGCCATCCTGGCCGGGGCGAGCGGCTACGTGGTCAAGGACATCAAGGGCATGGAACTGGCGACCGCGATCAAGGACGTGGGCGCCGGGCGCTCGCTGCTGGACAACCGGGCCGCGGCCGCACTGATGGCCCGGCTGCGCGGCGCCGCCGAGCGCTCCGATCCGTTGTCCGGGCTGACCGACCAGGAGCGGGTGCTGCTCGGCCTGCTCGGCGAGGGACTGACCAACAAGCAGATCGCCGCGCGGATGTTCCTGGCCGAGAAGACCGTCAAGAACTATGTGTCGCGGCTGCTGGCCAAGCTCGGGATGGAAAGGCGCACCCAGGCGGCGGTGTTCGCATCCAAGCTCGACCAGCAACGCCGCCGCTGATGGCCGAGGACCCGTCCTCACCGGGGCTGCGCGACACCCTCTCGCAGCTTCGGCTGCGCGAACTGCTCGCCGAGGTGCAGGACCGGGTCCACCAGATCGTCAAGGGGCGCGACCGGCTCGACGGCCTGGTCGAGGCCATGCTGGTGGTCTCCTCGGGGCTGGACCTGGACACCACCCTGCGGACGATCGTGCAGACCGCCGCAGAACTGGTCGACGCCCGCTTCGGAGCGCTCGGCGTGCGCGGCGGCGACGGTGTCTCCGAGGACGGTCTCGTCGAGTTCATCACGGTCGGCGTCGACGAGGGACTGCGCGCGCGGATCGGGGAGCCGCCGTCGGGACGCGGGGTCCTGGGCGTGCTGATCGAGGATCCCAAACCGATCCGCCTCGACGACATCAGGCGGCATCCGGACTCGGTGGGGTTTCCGCCGAATCACCCCCCGATGCGCACCTTCCTCGGGGTTCCGGTGCGCATCCACGACGAGGTCTACGGCAATCTCTACCTGACCGACAAGAACAACGGCCAGCCCTTCAGCGCCGACGACGAGGTCCTCGTCGAGGCGCTGGCCGCCGCCGCGGGCATCGCGATCTCCAACGCCCGCCTCTACGAGCAGGCCCGCGCCCGCCAGTCCTGGATGGAAGCCACCCGGGACATCGCCACCGAACTGCTCCGGGGTGCCGAACCCGCCGGGGTGTTCCGGCTCATCGCCGAGGAGGCGCTGCGTCTGACCGGGGCCCGCGCGGCACTGGTCGCGGTACCCGCCGACACCGAGATCCCGGCGGGCGACGTCGACGAACTGACCATCGTGGAGGCCGCCGGCGCCGCCGGTGAGCCGGCGAACGCCGCACCGGTCCGCGTGCCCGGCAGCGCGATCGGGGACGTGTTCGGCAACCGCGTCCCGCGCCGGGTCACCGATGTCACCGACGCCGCCGTGGCCGACCTGGTCGCCGACGCGGGCCCCGCGCTGCTGTTGCCGCTGCGGACCACCGACACCGTCGCCGGTGTGCTCGTGGTGTTGCGACGACGGGGGGCGCAGGGATTCACCGACTCGCAGTTGGCGATGACGGCCGCCTTCGCCGACCAGGCCACCCTGGCCTGGCAGCTGGCCAACACCCAGCACCGGATGCGTGAACTCGATGTGATCGCCGACCGCGAGCGGATCGCACGCGACCTTCACGACCACGTCATCCAGCGACTGTTCGCGGCCGGGCTGTCCCTGCAGGGCGCCATCGCCCGGGCCGGCTCGCCGGAGGTCGCCCAGCGGCTCACCGACACCGTCGACGAGCTTCAGGCCGTGATCCAGGAGATTCGCGGAACGATCTTCGACCTGCACGGCGGAACGCCCGGAACGACGCGACTGCGACAGCGGATCGAAGAGGCCGTCGCCGCGTTCGCCGGCCAGGGACTGCGGACCGGTGTGCACTTCGTCGGGCCGCTGTCGGTGGTGGACGCGACGCTGGCCGATCACGCCGAAGCAGTGGTCCGGGAGGCCGTGAGCAACGCGGTGCGCCATGCCCGGGCCCGTAATCTGACGGTCGACATCCGGGTCGAGGACGAGTTGAGCGTCGAGGTGATCGACGACGGACGCGGGATGCCCGCCGCGGTCACCCCGAGCGGGCTGGCCAACCTCGACGCCCGCGCCGCCGAGGTGGGTGGCAGGCTCACCCTCGGTGCCGCACCCGACGGGGGGACCGTGCTGCGCTGGACCGCCCCGCTGCCGTAAAGCAGGCCCCGCTGTGGATCAAAAAATGCCGGCCCCTTCCGAGTAAGGGGCCGGCATTTTGGTCTCTGCGGTCAGCCGGCGCGGCCGGCCTTGGCCCGCTTGCCGGCGCCGGACTGAGCTGCCTTGGCGGCGCGCTGCGCGAGCCGCTTACCCAGGACGGCCCGCTTCGGGGCCGCCGAGGCCTCAGTCCGGGCCGCGGCCGGACCGGTGGCCTCGGGCTCGGTGGAGGTCTCCGCCGGCTCGCCCTTCTCGGCTGCCGCCGGGGCTTCGATCGACTGCGGGGAGTCCGGGGAGTCCGATTCCGGGGAGTCCGATTCCGCGGCAGTGCCGGCGAGGTCCGTCAGGTCCGCCTTGGCCTTCCTGGACCTGGACGACAGTTTTTCGGCCGCCGCAGCCCGGGGGGAAGTCGCCGTCGCGCGCCCGTCGGGGGCTGCCGAGTCGCCGGTGCCCGACGGCCCGGCCGACTCGGCCGGCGCCGTCACGGCCTGCGCGTTGTCCGCGGGAGCCGCAGCGACCGCCGCCGTCTTCGCCGCCGCAACCGCGGCCGCGGTCCTGGGGGGACCCAGCAGGAATCCCAGCGCGGGGATCAGCTTCCCGGCGTAGGCGATCACGCCGTTGACGCCGGTGCCGTACTCCGTCGGGTCGCCCGGGGCCTTGCCCGTGACGTAGACGCTGGCGATCGGGCCGACGACGGGAAGCTTGTACACGAGCGAGGAGACCGCCGTGGTGATCGCCGAGGCGACAGCCGCACCGACGTTGCCGCCGGTGACAGCCGCCTTGACCGCCTGGGTGATCAGACTGTCGACCCCGAACAGGGCGGCGGTCTGAACGTAGGCGACCGCGGCCAGGCCGCCCGCGATCGGATTGCCGCTCTTGGCGCCCACCTCGAAGAAGTAGTTCTCCAGGTTGTAGGGGTCCTGGAGGATCCTGTCGACCACGTAGTACACCAGCCCGTTGGGCCCGGTGAGCCTGACGTCGTTGTTGAACTCCCCGGGGTAGTACGGGTCGTCGGGTCCGAGGACTTCGCCGTAGCCGACCTGTGAAATGACGAACAGGTCCGGAACCTGGAGGTTGGCTGCCGCCAGCCGGTACTGAGCCGTCGACGACGACGGCAGTCCGGCCACCTGCCCGGGTGCCACGACCGGCGTCGCGGCGGCGATCGCGGCGACACCGACAAGGGCCACGCCGGTGGCCGTGAACGACCGCGTCATGGGGGCCATGGATGAGCTCCTTCAAAGACCTGTCTGAAATTTCACTTAGATGAAGTTAAGAGACTAGACGGTCCTGTCACCGCGTACAACATTTCGGGCGGCACCGCGGCACGACCACGTCCGTAACAGCGGTATCTCCGGTATCACCTGTCGCAAGGCGACGGGCGGGTCCCCGTCGGGTCTCAGCGCCTGGCGACGATCACCGGCATCCGGGCGCCGTGCACCACCGCGGTGCTCACCGACCCCAGCAGCATCCCCGCGAAGCCGCCCCGGCCGTGGCTTCCCACCACCAGCAGCTGGGCCGACTCGGCCTGCTCGAGCAGCTGGTGGGCCGGCCGGTCGGCGACGACGACGCGGCGCACGAGCACGTCGGGGAAGCGCTCCTGCCAGCCCGCCAGCCGCTCGCCGAGGGTCTCCTCGCCCAGAGCCTGGAGCGTCGACCAGTCCGCGCCGGGGAACTCGAACACCCCGCTGTCACTCCAGGCGTGCACCGCCACCAGGTCGACGCCGCGCAGCGAGGCCTCCTCGAAGGCGACCGCGAGCGCGGACTCCGAGGCCGGCGACCCGTCCACCCCGACGACCACCGGCGCCAGCGACGGGTGCGGCATCAGCGGGTCCTCGTCGTGGATGATCGCCACCGGGCAGTGCGCGTG
>NZ_JBJTJF010000177.1:0-11289 GCF_046095365.1 Mycobacterium sp.
TGACGAGTCTGTCATGGTGCGCCTTTCGGTGGTTTTTCGCAGCAGGAGATGTGTACCGACGTCTACGAGTGGTACACCAAAGACCGACCATCGCGGAGGTGTAGCGGAAAGGACTGTTACGGCCCACAACGCGAGCGCGTCTCCGTTGTGGGTGGAAACCGTCTAGCTCATCAGGTCTACTTCAAACGCGAGGCACAGCTCTGCCAGCTCGGCCGGCCGAGCGAGTGATCTGCCGGAGATTTCCTCGACGCGGCGCAACCGGTGGCGCACGGTATTGGCGTGGCAGTGCAAATGCTGCGCGGCCTCGTCGACCGAGCCGCCGACGTCCACCCATACCCGAAAGGTGGTGAAGAGGACTTCGCGGTCCCGTTCGGTGACGCCGGCGAAACCGGCGAGAACAGCCGAGGCGACCTGTTTCATCACATCGGGAGCGCTGACTGCCGCAATCGACAGCGGCGTTGCTTCAAAAGCGGCGACAAACGATCCATTACGCGGTTCGACGGATAGGGCTATCCGGGCGTATTTCACGCCTTGAGGCGTATCGCGCAGGTCGTCGAACCGCGAGCTGATGCCTACCCGATTGACGGCGAGGTCGGCCAGCACGCCCTTCACGGCGTCCAGCATCGCGTCGTCACGGACATACACCAGACCGAGTTGAACATCGGGCAGAAGTCGCCAGGCTGACACGATTCCGAGGCTGTCGAGCTTGACCTCGATTCCCGGAAGGGCTGATCGACCCAACGATGCGCACTCGGCTGCAACGGCCACGTAAGGCCCCCGGGCGGGCAGTTTCAACATCTGCGCGATTTCCCAGAGATCCGCCTGCTCGACGATTCTTCCCTCGATCAGTGCCTGCGCCAATGCTGCCCGCTCAGCCGCCTGGTTGAGAACCTTCCGACTCACCGTGTCGCGGTAGGCATCCGCCATCGCGTGGGTGTAAGTGTCGTGAGCCAGCCAGAACCGCTCGGAGATCCGCATGAACGCTTCGCGACTGAGATCCGGTCGGGCGGTCTCCAAATCCGCCATTTCGACCCTGGCCAAGCGCCCCGCGATGCCGAACGACTCCAACATCGCCGGTAAGGGAATTCCCGCGCGCGCACGTGCCTCCCCGATCTGGGTCGGCCGCTCGGTCGCGTACGGGGTAGCGGCATTCAGCGCCTCGAATATCTGCCGGAAAGTCTTCCGGCAATCGGCGGTGAGCTCATCTTTGCCGATTTGGCCGGTGCCGCCGTAGTAGTCGACCTCACGCCAGACGGTGTCGGCAACCATCGCCCCGAGAGCGTCGCATCGCTTCAGCAGTTCGGTTTGGATTTCGGCGACCTGCGCCTCCAGATCCGATGACGGCATGGGCAAAGACTACGGCGCAACCTGTTGCCGGAAATGTAAAAGCAGATCGCGTGAAAATGCCCGGGTAACATCGAACGGTGCCCCCGCGCTGGCCTGTGCTTGCGCAGACCCTGTTCCCGAGGCGCCCTCACCCATCAACGCTGATCGCAGGGGAGCGGGGCTGGGACCGGCATGTGCCGGGCCTGCGCCACGTGCTTGCCACTGCCGCTCTCGGCCCCCTTCTCCTGCTGCAGGGACTGCACGTGCGCCGGGTCACGCCCCGACTGCCCGAGCCCCCCGGACCACGTTCCGGGCGGGCGGGCACCGGTGCTCCTCTGCGCCTACTGGTAGCGGGGGACTCGGCCGCGGCCGGCGTAGGGGCCGCCTCGCAGGATGAGGCTCTCTCTGGTCGCCTGGTCGCGGAACTCGCCCCGCACCGCGCACTGGAGTGGCGACTGGAGGCGCGCACGGGCTACACCACCGCCGACGCGCACGAGCACTTGGCGGCGCTTCCCGAGGATCGCTTCGACGTGGTGGTGTTGTCACTCGGCGTCAATGATGTGACTCGCGGCATCAGCCTCGGCCGTTGGCTGGCACGTCAGGCCACACTGGCCGACCTGGTACGGGAGCGCTTCGCGCCGCGCGCGCTGCTCTTCACCGCGCTCCCGCCGATGCACCTGTTCCCGGCATTGCCGCAGCCGCTGCGCTGGTATCTGGGCGCCCGCGCCCGCGACTTCAACGCCGCGCTGACCGACTGGCTGCCGCACCGGCCCGGTTGCCATCTGGTGTCGCCGGATTTCCAGGCGGATCCCAAGCACATCGCACGCGACGGCTTCCATCCCGGACCGGCCGCCTACGGGGCATGGGCGGCGGGGGTCGCGTGCGAAATCGACCGTCTGATCCCCGTGTAGCACCGCGTGTCAGTCTGTTACCTGATATCGGACGAACATCGCATCCCAGCCAACTTCAAGAAGATGAGTCGCGTAGGAGCGCCGCAGGCCACTCGGGATCCGAGCCGCCAAATAAATCCGTCAAAAGCCCGCCCGATCAGGCACTACAACCAAAGGGAAGGGAGGCCGCCGGGTGGGGGCAACCCAATGATTCATCTGTTGCAATATGCAGTATGTGTGTTGACATAATGTGGCTTATCGGCAAAACGGAGCGCTGGCCAAATGCTCCCGAACTGCGCAGATGACCGCCCGGATGCATATGGCACTCGCGCTTCGCGATGCCGAATCGACGCAAGCCGCGTGAATCGCAGGCCGCGTCCTTCCCGTGCTCTTGTTCGGGCAAATTGCGTGCGCCGCGAGAGTCAATCCGCGCAAGACAAAGCCGGTTTGCGTGCTAACAGCTACCCAAGCCGGCCCGGTCCCGCGTCGGCGGCCGCTACATGAACCATGCCCCCCGTCGGCGTCCATCCACCGACCAAGCATCAATACGTCACTGTGACGGTTTGATGTGGCCTGGGACGGTGCGGCGAGGCCACCGCGTGACCAACGGTGGTTCGCCAGATCTCGTCGTCCCGAGGTAACAACGGATCGCGGCTAAGGCCGTCGCACCTCAACGTGCACGCCATGGCGGCGGTTGCCTCGCCACGCTTTGTGTCGTTGCATACGACCAGACCGTTGGGCTGATTTTGCTAACCCGTGTTCGCAGTGCCGCCGGCTCGTCAGGCAGCACGCCGGCGGCCGCTGCCGATCGCCTTATGACTGGCCTAATTTCGGTTTCAAAACCCCCGTGGGTGTCGAATCCGGTGCTACTGTCCGGCACTACCAACGGGTCGAGGGAGGTTGTCATGCTAGAGAAGATTGAAGACGCACTGAAAGGTGCCGGGCTAACCCGGGAGTGGGACAAGTACCCCACCCAGGCCCTGCAGATGGCGAAGTTGTATTACGACCGCGAGTCGCTGCGGGCCCGCAACCTGTTCGACACCCCCGGCGAGCCGCCGCATGATTTCCCCGCCGAGCCGCCGCCCGAGGCGCTGCGGGCCCGGATGCCCGACGGCAGCTGGAACGACCTCTCCGATCCCGCGATGGGGATGGCGGGGTCGCGGTTCGCCAGGAACTTCCCGCTTGACTTCGTCGAGGCCGAACAGCCGCCCCGGCTGTTCACGCCGAACCCTCGAGTAGTCGCCCAGCAGCTGCTGGCGCGCGACGTCTTCAAGCCGGCGACGACTCTGAACACCCTGGCGGCCGCCTGGATCCAGTTCGAGAACCACAACTGGTTCTTCCACGGCCGCGGCGAGCCCGACGACCTCATCGAGGTGCCGTTGGCGGCCGACGATCCGTGGCCCGAGCACCCGATGACGATCCGCCGCACCCCGGAGTTGGCACGGCCCGAGGGAATGCGCTGCCCGGTCTTCCGCAACGAGGAGACCCACTGGTGGGACGCCTCCCAGGTGTACGGCAGCGGCTATGACAAGCAGGCCGCACTGCGCACCTTCGAGGACGGCAAGCTGAAGATCGGCTCCGACCGGCGCCTGCTGGAGAACAGCGAGTACGCCGGCATCGATCACACCGGCATGTTCCAGAACTACTGGACGGGTGTCTCGCTGCTGCACACGTTGTTCACCCTCGAGCACAACGCGCTCTGCGATGAGCTGAAGAAGGCCTATCCGGATCTCAACGACCAACGGCTGTTCGAACTCGGCTGGCTGGCCATCTCAGCACTGATCGCGAAGATTCACCTCTGCGAGTGGACGCCTGGCATCCTGTCGCACCCGGCGACCGCATGGGGATTGGTCAATACCTGGTGGGGCCTCACCGGCGAAGAGTCCTATCAGCGCTTCGGAAACGCCCGGCCCGTCAACAGCGACTTCATCAGCGGCCAGGCCGGCGGCAAGCACGACCACTTCGGCGTGCCGTTCCAGTTCACCGAGGAGTTCGTCTCGGTCTACCGCATGCACGCGCTGATCCCCGACGAGTGGAAGTTCTACTCGCTGAAGACCGGCGATGTGATCCGGGAAGCCGAATTCACCGAAATCCAGGGCAAGTACACGCGCGGGTTCATGGACGAGTTCTCGATGACGGACCTCTTCTACTCCTTCGGGATCCAGCATCCGGGGGCGATCTGCCTCAAGAACTACCCGAGGACGCTGATGCACTTCGAGCGCATCGACGGTGAACTCACCGACCTGGCGACGCTGGACGTGGTCCGCGATCGCGAGCGGGGTGTGCCCCGCTACACCAAGTTCCGCAAGGGATTGCGGATGCCGGTGCCCAAGACCTTCGACGACATCACCTCGAACAAGGACTGGGCGCGTCAGATCCAGGAGGTCTACGACAACAAGATCGACGACGTCGACCCGATCGTCGGGATGTACGCCGAGGACCTCATCCCCGGACAGGGATTCTCCGACACCGCGACCCGGATCTTCCTGCTGATGGCGGCACGGCGGGTCAACAGCGACCGCTTCCTGACCACCGACATGCGGCCGGAGGTCTACACCCAGGTCGGCTACGACTGGGTTCAGAAGACCTCGATGACCGACATCCTGCTTCGTCACTACCCGGAACTGGCACCCGCGCTCTCCGGCGTCGCGAACCCGTTCGGACCCTGGAAGACGGTGGGCTGACAGCCCGGACCTGCCCGCTCGGCGGGGATCGCCGACCCGGCCCCGGATGGTGCCGGCGTCGGTGATCCCCGTGAGTGGCGGGTGACCTAGGCCCCCATCGTCGTCGCCAGTTCGATCATCGAGTCGGCGACGACGGTCCGGTCACCGGTGGGCTCTGCACCGGCCTCATGCGGCGTGCCACCGGAATTATTCGGCGGCCGGACGTCGCAGGGCGAGGTGCAGTAACATGCCGCGCCAGAAACACAGCGGCGGGAGCGACTCATGGTTCATCGCGGTATTCGGGTCGGCGCGGCGGCGTTCGCGGTCGGGCTGTCACTGGCCGGGCCGCATGCCCCGGATGCGGCTGCTGACACCGGCAGCCACGACGAAACGGCGGCGGCAACGGGCGCGGCGGATCCAGGCGGCACACCGGCCCGCACCCGCACTGCCGCCGCGCGGGTGTCCCAACCCCGCGTCGCCCTGCAGCGCGCCGCGGACCGAGCATCCGGATTGCCGGGCAACCCCGTTCGCGCCACACTGGCCAACCCCGCACGGCGGCCCGCGAGACCTCCCGCTGCGGTCACTGTCGCCACTCCTGCCGCCCCGGCGGCCACGCCTGCACCGGCGGCGGCCACGCCGCTCTGCCCGAGTTGCCGCACCCCGGCTCCCCCGATGCTCTCGGCGACCACGACCGCGCCGCGCACCCGGGCCACGAACCGCATCGGGCACTGGCTCTCCGGCCTGCCCGACACCCCGGCCACCGACGTGCTCTCCGGTGCGCTGCTGATGGTGCGGCGTTCTCTTCCGTCGGCGACCCCGGCCGCGGCGGTCCGATCGGCATCCTCGTCGTCGGACGGCACCGGCCCGGTGCTCACCTCGATCACCAGCTCCCCGGGCAGTACGTCGCTGCTGCTCACCTTCGACGGGCCGCTGATGCCCGGTACGGCAACCGATGTGGCCAACTACCGCATCACCTCTGCCAACTGTGGCAACCCCCAGTTGGTGACCTCCAGCGGCCCGGCGCGCAAGATCGTTTCCGCCCAGTACAGCGACATCTCGGAGTCCTCGGCACAGGTCACGCTTACCCTCGCCCGGTCCCTGCGGCAGGGAACCTTCTACCGCGTCGCCATCAACGGCAACCCGCCCATCATCACCGGCGACCCGAACTCCAACCCGCTGCGCGGCAGTGACGGCACCGCCTTCGACGGCGACAACGACGAAACGGCCGGCGGGGACTTCTACGGGCTGTTCGCCGTGGGTGACAGGCTCGCCTTCACCGACTCCAGCGGGGACCGGGTGACCCTGACAGCCGACGGCGGCAGCCTGAACGTGTGGCGTGAACTCAACGGAGACATCGACCAGATCACCGCGCTGCCGGGCACCACCGCGCTGTCCGGCGCGGTGCGATTCAGCAAGGACAGCAGCGGCAAGGTCTACATCGGATCGCTGACCGTCCCGGTGCCCGAACCGCTGAACCTCAACGGCGCCACCGACAACCTCCCGGAGTCCTTCGAAACCGTCCCGCCGGGCGGGCTGACTCCGCCCCCGGTGCCCACCGCCGACTCGCCGAAACCTGTCCCGGCCACCTCGTCGAACCTTCCCTACACGCTCAACATCGCCCCCGTCAGTGCACCCGGCATCACCGACCTTCCGGGGCTGCAGGGCAGCGTCTACGCCCAGGTGAAGCCGTCGTCGGAGTACCCCAGCGGACTGTGGGTGGTGTTCGGCGGTCGCACCAACGGCCTGCACGACTTCGTTCCCAGCGGTGAGCAGAGCTTCCCGCCCAGCTTCCAGAACAATGTCATCTACGTCATCAACCCGGTCGACTGGCAGGTCTGGTCGCTGCCCTGGAACCAGACCGGCGTCTCCCCCGCGGTCTACAGCCCGCTGAGTTCGGCCGACGCGCAGTACTACGCCAAAGGTGACACGCTCTACGTCAACGGCGGCTACTCGGTGCCCGGCACGGCGAGCTTCACCGGCGACGTCAGCGCTGCCAGCACGACCATCACCGTCACCAGCGGCCTGGAGAACCTGGCTGTCGGCCAGCGCGTCTCGGGGGTCCTGCCGTTCCCGTCCGGCCAGGAGGTCTTCCCGCCCGGGACGACGATCACCGCGATCGACGGCAACACCGTCACCACGAGCAGCGACACCGAGACCGACGGCACCGGCGTCACCTTCGCCGCGTTCACCAGAGAGTTCACCACCTACGACACGCTCACCGCACTCAGCATCAAGGGGCTGGCCCGGGCGGTGATCGACGGCGGCGATGTGGCCACCCTGGCCAGGATCCGCCAGATGTCCGATCCCAGGCTGGCGGTGACGGGCGGCGGTATGGCGGACCTCAACGGCCGGACCTACCTGGTCTTCGGGCATGACTTCCAGGGCGGCTACAACGGCGCCACGTCCAACCTCGCCCAGGTCTACACCGACGAGATCCGCAGCTTCCGCATCGTCGACACCGGCCGCCGGCTGGCCATCGCCGGCTACCGGGCACTGCGCGATCCGGTGAATTACCGGCGCCGTGACGGCAACCTCGTCAGCTTCATCGGAAGCGACGGCCGGGCCGAACTGGCGTATTTGGGTGGTGTTTTCACCCCCGGCGACGCCGGTTCCGGATATCAGGCGCCGATCTTCGTCGGACCCGGCGGACGCGCCCGCATCGACGCCGCGTACCAGCAGTACTTCAGCCAGTACACCACCGCGGAGGTCCTGCTCTACGACCGCGGATCGCGGTCGATGTACGACGTCCTCGTCGGCGGCATCAGCCTGTACTACTACAAAGACGGGGTGCTCACCGAGGATCTCGACCTGCCGTGGGTGGACAACGTGACATCGCTGGTCCGGTTCCGCGACGGTGCGTTCCAGGAGTACTCCATGACGCCCATCCAGCCGGTCACCCCGGGCGGCACCGGCTACTACGGAGCGGGCGCGGGCTGGTTCGGCAACCAGGCGCTGCCGCGGTACCGCAACGACGTCATTCGACTGCACCAGCTGGGCGGCCCGACGGTGCTGGGCTTCGTGTACGGCGGCATCTACTCCACCGTGTCCGCGACCGCCAACACCTTCAGCCAGACCGGAGCGTCCAACCAGGTCTTCCAGATCACCCTGACACCGACGTGACCGCTGACCGGTTCCCGGGCGGCGTCATCGCCAGCGCTGCGGTGAACACGTTCATCAGGCACTGTCCGCCGAAATACAGAATCCAGTTGCTGGAGTACAGGATCAGCGACACCGGCTCATCGTCGGGCCGCGGTAGCCAGGTCTTGAACAACACCAGATCGGAGAACGGCAGCAGAACTGCGCCGATCATCACCACCACCGAAGCCAGCCCGTAGCGGCAGGCCACCAGATAACGGATCGCCAGCCACGGCAGGATCACGTACAGCGTCGCGTTGAAGACGAACGAGCCGTAGGACAGCACCGGTTGGCCGGCCACCCGGGCCGCCACCGAGGTCAGCCACCCGGTCACATTCAGGGCCAGGATCACCGGGATCACCGGCCACAGCCTTCGGGCGCCCGGGGCTACCAGCGCCAGGCCCCTCCACAGCCCGGCGATGTAGCAGCTGTAGCCCAGCCCGAAGAACAGCAGCGCCCAGGTGAGTTTGAGGGTGACCGGGTTGACGTCGCTGAGCCTGCTGTTGACGTAGTCGCCGATCAGGGTGAACACCAGCCCCAGCGCGAACAGCGCCACCACGGGGGCGTCCGGGGCGCTCTCGCGACGGCGACGCCACCACAGCGCGCCTGTGATGGCCAGCAGCCCGGTCATCAGCAGCAGGTGGATCAGGTGATAGCCCGTCACCGAGAAGCTGAACAGGCCCGACAGCATCCCGGACTCCACCACCAGCGAGGCCGCCAGCAGCAGCGCCAGACACGTGAGGAACAGCCCGGACGTCATCAGCTGAGCATAGGACGAGAACAGCCGGCGGCCAGTACGCTGAGCGGGTGGCTACCTATAACTGTCCTACCTGCAACATGTCCACCGTCGTCACCTGCGGCCACTGCGGCGCGGACCTGGTCGACGGTTCACTGACCCTGGCCGACGGCGCCAGCGTCCGGATCGCCGAGTGCCCCAACGGGGACGGCAAGATCAAGTCGCCGCTGTGCTGCGGCAGCGACATGTCCTGCTCGATCTGAGCGGAGGTTCCGGCGCGCCGCGGACCGCGCAACGTCCCCGCCAGCGGCCGGCGCGTAGTGTCCTGTCCATGAACATGCCTCGAGTGATCTTCATCTTCTCGGCCATCTTCGTCCTGCTTGGGGTGGGGGCCTATCTGCTGACCGGATCGCAGTCCCCGACCGCGCTGATACCCGCGATCTTCGGTGTCTTGTTGGCCGGCGCGGGCGCCTTCGCGTTGAAGAACCTCAAACAGGGCGGCCATCTCGCCGCGCTGATCGGGTTACTCGGTTTTTTCGGGACCGCGCGCAGCCTGGGCAAGCTACCCGCCCTGCTCTCCGGTGAGCCGCTGCAGCGCCCGGTGGCGGTGGGCGTTCAGGCCGGCTTCGCCGTGCTCTGCCTGATCTTCGTCGCGCTGTGCGTCAAGTCGTTCATCGACACCCGCAAAGCCCGTTCCTGAAAAGTTGCGGTGACGTCGCCGTCCTGAGCGTTCCGATCGGGCCCGTTCGCCCACAATTAGGGGTCCAGCCGTGCGGCAACCCCGAGGGAGCGACCAGTGGCCACGTCCAAGATGTCCGACGAACTGCGCTCGGGCGCGCTGACCTATCACCGCCAGCCCACGCCGGGGAAACTCGAGATCCAGGCGACCAAGCCGCTGGGCAACCAGCGCGACCTCGCACTGGCCTACTCCCCCGGCGTGGCGGCGGCCTGCGACGTCATCGTGGAGAACCCCGCCGAAGCGGCCACCGTGACCGCGCGGCAGAACCTGGTCGGCGTGATCTCCAACGGGACCGCGGTTCTCGGACTCGGTGATATCGGACCGCTGGCCTCCAAGCCCGTCATGGAGGGCAAGGCGGTGCTATTCAAGAAGTTCGCCGGCATCGACGTCTTCGACATCGAGGTCGACCAGAAGGACATCGCCAAATTCGTCGACACCGTAGCCGCACTGGAGCCCACCTTCGGCGGGATCAACCTCGAGGACATCAAGGGCCCGGACTGTTTCGAGATCGAGTCGCAACTGCGCGACCGCATGCGCATCCCGGTCTTCCACGACGACCAGCACGGAACGGCCATCATCGTCGCAGCGGCGGTGCGCAACGGCCTGGAGTTGGCCGGCAAGAACATCTCCGAAGTCAAGATCGTCGTCTCCGGGGCCGGCGCCGCGGCACTGGCCTGTCTGAATCTGCTGTGCAGTCTCGGCGCCCAGCGGTCAAACATCTGGGTCAGCGACATCGAAGGGGTGGTCTACACCGGCCGCGCCGCCCAGATGGACCGCTGGAAAGAGGTCTACGCCCAGGACACCCCGGCGCGCACCCTCGCGGAGATCATCGACGGGGCCGACGTCTTCCTCGGGCTGTCGGTGGGAGGCGTGCTCGCCCCGGAGATGGTGGGGCGCATGGCCGACAAGCCGTTGATCCTCGCGCTGGCCAACCCGAACCCGGAGATCTCGCCGCCCGACGCGCTGGCCGCGCGGCAGGACGCGATGATCTGCACCGGACGTTCGGACTACCCCAACCAGGTCAACAATGTTCTGTGCTTCCCTTATATCTTCCGCGGCGCACTGGACGTACACGCCACCGCCATCAACGAGCCCATGAAACTGGCGGCCGTGGAGGCCATCGCCGAACTGGCCCGCGAGATGCCCTCGGACATCGTCGCCTCCGCCTACGGCGGAAGGGCTCCGCTGTTCGGGCCGACGTCGCTTATCCCCGCACCCTTCGACCCACGGCTGATCCTGCGGATCGCTCCGGCCGTCGCCAAGGCCGCGATGGAAACCGGAGTGGCGCAGAAGCCGATCACCGACTGGGACGCCTACGAGCAGACACTCAACGGCTTCGTCTTCCGTTCCGGATTCATCATGAAACCCGTCTTCGCCGACGCGAAGTCGGACCCGAAGCGGGTGATCTTCGCCGACGGCGAGGACGACCGGGTACTGCGGGCGACTTCGGCGATCCTCGAGGAAGAGACCGCTAAGCCGATCCTCATCGGCCGGCCCAGCGTGATCGAACGACGAATCACCCGCCTGGGCATGCAGATTCGGGCCGGCGAGGACTTCGAGTTGGTCAATCCGCTCGACGACGACCGCTACCGGGACTATGTCGACACGCTGCAGGAGGTGGCCGGACGAAAGGGCATCACCCCCGACGCGGCGCGCAGCATCGTGCGCACATCCACCACAGCGATCGCCGCCATCGCCGTGCTGCGCGGTGACGCCGACGCGATGCTGTGCGGACTGGAGGGCCCCTTCCCCACCCGGCTGAAGATCATCCGCGACATCATCGGCCTGGCTCCCGACGCC
>NZ_JBJTJF010000178.1:0-8128 GCF_046095365.1 Mycobacterium sp.
CGGATCGCAGGTGCTGGTGTTCAAGGACCTCGGCCTGGTCAGTCAGGTCTTCGACGAGCAGACCCTGGGCGCCATGCCCGGCCACGTCGCCATCGGGCACTGCCGCTACTCGACCACGGGGTCGACCACCTGGGAGAACGCCCAGCCGGTCTTTCGCAACACCGCCGCCGGCACCGGGGTGGCGCTGGGGCACAACGGCAATCTGGTCAACACCACCGAACTGGCCGCCCGGGCCCGCAAGGCCGGGCTGATCAACCACAACGCACCCGGTGCGGCCACCACCGACTCCGACATCCTCGGCGCACTGCTGGCCGGCGGCGCGGCC
Organism: Mycobacterium sp.; assembly: GCF_046095365.1. Taxonomy (GTDB): domain Bacteria; phylum Actinomycetota; class Actinomycetes; order Mycobacteriales; family Mycobacteriaceae; genus Mycobacterium. The sequence continues at coordinate 326 of NZ_JBJTJF010000178.1, forward strand.
GACTCCAGCGTCGAGCAGGCCGCTCTTGAACTGCTGCCGACCGTGCGCGGCGCCTTCTGCCTGGTGTTCATGGACGAGACCACCCTGTACGCCGCGCGTGACCCGTTCGGAGTTCGCCCGCTGTCCCTGGGCCGGCTGGACCGCGGCTGGGTGGTGGCGTCGGAGACCGCGGCGCTGGACATCGTCGGCGCCTCGTTCGTCCGCGACATCGAACCGGGCGAACTGCTGGCCATCGATGCCGACGGCGTGCGCTCGACGCGGTTCGCGCCGCCCACCCCGAAGGGCTGCGTCTTCGAATACGTCTACCTCGCCCGGCCGGACAGCGTGATCGCGGGCCGCTCGGTGCACGGTGCCCGGGTGGACATCGGCCGGCGGCTGGCCCGGGAGAAGCCGGTCGAAGCCGATCTGGTGATCGGTGTGCCGGAATCCGGGACCCCGGCGGCGGTCGGCTACGCCCAGGAGTCCGGCATCCCGTTCGGGCAGGGTCTGATGAAGAACGCCTATGTGGGGCGCACCTTCATCCAGCCGTCGCAGACCATCCGGCAACTCGGCATCCGGCTCAAGCTCAATCCACTCAAAGAGGTCATCCGCGGCAAGCGGCTGATCGTGGTCGACGACTCGATCGTGCGGGGCAACACCCAGCGCGCGCTGATCCGCATGCTGCGCGAGGCCGGCGCGGTGGAGGTCCACGTCCGCATCGCCTCACCGCCGGTGAAGTGGCCGTGCTTCTACGGTATCGACTTCGCAACCCCGGCCGAGTTGATCGCCAACGCGCCGGGCAATCAGACCGACGACGCGGAGATGCTGGAGTCGGTGCGCCAGGCCATCGGGGCCGACACCCTCGGCTACATCTCCCAGCACGGCATGGTCGCCGCCACCGAACAACCCGCCAGCCGGCTGTGCTGCGCCTGCTTCGACGGTGAGTACCCGATCGAGTTGCCGACGGCCACCGCGCTGGGCAAGAACGTGGTGGAGAACATGCTCGCCGCGGTCCAGGCGGACAACGACAACGTCTCCGCGCTCAGCCGGCCCTGACGCGGGCGTCGGCGCGCTCAGCTGACCGCCGAGGTCACCTTCTTCACCCGCCGGTCGAGCACCACCGCCTGCAACGGCCGGCCGGCGTACCAGTACGCCCGGCCCAGCAGTCCGCGCGGGTAGAAGATGGCCCGCTGCTCGTAGCGACTTCCGCCGCCCTCCGGGGTGACGCGCATCTCCAGCCAGCGGTCACCGGGCCCCCGCCGGGCCGAGCGGAGCTTGAGCAGCCCGGGCTCGCGTTCCTCGACCTGCCAATGGTCGGGCAGGCTGCTCTCGACGGCCTTCCAGAGTTTCTCCGGACTCGCCGAGGTGTGTCGCGAGCGGGTGTCGGTGTAGACCACCTCGCCGGCCCACTCCGGGTCGTTGGGCAGTTGCGCGGCGGTGCCGGTGTTCCAGGTGGTCTCGACCTCCCCGCGGGCGATGCGGGCCAGCGCCAGCGAGACCGACTTCTTGTAGGGGGTCAGACCGCCCTCCGGGGGAGGGATGATCGTGTCGATGTCGTGGTTGTCCATCACCGCGTCGCAGTGCAGCGACTCCACCAGCGGCCGGGCCAGCCCGGGCGGGATCGGGGTGACCAGCCCCACCCACAGCGAGGCGATGCGCGGAGTGAGCACGGGTAGCACCAGGATGCGTCGTGGCCGCAGTCCGGCGACCTGGGCGTAGATCTGCATCATGTCGCCGTACTCGAGGACATCAGGACCGCCGATGTCCCATTCCCGCGATTTGGGCACCGGGCAGGTGGCAGCGGCGACGAGGTAGTAGAGCACGTCGCGAATCGCGATCGGCTGGATCTTGTTGTGCACCCACTTCGGTGTGGTCATCACCGGCAACCGGTCGGTGAGGTGGCGGACCATCTCGAAGGACGCCGATCCGGAGCCGACGACCACTCCGGCCTGCAGCACGACCGTCTCGATGCCCGAGGCGATGAGGATCTCCCCGACGGTGGTGCGGGACTGCAGATGCGTGGACAGTTCGGTGCCCGCCGGGTGCAGGCCGCTGAGGTAGATGATCCGGCGCACCCCCGCCTTGCGGGCGGCGTTGACCACGTTCTGGGCGGCGCGCCGCTCCTCGGCGGCGAAGTCTTTTTCGAAGCCCATCGAATGCACCAGGTAGTACACGATGTCGACGTCGGTGAACGCGGCCTCCAGCGAGGCGGCATCGCCGAGGTCGCCCCTGGCGACCTCGATGCGGTCGCGCCAGGGCACACCGGCGAGCTTGTCGGGATTGCGGGCCAGCGCCCGCACCGCGAAACCGCTCTCCAGAAGCCTGGGAACCAGGCGCCCACCGATGTAGCCGGTCGCTCCTGTCACCAGGCAGCGAAGCTGCTCAGCCCCCACGCAATCCTCCGATCGTCGACCCTCATTCAACCCGCTGCGGGCCGGCGGCGCAGCCGCTGGGCGCCCGCCGTCACAGGCCCGTCAGGAAACCGGGCAGGCCGCCGGCGCGGGCACCTCCACCGACTTGGGTGCGCCCACCGGGTTGATGTAGACCACCTCCATCACCAGGGGCAGGGGCGTCTCGTTGCGGCCGTTGTGGACGAAGGCCGGGCCGACGCCCTCCTTGACCGGCGCACCGGTGCCGTACACCGCATCGACGGCGCAACGGCCGTCGAAGTGCGTCATGGTGCCCTCGCTGATGAAGCCGAAGACATCACCGGGGTGGTAGTGCCAGCCGGTGCCGCCGCCTGGGGCGACGGTGATGCGGGTGACGGTGTATTCCACGCCGTCGACGACGTTCGTGGACAGCGTCTCCACGGAAACCCCGGACGACGGGGTCGCCGATACCGGCGGCGCACCCGCCAGAAGCAAAGCGGCGACGGTGAGACCCACGTGCTGTGCTCTCATGTCGGTCAGCGTGGCACAGGGTTACGGTGCAGTTGTGGTGAACTCCTATCTTCTCAGCGGCGGCCCGATCTGGACGGGCGACCCCGCGCAGCCCTGGGCGCAGGCCGTCGTGGTTCGCGGCAGCGATCTGGTTCATGTCGGCACCCGCGACGGCGCGGACGACTTCACCGACGCCGCAACCGAACTGATCGACCTCGACGGCCGGATGTGCCTGCCCGGTTTCATCGACGCGCACAACCACCTGGCCTCCATGGCCGTCAGCAAGCTCGGAGTCAACCTTTCGGGCATCGTCGGACGCGACGCGGTGCTGGCGGCGGTCCGCGACTGGGTGGCGGTCCAGCCCGCCGGCGCGCCGCTACGGGGCCACGGTTGGATGCCGGACTCCTTCGAGGAGCGCTCGCCGCGACGGGAGTGGCTCGACGAGATCACCGGCGACCGGCCGATGTACCTGTTCTCCGCCGACGCCCACGACATATGGTTCAACACCACGGCGATGCGTGCGGCGGGCATCGGGCCCGACACCCCCGACCCCGACCCGGGAGCGCAGTACTGGGTGCGCGATTCCGACGGAACCCCGACCGGGCATGCCGTCGAAGCGGCGTCCTACATGCCGATCATCATCGCCCAGGACCTGTTCTCGGCTGCGAACATTCGCGCGGTGCAGGAGCTGACGCTGCAGCCCGCCCCGTCGTGGGGTATGACGGCCTACTTCGAGGCCGGCGCCGCAGCGGGACCCGCCAGCGCCGACGCGCGCTGGATCTACGACGACCTGGTGGCTCAGGACCAGTCGGGTCACCTGCCGCTGCGGGTGGCCGGGTCGTACTGGACCCGCACTCCCAACGACGATCCGGCGGCCATCGTCGAGGACTTGAAGGTCTGGCACGCCGAGGTGCGCTCCGATCACGTCCAGGTCAACACCTGCAAGATGTGGGCCGACGGCACCTTCATGAGCGGCGGGGCGCTGCTGCTCTCCCCGTGCTGCGGGCACGCCGCCGATGACCTCGGCACCATGACGTTCCCGCCCGAGCACATCGAGGCACAGATCGAGGCGGTGCAGGCCGCCGGATTCGACATGCACATCCACATCGACGGGGACGGCTCGGCGCGGGTCGTGCTCGACGCCTACGAGAAGGTGCTGCGCCGCCGGGGCCGGGAGGGCCGCCGTCATGTGGTGGCGCACAACTCGATGCTCGATCCCACCGACATACCCCGCTACGCGGCGATGGGCATCATCGCCAACTGCACACCGTTGTGGGGTACCGACTACAACGGTCAGTACCGCGACATCTACACCGGCATGCTGGGCGCCGAACGGGTGGAGGAGCGACTCTTCCCCTACGGCGACCTGGTGCGCTCGGGGGCGGTGGTGACCTACGGCAGCGACATCCCCGGAGTGGACATCCCCGAGATCCCGCCGCTGATCCAGATCGAGGCTCTGCTCACCCGCAAGCGACCCGGCTATCCCGACGACCTGCCCCTGGTGGCACGACAGCGCATCGGTCTGCACGACGCGCTGCGCGGCTACACCGTCAACGGCGCCTACCAGCTGCGGATGGAGCAACGCACCGGATCGCTCACCGCCGGCAAGGCCGCCGATCTCACCGTCCTGGGCGCCGACCTGTTCCGGGTCGACCCGCAGGAGATCCACGCGGTGCCGGTGGTGCTGACGATGATGGACGGTCGCATCACCCACGACGGCAGGTGACAATCAGGTCATGGCGTTCACAGGGTGGCCGGTCGAGGCGGTCGAGTTCTACGAGGGTCTGCAGGCCGACAACTCCAAGGTCTACTGGCAGCGGCACAAAGCCGTCTACGACGAGTGCGTGCGGGCCCCGATGGAGCAGCTGCTGGCCGACCTGGCCGGTGAGTTCGGTCCCGGGAAACTGTTCCGTCCCTACCGGGATGTGCGGTTCAGTGCCGACAAGGCGCCCTACAAGACCACCTGTGCGGCGACTCTCGGCCAGGGCCCGGGCCAGGCATACGTGTCCTTCTCCGCCGACGGCCTGTCCGCGGGCGGCGGGCTGTACATGCCCGACGCGGCGGCGCTGCAGCGCTACCGCACCGCCGTCACCCGGGACAAGTCCGGCGCCGAGCTTGCCGCGATCGTGGCGGCGCTGCACGCCGGCGGCTACCAGACCATGGCCCACGACGTGCTCAAGACCGCACCGCGGGGCGTTTCCAAAGACCACCCCCGCATTGATCTGTTGCGGCACAAGGGCATTGCGATGATGAAGAGCTGGCCCGTCGGTGCCTGGCTGGGAACCCCGAAAGCCAGGGACCGGGTGGTGACGACGCTTCGGGCGGGGGCGCCACTGAACGACTGGCTGGCCCGTTACGTAGGCTGAACCGGTGGCTCGAGACACACACGACCTGGTGGTGGTCGGCGCCGGAATCGTCGGACTGGCCGTGGCCCGGGAGTGGATCTCCCGGCGTCCGGCGGACCGTGTCGTGGTGCTGGAGAAGGAGAGCGGGCCGGCGAGCCACCAGACCGGCCGCAACTCCGGGGTCATCCACGGCGGGATCTACTACCAGCCCGGTTCGATGAAGGCCAGGCTGTGCGTCGAGGGCGCGCGGCTGATGTACCAGTACTGCGAGGACAGGAACATTCCCTATCAGCGCTGCGGCAAGCTGATCGTCGCCCTGGAACCCGGGGAACTGCCCCGCCTCAATGATCTCGAGGCCCGCGGCATCGCCAATTCCGTTCCGGGGCTGCGTCGGATCGGCGGCGGCGAGATCCGCGACATCGAACCCAATGCCGTTGGGCTGCAGGCACTCCACGCACCCAATACCGGGATCGTCGACTACGGGGCCGTCGCGCGGGCACTGGTCGGCGACCTCGAGGCCGGCGGCGTCGGCGTGCGATTCGGCACGGCCGTCACGTCGATCGACCCGGGCGATCCGGCCGTGGTCAACACCGCGCACGGGCCGTTGACCGCCCGCTCGGTGATCGCCTGCGCCGGTCTGTGGGCCGACCGGCTCGCCCGCCGCGCCGGAGCCGCTCGCGACCCGCAGATCGTGCCGTTCCGCGGCGCCTACCTCGGTCTCAAGGCGACCGCGCCCAGGCTCAACGGCATGATCTACCCGGTTCCCAACCCGGAGCTTCCCTTCCTGGGCGTGCACATCACCAAGCACATCGACGGTCACGCCACACTGGGCCCGACCGCGATGATGGTGGCCGCGCGGGACGGCTACCTGCTGCGCCGGATCAACGGCCGGGACACCTGGGAGTCGCTGACGTGGCCGGGCACCTGGCGGGTGGCGCGGCGATACTGGCGGGTGGGCATCGACGAGGTCCGGATGGCCGCCAGCAGACGGGCGTTCGTGGCGGCGGCCTCCCGCTACATGCCGGCGCTGTCGGTGGCCGACCTCGACGGCAGTTCCCACGCCGGGGTGCGCGCCCAGGCGGTCGGGCGGGACGGCTCGCTGGTCGACGACTTCGTCATCTCCCGGGACGGCGGCGTCGCCCACGTCCGCAACGCCCCCTCACCGGCGGCGACCTCGGCTTTCGCCCTGGCTGCGGAACTGGTTGATCGAGTCGAGCGGTCGCCGACGCTGAGCACGGCCGGCGACGAGTAGCCTTATCGCCGATGTCTGTCGAGTCGTCCGGGAATGAGCGCGGGGGAGCGGGTTCCCGCGTCTCCTACGCGTCCGCCGGGGTCGACATCGAAGCCGGGGACCGGGCCGTCGAACTCCTCAAGCCGCTGGCCAGTCGGGCCACCAGACCCGAGGTTCGCGGCGGCCTCGGCGGGTTCGCCGGTTTGTTCGCGCTGCGCGGCGGCTACCGGGAACCGATCCTGGCCTCCTCCACCGACGGCGTCGGCACCAAGCTCGCCGTCGCCCAGGCGATGGACGTCCACCACACCGTCGGGCTCGACCTGGTGGCGATGGTCGTCGACGACCTGGTGGTCTGCGGCGCCGAGCCGTTGTTCCTGCAGGACTACATCGCCGTCGGGCGCACCGTCCCGGAACGGATCAGCGCGATCGTCTCCGGGATCGCCGAGGGCTGCGTGATCGCCGGCTGTGCGCTGCTGGGCGGGGAGACCGCCGAGCATCCCGGGCTGATGGAGCCGGACCACTACGACATCTCCGCCACCGGCGTCGGCGTGGTCGAGGCCGACGACCTGCTCGGGCCGGACCGGGTCCGGCCCGGTGACGTGGTCATCGCGATGGGGTCCTCCGGGCTGCATTCCAACGGCTACTCGCTGGCGCGCAAGGTCCTGCTGGAGATCGACCGGATGAGCCTGTCCGGGCACGTCGAGGAGTTCGGTCGCAGCCTTGGCGAGGAACTGCTCGAGCCGACCCGGATCTATGCCAGGGACTGCCTGGCGCTGGCGGCCGAGACCCAGGTCCGGACTTTCTGCCACGTCACCGGCGGCGGCCTGGCCGGGAACCTCGAACGGGTCATCCCGCACGGTCTGGTCGCCGACCTCGACCGCGGAAGCTGGACCCCGGCGCCGGTGTTCGGGCTCATCGCCCAGCGTGGCCGGGTCGAGCGCGCGGAGATGGAGAAGACCTTCAACATGGGCGTCGGCATGGTCGCGCTGGTCGCGCCGGAGGACACCGACCGGGCCCTGGCGGTGCTGACCGCGCGGCATCTGGACTGCTGGGTGCTCGGCAGCGTCGGCAAGGCTCCGACGAGAGGCAGCGACGGCCCCCGGGCGAAACTGGTGGGTCAGCACCCGCGGTTCTAGGGCGCTCCGGCGATCAGCGCCGCCACTCGTCCTCGTCGTCGTAGGAGTCGTCGAATCCGTTGCTCGAGGTGCCGGCGGGGCCCTCACCCGCACTCAGCTCTTGTCGGAGCCGCTCGAAGTCGGTTTGCGGAGAACTGTATTTCAGCTCTCGGGCAACCTTGGTCTGCTTTGCCTTAGCCCGGCCGCGGCCCATGGGGGAACCCCCTCGCGCAATAACGGAGCGGCCCGAAAAC
>NZ_JBJTJF010000179.1:0-38672 GCF_046095365.1 Mycobacterium sp.
TCTCCTCGTGGTCCCGGATGGTGTGGCAGACGTTCTGGCACAGGAAGCATTCGATGCACTTGCGGAACTCCTGGGAGCGCTCCACGTCCATCTGTGCCATCCGGTACTCGCCGGGCTGCAGTTCCTTCGGCGGAGCGAAAGCCGCTGCGGTGGAACACGATCGGCGCAACCTCCCGGTTCACCGTGATGTCCCTGACTCGCAGGATGACGATCGTGTGGTCCCCCGCGGGTACCAGCCGTTCCACCGCGCTCTCCAGCCACACGCAGGTGTGCTTGACAAACACCGCACCGGCCGGAGAGGTCACCGTCTCCAGGCCGGCGAACCGGTCACCGGACCGACCGGCCAGCGCGCGCACCGCCTCGTGCTGCTGCTCGGCGAGCACGCTGATCCCCAGCACCGGCAGACTCTGCAGCCTGGGCCAGGTCTCCGAGGAGTTCCGCACACAGAACGACACCAGCGGCGGCTCCAGCGAGACGGGTACGAACGTGCTCGCGGCCAGGCCCAGCCGCTCTCCGGCCGACTCGGCGGCGACCGCGATCACACCCGAGGGGAAGTGACTGAACGCCTCGCGGAGTGCGGCGGGGGTCAACTCCGTGTCGCCCATAGCTCAACTATCTTCACACGCCGGACACCGCTGATCGGCCGTTGAGTAGCCTGAGGGCCATGGCGAGCGTCTCGATCCTGTCTGTGCTGCGTGAACGCGCTGCGCAGACCCCGGACGACCTCGCTTTCACGTTCACCGACTACGACCACGACTGGGACGGCGTCGCCGAGAGCCTGACCTGGTCGCAGCTGTATCGCCGGACCCTCAACGTCGCCCACGAGATGAGCCGGCACGGCTCACCCGGTGACCGGGCCCTGATCCTGGCGCCGCAGGGCCTGCCCTTCATCGTCGCCTTCCTGGGGGCCATGCAGGCCGGGTTCATCGCGGTGCCACTGGCGGTTCCGGTTCCCGGCTCCCACGACGAGCGGGTCAGTGCCGTGGTGACCGACACCTCGCCGACGGTGGTGCTGACCACCACCGCGGTCTTCGACCTCGCCGCGCAGTACGTCGACGACGGCGCCGCGGTGATCGCGGTTCTGGCCGTGGACACCATGGACCTGGACTGCGACCAGGCGGTCGAGCAGGAGATTCCTCCGGGTCCCGACATCGCCTACCTTCAGTACACCTCAGGGTCGACGAGGCTGCCGGCCGGGGTGATGATCTCGCACCGGAACCTCTATGCGAACTTCGAGCAACTCATACCCGACTACATGTCAGAGCACGGCGGGATGCTGCCGCCGGGGTCGCGGCTCGTCTCGTGGCTGCCGTTCTATCACGACATGGGGCTGATGCTGGGAATCGCGGCGCCGATCCTCGCCGGCCGGGTGGGCGACCTGATGAGTCCGCTGGCGTTCCTGGCGCGCCCGGCGAGGTGGGTGCAGGCCCTGTCCCGCCACGAGTTGTCCTTCTCGGCGGCGCCGAACTTCGCCTTCGACCTCACCGCCCGCCGCACCACCGACGAGGAGATGGCGGGTCTCGATCTCGGGGGCGTCATCGGCATCATCAACGGCGCCGAACGCATCCACCCGTCCACCCTGGTCCGGTTCAACGAGCGATTCTCCGCCGTCGGCTTCCGTCCCGAGATGGTACTGCCCTCATACGGACTGGCCGAGGCGACGGTCTACGTGGCCAGCGGCGCCGGCGGCCGTGCACCCGACGTCGTCGAGTTCGACGCCGAACAACTCACCGAGGGACCCGCGGTGCGCACCCCCGGCGGCGCGCCGTTGCTGCGGTACGGCCTACCGGCTTCGCCGTTGCTGAGGATCGTCGACCCCGACACCTGCCGGGAATGCCCGGCCGGGACCGTGGGCGAGATCTGGACCCATGGCGAGAACGTCTCGGCCGGTTACTGGCGCAAACCCGAGCAGACCGGGTCGGCGTTCGGCGCCACCCTCGTCGACGGCACGCCCGAGGCGGACTGGCTGCGCACCGGGGACCGGGGCTTCATCTCCGAGGGGGAGTTGTTCATCGTCGGGCGGATCAAGGACATGCTGATCGTCCGCGGGCGTAACCACTACTCCGAGGACATCGAAGCGACTGTGCAGCAGATAACCCGCGGGCGGGTGGCGGCGATCGCGGTATCCGACGAGCAGACCGAGAAACTCGTCACCATCATCGAACTGAAGAGACGCGACGATCGCGACGAGCTCGAGACGGTGAAAACCGATGTCATCGCAGCGGTTTCACGTGCGCACGGTCTGCAGGTCTCCGATATCGTGCTGGTGGAACCCGGGTCGATCCCGACCACCACCAGCGGCAAGATCCGCCGGTCGGCCTGCGTCGAGCAGCACCGGCAGGGGCGGTTCGTGCGGCTGGACGCGTAGCCGACGCCCCGATGTGGATCACCCTCCTGGTGATGGCTGTGGCAGTGAGCCTGGAGCCGTTTCGCATCGGGATGACGGTGCTGATGCTCAACCGCCCGCGCCCGCAGCTCCAACTGGCCGCCTTCCTGTGCGGGGGCTTTCTGATGGGCCTGACGGTGGGGGCGGTGGTGCTGGGGGTCGTGGGGTCACGGTTGCCGGACTCCGCGCGGGGCAGCGCGCCGACGGTCCAGATCGTCCTTGGGGTGGCGGCCCTGCTGGCGGCCGGGTGGCTGGCCCTCACCACCGGACGGCCGCGTACCCCGCCGGCCTGGCTGACCGGGCTGATGGCGGGCCAGTCGCCGTGGGTCGCCGGAGTGGCCGGACTGGGGATTGCGCTGCCGTCGGCGGACTACCTGGCCGCTCTGGCCGTGATCGCCACCGCGGACATCACCACCGCCACCCGCTTTACCGCACTGCTGGTGTTCACCGTGGTGGCCTTCGCGTTCGTCGAGATCCCTCTGCTGGCCTACCTGGTCGCCCCGGAGCGCACCCGGGCGGTCATGACCGCTCTGAACGGCTGGGTGCGGGCGCGGCGGCGACAGGAGGTGGCGGCGCTGCTGGCGGTGGTGGGCGGGGTGCTGCTGGCCGCGGGTCTGCTCACGGTATGAGCGGGTCTACCCCTGCCCGGAGCCGAAACTGCTCAGCAACGCCAGCATCTGGGACAGCGGATCGGTGCCGACCTGCTCTCCGTAGGTCGCGGTGGTGGCCGGCGCGGTCACCTCTGCGGGGTCGTAGCCGTTGACCGGATCCACCGTGATCGGTGCGGTAGCCGGATCGTCGTTACGGGAGTACCCGGAGTCGATCATCGGCTGGAGGACCGCATCGAGTCTGTTCAGCGTGTGCTCGTCGACCCCGGCGTACTTGAACGGCATCACCAGCGGCAGATGCTGTTCGGGGATCATGAAGGTGGTCTTTTTGCCGCCCCGGGAGTTGACGGTGGTCCGGATGTTCCGGGCCGGAACGTTGCGCGGGTTGGTGAAGGCCACGGCGGTGTGGCCGGTCGCCAGACCGACGATCGAATTCGCCAGCGCCATCCAGTTGTCCGTCCGGTCCGGCCAGTCGGCGATGCTGTCGTAGGCGGAGACGAAAGAGTATGTGTCGTACTGACTTTCGACCGGCGGGGGGATGACGAAATCCATCGACGGGACAAAACCGCCCACCGGGAAGTTCTGCCGGAGCCACCCCTCGCCGAAAGCGTGCTGACCGATCGGATCCCCGAACACCGCAAAGGTGAGCCGGTCGGGCGGCGGAGCGTTGGGGTCGGCGGCCAGGCGGGCCTGTACGGCATTGACCACCATCGCCCCCTCCGACAGACCGAACACCGTGCCGGGACCGTCGGCGTTCACCGTCGCGATGACGTTGCCTGCGCCCTGGTCGACCGATTCGCCGATGCTCGGGCCGTCCAGTCCGTAGCCCGGAAACGCCTGATCGATGCCCGGGAAGAGCCGTTCCAGGGTGTGGCCCTGGACCTGGCCGGCCCAGTAGTCGATCTTCTGGCGCTGCAGACCGGGGAACCACTGCGCACCCGTCATGCGGATGTACTCGTCGTACGGAATCCCGGCCACATGGGCACCGCCGAGCCCGTACCCCCGCGGCGGTGTGCCTTCCAGCGTGGTGGCGGTGCCCTGCTCCGAAACCCCCACCGGCGAAACGTCCGTCGAAGTGTCGTCGGCACTGGCGACGCCGCTCGCGGCCAGGGGGCCCACCGAGGCTGCCAGGCCGATGGCCACTGCGGTGATCAGCGTCTTCATACTCGAACGCTCCCGTGCGATGTCAGTCGTGACGGCCACCAGTTCGCCCGTCCCAGCAGCGTGGCCAGGGCAGGCACCAGGACGGTCCGCACCAGGAAGGTGTCCAGCAGGATCCCGGCACCGATGACGAAGCCGCCTTGGACCACCGTACCAATGCTGGAGAACAGCAGACCCCACATGGACGCGGCGAAGATCAACCCGGCGGCGGTGATGACGCCTCCGGTCGACGACAGCGTCCGGATGATGCCGTAGCGGGTTCCGGCCGGAGACTCGTCGCGCAGTCGCGAGGCGAACAGCAGGTTGTAGTCGGCGCCCACGGCGACCAGCACCACGAAAGCCAGCGGCGGCACGGTCCAGTGCAACTGCTCGCCGAATCCGTACCGGAACGTCAGCACGCCGATCCCCAGCGCCGCGAAGTAGGAGATGACCACCGACCCGACGAGGTACAGCGGCGCGACGATCGCCCGCAGCAGCAGAATCAGCGTCAGCAGCACGATGATGATGGTGGCCGCGACGATGAACCGGATGTCACCGCGGTAGTAGTCGCGGGTGTCGCGAAGCGCGACCGGATAGCCGCCCATGGTTATCGAGGCGTCGGCAAGGGTGGTGTTCGGCTGGGCGGCACGGGCGGTCTCGGCGATGGTGTTGACCTGATCCATCGCCGCGGAACTGAGCGGGTCGAGTCTGGTGAACACCAGATACCGCGCCGAGCGCCCGTCGGGTGAGATGAACATCTTCGACGCCGCCTTGAACTGCTCGAGGTCGAGAACCTCGGGGGGAATGTTGAAGCCGGCCATCGACGGCGCCGCGGCCTGCGTCTTCATCGACAGCAGGAACGCGGCGGCCTGGTCGAGTCCGCTTCGCATCACCTCGATCTGATCGACCACCCGATCCACGCCGGCCGCCACCTCCCGGCTCCCGCTGGCGGCGCGGTCGGCTTGTTCGCGGAACCCGGTCAGGGTGCTCTGCGATTCGTCGGGGGTGTCCAGGCCCATGGAGCGCATCACCGTCTTCACACTGGCCAGGGCATCCTTCAACCGGGTCAGCGTTGTCGTCAGCGACTGGTCGTCCTGCATCGAGGCCAGCTGACGCGCCAGGTCGTTGATCCTGTCGATGGTCCCGTTGTTGCGTGCGTCCACCAGGCTCTGGAAGTGACCGCGGGTCTCGGCACAGGAGGGGTTCAGGTCACAGACCACGTTGCCGTGCAGAGCCATCAGGACCGGGCCGACCCAACCGAGCAGATCCCTGGCCCTGGAGTAGCTGACGCCCATCGACAGACCGAGCTCGTTGACCGCGGCGACCAGCTTCGCCGCGACTTCGACGTTCCTGACCAGCGTGTCGCCGTCGTAGCGGAACTTCAGGGCGTCGAACGCATCGACCATCCCCTGGACGTTGGCCGCCAGTTCACTGACCTGACCGCGCACGTCGCCCAGGCCGATGGCCAACGTGTCGGCGCCGGAGGACAGCCGATTGAGGTCGTCCATGTTCGCGGTGATCATCGCCGAGCCGTCGCTGAGCCGACCGCCGACCAGGCCGGCCTGATAGGTGGCCCGGAACTCCGGCGGCACCTGCCCCATCGGACGGGTGATACCGCTGACCTGGGCGACGTCGGGCAGTTGGCTGATGCGTTCGGCCATCTGCTCCAGGTCCGCCAGACTGCGCGGCGTGCGCAGGTTGTGCGGCGAACGGATCAGCACGTAGGAGGGCACGAACTGATTGAGGTCGAAATGACGTTCCAGCGCCGCGTAGCCGGCCGAACTGGGCGCCGACGGTGACACCGCCTTGCGGTCGTCGTAGTTGTACCGGCCGGATACCGCGTAGCCGGCCAGCAGGGCCAGAATCAGGACACCGGCCGCCAGATGGGTGCGCGGCCGGCGCACGATGCGTATCCCCGAGCGCCGCCAGAACCGGGTGGTCAACTCGCGGCGCGGCTTGATCCAGCCCCGCCGCCCGACGACGGTCAGGATGGCCGGCAGCAGCGTCAGAGCGGCCAGGAACGCCACCGCGACGCCGATCGCCGAGGACACCCCGACGGTGGAGAACACCCCCATCTTGGCGAAGCTGATCGCCAGGAAGGTGATCCCGATGGTGGCGGCGGATGCGGCGATCACCTTTCCCACCGATGCCAGGGCGTCTCGCACCGCGTCGTCGGAGGCCTCGCCGCGGCGCACGTAGTCGTGGTAGCGGCTGATCAGGAACACGGCGTAATCGGTTCCGGCGCCGGCGATCATCGCGCTGAGCAGAATGATGGCCTGGTTCGACACGCCCAGACCGGTGGCGTCGGACAGGCCGGCGACGGCGGACTGCGCGATCACCAGCGAGGCGCCGATGCCGATCAGGGGCAGCAGCATCGCGATCGGATTGCGATACACCACCAGCAGCACCGCAAGCACGAGAACGGCGATCGCGATCTCGATCGGCCGCCGGTCCCGCTCACCGGCGACGGTGAGGTCGGCGACGGTGGCCGCCGGACCGGCCAGGTGCACCTCCAGTGCGCTGCCCGACGTGTTCTGCTCGACGATGTCGGCCACCCGGGTGAATGCGGCGTAGGAATCCGGCGTGCCCAGTGCTCCCGACAGACCCAGGGGAAGCACCCAGGACTTGCCGTCCTTGCTGGTCATGAAGGAGCGCAGGGCCGGCGTCGCGATGAAGTCCTGCACCATCACCAGGTCGCGCGGATCCCGGCGCAGCGCCTCCACCAGTTTCCGGTAGGTGGCCTCGTCGGTCGGGCCCAGACCGCGCTCGTTGGTCATGACGACCAGCAGCAGGTCGTCGGTGCCCGCCTCGGCGAACGCATCGGTCATCTCCCGGGCGGCGACGCTGGACGGCGCGTTACCCGGGAGCATGGCCAGCGGATGCTTCTGGGCCATGTCGTTGAGGTTCGGCAGCGACAACGGCAGCGCTACCGCCAACGCGACCCAGAGCGCAATGACCGCGAAGGGCCACCGCACGACGAAACCGGCTAGACGTCGCACGCGGACCTCCGGGCGCACCTAGCCAAAGCGCCCCCAGTGACCCGTGTCGGCCACCTGCTCGCACACCGACTTCATCGTCGCGATGTAACGGGCGACCGATTTCCGGGCGATCGGGTTGTCGGGGTACAGCACCGACATCGCGGTGCCGGCCTCGTACCGGAAGACGTAGATCGTCAGCTGATAGCTGAATCGCCCGTCGGAGTAGATGCCGATGTTGTTCGAGTAGCCCATGTCGGCCGCGGCGATGACGGCGTTGAGCGGCGCGGCACCGCCGTGCAGGAAGTTCCAGACCGGGAAGTTCGGGCGCGGCTTTTCCAGCCAGGGGGCCAGCTCCAGCACCCGGTAGTAGGGAACCCTCGCCAGATTCAGGTTGGAGTCGAAGGACGCCTGGGCCGTCCAGGCGGCCTCGGCGAAGGATGTCGCCGCGATCGGGACGGTGATCGGGATCAGTCCGGTGAACCAGCCCTGGGTGGTGAAGTTGTCCGAGGTCCTGCGGGTGTCCCTCGGGGTGAGCCCGAAATAGGTGGCCGCCCCGGTCAGTTCGTGCTCCACCATGGCGGCGCAGGCGAACAGGCCGCCGACGAAGCGCACCCCCGCCGCTGTGCAGGCCGCTTCGAACCGGTCGGTCTGCTCGGCGTCCAACAGCATCTCGCCGACCATGTCGGCGACAGTCGGTTCCTGCGCGTTGCCCAGCGGCAGCGGAAACTCCGGCAGGGTGCCGTGGTTGTTCTCGGCAAACTCGATCCAGGCGCGAACCTCCGGTGAATCGACGGTCAGACTCGAGGTGTACTCACGCTCCTGCAGGCAGAAATCATCGAAACTGCCCGCGTCCGGAAGTTCTATCGGCTGCCCGGTCAGCATCAGCGACGAGTACATCCCGTGCGCCTCGAGCATGGTGATCCCGATCAGGGCGGCGTCGCCGTGGACGTGGTCGATACTGGCGTAGAAGTCGAAATGATCGCTGCTCTGCACGATTCCGAACGAGAAGCAGCCCCACTCCATCGGACTGGGGATGCCGACAATATGTTTGCGCGCGTCCTCGGCGCTCATCTGGCCGTTGTCGACGGGTTCGAATTCGATGTCCTCTGGATCGGCGATCGTGCGCCGGACGATGTCGCCGTCGCCGTCGTACTCGAACCAGCTGCGGTAGGTGTCGTGCCGGCGCAGGTAGGCGTTGATGGCATGATTCATGGCGTCAATATCGCACTGACCAGGCACTTCACAGGTGGCAATGATCTGGCGCGAGTAGTCGAGGCCGGCGGCCCCCTGATGGTAGACACCCCGGATGTGCTGCCCCTGCATGAAGCTGACCGGCACTTCGCTGACGGGGGCCTGCCCGGCCTTGGCCATGGCGGCGGCGGTCGGGTGCCAGGAAATCAACGCACCAGGACTCGGCGCCCAGTCGTCAATTGTGCCGATCGTAATTTTCCCGATCTGCAATTCGGCTCCCTGCTAGTGATCCCGCGGCCGCCGGCTGGCCGCCGCGCCGGCGAAACCAACATAACCCCCCGGCGAAGGCGGTCGCCGGTGCGTCCGGCAGACCAGCGCAGGGCGGAGAGCAGTTGGAGGCCTAACTGCCCGGTCAGGCCCGGGGGCTCCCCGGCCGGGGGCGGCCGAACAGCCGACCCGTCCGTTCAGCAACGCCCATGCCATACTGGCCGCTGGGAGATGGAGCCGGCCGTGGCTGGGCCATGGCCGGAACATGGCCGTTTCCGGAGTTGACGTTGTCTCCCGCGTGGCATCGAACTTCACCGGCCTAGGCGGGGAGCTGAACAACCTCATGTCAATGACCGACCGTCCGGCGGAGCAGGAGCCCCGCTTCGCGATCATCGGCTACGCGGCCCGCCTGCCCGGCGCCGCGGACGCCGACCAGTACTGGGAGTTGCTGCACGACGGCCGCGACGCGGTCTCTGAGGTACCGCCCGACCGTTGGGATGCCGACGAGTTCTTCGACCCGGATCCGGCCGCTCCCGGCAAAGTCGTCACCCGCCGCGCGGGCTTCGTCGACGACGTCACCGGGTTCGACGCCCCGTTCTTCGGGGTTTCGGCCCGCGAGGCCAAGTGGATCGACCCCCAGCACCGGCTGCTCATGGAGGCCGCCTGGCGGGCGGTCGAGCACGCAGGTATCTCACCGACGAGCCTGGCCAACAGCCGCACCGGCGTCTTCGTCGGTCTGGCCACCCATGACTACCTCGGCATGGCCTCCGACGTCCTGACCTATCCCGAGCTCGAGGCCTACCTGGCGATCGGCACCTCGGGGGCGGCCGGGGCCGGCCGGATCAGCTACCGGCTCGGCCTGCAGGGTCCCGCCGTCAGCGTCGACACCGCATGCAGCTCATCTCTGGTGGCCATTCATCAGGCCTGCCAGGCCCTGCGGCTGGGCGAGTGCGACCTGGCCCTGGCCGGCGGGGCGAACGTTCTGCTGACCCCGGCCACCATGATCGCGTTCTCGCAGTCGCGGATGCTCGCGCCCGATGGCCGGTGCAAGACCTTCGACGCGGCCGCCGACGGGTATGTGCGTGGCGAAGGCTGCGGCGTCATCGCGATCAAGCGCCTCGAGGACGCGATCCGCGACGGCGACCGGATCAGGGCCGTCATCCGCGGCAGTGCGGTCAACCAGGACGGCGCGTCCGGCGGCCTGACCGTGCCGAATGGTGTGGCCCAGCAGCGGGTCATCACCGAGGCGCTGGAGTCCGCCGGACTGGCCCCCGCCGATATCGACTACCTCGAGGCGCACGGCACCGGCACGTCGCTGGGCGACCCCATCGAGGTCCAGGCCGCGGCCGCCGCGCTCGGCCGGGACCGCGACGCGGGACATCCGCTGCTGATCGGTTCGGCCAAGACCAACATCGGCCACCTGGAGGCCGCCGCCGGCGTGGCCGGCGTGCTCAAGGTGGTTCTGGCGCTCGAGCACTCCGAACTGCCCAGGCACCTCAATTTCCGCACCCCGTCGCCGCACATCCCGTGGGACCGGATCCCGGTCCGGGTGGTGGACGAGGCGACCGCCTGGGAGCGCACCGGGCGGCCGCGCATCGCCGGGGTCAGTTCGTTCGGATTCACCGGCACCAATGCCCACGTCATCATCGAGGAGGCGCCGCAGGCTACCGCGGTGGTGGCGGAGGAGCCCGCAGACGCCCGCCGCTACGCGGTGCTTCCGTTGTCCGCGCGCACCCCGGACGCATTGGTTCAGACCGCGGAGAACTACCGCAGCCGGTTGCTGGAGAACCCGGACGCCACGCTGGCAGACGTCTGCCTGACCGCCGGGACCGGGCGGGCGCACCTCGAGCACCGCGCGGCGTGCGTGGTCAACTCGCTGGAGTCCGCACGCGAACTGCTCGCAGCGCTGGCGGACGGGCGGCCGGCCCCGGGTCTGGTGCGCGGCGACAGCGCCGATCCGCCGAAGACCGCCTGGCTGTTCCCCGGGCAGGGCAGTCAGTACGCCGGCATGGCCCGGGAGTTGTTCGACACCGAACCGGTGTTCGCCGAGACCATGACCCGCTGCGCCGAGGCGGTCGCCGGCGTGCTCGGCAAACCCCTTCTCGACGTCATCTTCGACGCCGACGGCGCGGCGACCCTGCAGCAGACCAGCTACGCCCAGCCCGCGATCTTCGCGGTGGAGATGGGCTTGGCCCGGCTCTGGCAGTCGTGGGGCTTCGAACCCGACGTCGTACTCGGGCACAGCGTCGGGCAGTACGCGGCCGCCTGCGTCGCGGGCGTTTTCGGCCTCGAGGACGGCGCCCGCCTGCTGGCCGAACGCGGCCGGCTTTTCGGCGGACTGCCCGCGGGCGGCCGGATGTCGGCGATCTTCGCCGACGCGGACCGCGTCGAGCGTCTCACCGACGATTTCCCCAGCCTGTCGGTCGCGGCCTACAACGGCGCCAATACCGTGCTGTCCGGTCCGGGAGCCGACCTCGAGCAGGCGGTCGCCAGACTGGCCGCCGACGGGGTTCGCTGCGACTGGCTGGACACCAGCCACGCCTTCCACTCGGCCCTGCTGGATCCCGCTCTCGACGAGTTCGAGTCGTATGCGAACCGCTTCGAATTCGGCTCGCCCCAGCGGATTCTGGTGTGCAACCGGACCGGCGAGGCCCTCGGGCGCAACGCCAGACTCGACGGCTCCTACTGGCGCCGGCATTCCCGCCAACCGGTCCAGTTCGCCAAGGGCGTGGCGACACTGGCCGAACTCGGCTGCGCCCTGCTGCTCGAGGTCGGCCCCCAGCCGATCCTCACCGCCGCCGCCCTGCGCGCATGGCCCGACCCGGCGGGCGCACCGAAGGCGATCGCGTCGCTGCGCAAGAGCGGAGCCGACCACCGCCAGATCACCGAGGCTCTGGCCGGCGCCTACGCCGCCGGCCACCTGCCGGACTTCGGCGCGCTCGCGCAGGGATCCGCGCACAAGGTCGACCTGCCGACCTATCCCTTCGAGCACCGCCAGTACTGGTTCAAGGACAAGACGGTCACCGCCGCCCACTCCCCTGCCCCTGAGACGGCCGCACGCACCGAGGCCATCCAGCTTCTCGAAGACGGCCGCTTTGAGGAACTCGCCACGCTACTCGGCGCTACGGACGGCACACAGACACCCGCCGAAGTGCTCAAACGGCTTGCTGCGCAACATAACCGGCAACGCAGCGCGCAGTCCATAGCGGACATCCGCTACGAAATCCGCTGGGAGAAGTCCGCGAGCACACCTGCCGCCGAAGTCGGCGACGGAGCAGCATGGCTACTCATCGGTGACGACGGCGCCGTGCTCAAGCCCGTGGTCGAGGCGCTCACAGCGGGCGGACACCGGCATCGCGTCCTGGGACTGCCGATCACCGACGCCGACGAGCAGCGACTGGTCGCCGAACTACGCGAAGCCGTGCAGGACGAACCGGCCCTGCGCGTCCTGCACGTCGCAGCCCTCGAGTGCGACGGCGCACCGTCGATGCGGTCGCTGCTGCGTATGCAGCACCGCATCCTGGGCGGGACGCAGCGGCTGTTCCGCGCCGCGGCGGCCGCCGAGTTGCCGGGATCGGTGTGGGTGGTGACGCGCGGAGCGCAGCGGGTCAGCGAGACCGACCACGTATCACCCCAGCAGAGCATCCTGTGGGGCTTCTGTCGCGCCGCCGCCCTGGAGTACCCGCAGGTCTGGGGTGGACTCGCCGACCTTTGCGGCAGCGAGGACGAGTGGTCACGGCTCGTCAGACAGGTCGCGACCACCACGGCGGGCGAAGACCAGATCGCCCTGCGCGAGCACGCGTTCTATGTTCCGCGCTTACTGCGCCGCACCGACCAGGCGAAGCCTGATCAGCTGCAATTGCGTTCCGACGCAACATATCTGGTGACCGGCGGGCTCGGCTCCCTCGGACTTGAGGTCGCCGGGCACCTGGCCACGCACGGCGCGCGGAATCTGGTGCTGACAAGCCGGCGCGCGCCCGGTGCCGCCGCACAACAACAGATCGGCGCCCTGCGCGAGCAGCACGGCTGCACCGTGATGGTGATCGAGGCCGACGTCGCCGACCCGCACGACGTCGCCCGCGTGCTGGCGGGCATCGAGGCCGAACTGCCGCCGCTGGCAGGCATCGTCCATGCCGCGGGCGAGAACGGCACCACCCCACTGGGCACGCTGGACACCGCCGAGGTGGATCGGGTGTTCTCCGGGAAGGTCTGGGGCGCCTGGTATCTCAGTGAGGCGATCGCCGATCTGAATCTGGACTTCTTCCTGTCGACGTCGTCGATCTCCTCGGTGTGGGGCAGCTACGGCCAGTGCGCCTACAGCGCGGCCAACGCCTTCCTCGACGGCCTGACCTGGCGTCTGCGCGAGCAGGGCATCCCGGCTGTGAGCGTGAACCTGGGACCGGTATCGGCCGACTCGGGCATGGCCGACGGCGATGCCCGAGCCCAGTTGGATCTGCGCGGCGTTCACACCCTCTCCCCCGCCGACGCCCTGGCCGGGATGGCTGACGTCCTGGCCGTCAACTCCACCGGTAACGCGGCGCGGACGCCGCAGACGGTGCTGGCGCGGATCGACTGGGCACGGTTCCTGCCGATCTACCTCCAGGCCGGGCGCCGGGCGCTGCTGGACGAGATCGCCCGTGAGACGCCGGGAACGGTGACGGCCGCCCAGGGTCCGTCGGGCAGGACCGCGCTGGTCGAGCAACTCACCGCCGCTCCGGTGCAGCAGCGCAAGAAACTGGTCCTGGAGTTCCTCCGCGACGCCGTCGCGGAGGTGACCCGGATCGACGCCGCGGAGATCCGCGAGGAAGCCGGGTTCTTCGATCTCGGCATGGATTCCCTGATGGCCGTCGAACTGCGCCGCCGACTCGAGCAGTCCGTCGGCAGGGAGTTGCCGGCGACTCTGGCGATGGACTACCCGCGGCTGACCGACGTAGCCGACTACCTACTCGGCGAAGTGCTGAACCTCAGCGAACGGACCGCGCTCAGAGTTGCGGTCCAGCCCGCGTCGCTGGCGACCGCCGCGGCCGACGAGCCGGTCGCCATCATCGCGGTGGCATGCCGCTTCCCGGGGGCGCCCGACCCGGACGCGTACTGGCGGGTGCTGTCCGAGGGCGTGGACGCCATCAGCGAGATCCCCGAGGACCGCTTCGACGTCGAGGAGTTCTACGACCCCGATCAGCAGACCCCGGGCAAGATCTACACCCGCAGCGGCGGATACCTCGACAGCGTCGACGGATTCGATCCGGAGTTCTTCGGCATCTCCCCGCGCGAAGCCGTGTGGATGGATCCGCAGCAGCGGCTGATGCTCGAAATCGCTTGGGAGGGCTTGGAACGGGCGGGCTACGCGCCGGCGTCGATGCGCGGCAGCCGGACCGGCGTCTTCGTCGGGGTCGGGGCCAACGAATACGCCCACCTGCTGTCCGGCGACTCGGTCGACAAACTCGAGGGTCACTTCATCACCGGCAACGCCCTGAACGCCATCGCCGGGCGGGTGTCCTTCACCCTCGGCCTGGAGGGGCCTGCGGTGGCCATGGACACCGCCTGCAGTTCGTCGCTGGTGGCCGTGCACCAGGCCGCCCAGGCCCTGCACGCTGGCGACTGCGACATGGCCCTGGCCGGCGGCGTCAACGTCCTGCTGAGCCCGGCTTCGGTCGTCGCGGCGTCGCGGGCCCGGATGCTCGCGCCCGACGGCCACTGCAAGACCTTCGACGCCGCCGCCGACGGATACGTCCGCGGTGAGGGTTGCGGCGTGCTGGTGCTCAAGCGGCTGTCCGACGCCCAGCGCGACGGCGACCGGATCTGCGCGGTCATCCGCAGCAGCGCGGTCAACCAGGACGGCGCCTCCAGCGGGCTGACCGTCCCCAACGGCGGCGCGCAACAGCGCCTCATCGCGGCGGCCCTGGCCCGGGCGGGCCTGACCGGCGCGGACGTGGACTACCTCGAGGCGCACGGCACCGGCACCCCACTGGGCGACCCGATCGAGGTGCAGGCGGCCGCGGCGGTCTACGGCGCCGGGCGCGATCCGAAGCATCCGCTGCTGATGGGGACGGCCAAGACCAACATCGGACATCTGGAGTCCGCCGCCGGGGTCGCCGGTCTGATCAAGGTCGTGCTGTCGCTGCAGCACGACCTGCTCCCGCGGACACTGCACTTCCGCAATCCCAACCCGCACATTCCCTGGGAGTCGCTGCCGGTTCGGGTCGTGGAGGAGCCGACGCCCTGGAACGCCGGGGGCCATCCGCGACGGGCCGGGGTCAGTTCGTTCGGCTTCACCGGCACCAACGCCCACGTGCTCATCGAGGAGGCCCCGCAGGCGGCGTCCGACGAAACCGCCGAGGACCTCGCCGACGACGCCGCGGCGACGGAGTCTCCGCGCGAACCCTGGAGCCTGCTGCCGCTGTCGGCGCGGTCCGCCCAGGGCCTGACCGCGCTGGCGCAGCGGTACTCCGCCTGGCTGGAGGCCCACCCGGACGCCCCGATCTCCGACGTGTGCTTCACCGCCGGCACCGGCCGGTCCCACTTCGAGCACCGGGCCGCGGTGGTCGCCAACTCCGCCGCCGAAGCCCGCATGCTTCTCGACGACCTGGTGGCCAACCGGCTTCGGCCGGGGGTGGTGCGCGGGGAGTGCGGCGACCCCCCGACGACCGCGTGGTTCTTCCCCGGCCAGGGCAGCCAGTACCCGGGCATGGCGCGCGAGTTGTTCGACAGCGAACCGGTTTTCGCCGAAACGGTCCGCCGCTGCGCGCAGGCGGTCGACCCGATGCTGCCACGCCCCCTGCTGGATGTGCTGCTCTCCGGCGACCGCGAGACCGCCGAGACGCTGCGGCACACCTCCTTCGCCCAGCCGGCGATATTCGCCGTCGAGATGGGCCTGGCCCGGTTGTGGCAGTCCTGGGGCATCGAGCCGGACGTGGTACTCGGACACAGCGTGGGCCAATATGCGGCGGCGTGTGTGGCGGGGGTGTTCAGCCTCGAGGACGGGGCCCGCCTGATCGCCGAACGCGGCCGGTTGTTCGGCAGCCTGCCGGCGGGTGGCCGGATGGTGGCGGTGTTCGCCGATCCGGAATACGTGGAGCACTCCGCGGAGAAGTTCCCGCGGGTCTCCGTCGGCGCCTACAACGGCCGCAACACGGTGCTGTCGGGACCGGCCGAGGACCTCGAGGAGATCGTCGCGGCCTGCAGCCAGGACGGAACCCGCTGCACCTGGCTGGAGACCTCGCACGCCTTCCACTCCGAACTGCTCGATCCGGTGCTCGGCGAATTCGAGTCCTTCGCCGAGCAGTTCACCTACGCCGCACCCACCCTGCCGCTGGTGTGCAACCGCACCGGCGCGGTCCTGACGGCCGACACCCCGCTGAATGCGCAGTACTGGCGCCGGCACTCCCGTCAGCCGGTGCAGTTCACCGAGAGCGTGCGCACCGTCGCCGCGTTGGGCTGCTCGGTGCTGATGGAGATCGGGCCCCAGCCGATCCTCACCGCGGCCGCGCTGCAGACCTGGCCGGAGTCCGCGGCGGCGCCGACCGCCATCGTGTCACTGCGCAAGGGGTCCAACGCGCAGCGCCAGATCACCGAGGGGCTTGCCGCCGCGTACATCTGCGGACATCGTCCCGACTTCTCCACCCGGCAACACTCCTCGCACCCGCGGCTCGAGCTGCCCACCTACCCCTTCCAGCGCCGGCGTTACTGGCCGAAGACGTCCGGTCTCGCCGTTGGTGGCGCCGACGGCGTGCGGATGTCCGGAATCCTCGGCAGCGCAAAGGATCTGGCGTCAGGCGACACCGTCTACTCCAATGTGCTGTCGGTCAGGACCCAACCCTGGTTGGCACATCACGTCATCTACGGCACGGTGGTCGTACCCGGTGCCACCTACGCGGCGATGGCCCTGGCCGCGGCAGGTGCCCCGGCCCGGGTCAAGGAAGTGTTCTTCTACGAGCCGATCATCCTGCCCGAGAAGGCATCCCGCGAAGTTCAGCTCACGATGCGGCCGCTCGAAGCAGGCGACGGCTGGAAGTTCCAGGTGCACAGCCGTCCCTACGGCGTCCGCGACGCCGAGTGGTCGCTGAACTCCGACGGCACCCTGCTCGGCGGCGCCGACACGGCTTCGCCGGAACCCGCAGCCGAACCGGTGGACGAGGTGACCGAGCGGCTCACCCGCACCAGCCCGCAGCAGCTGTTCGAAACCTTCGACGAGATGGAACTCGCCTGGGGGCCGACCTGGTCGACGTCGCTGAAATCGTTGTGGGTCGGCGACGGCGAGGCGATCGGCGACGTCTCCGTCGGCGACGAACTGGCCGAGCACCTCGGCGGCGAGCCCATCCACCCGGTTCTGCTGGACCTGTGCACCGGCGTGGCCTTCCCGGCCTTCCCGGCGCTGCTCGCGGCCCAGCACGGCGTCGCCGACCTGTTCCTGCCCCTGCGCTACGGGCAGGTGGAACTGCGCGAGCAGATGCCCCGGAGGTTCTATTGCCGGGCCCGCTGGCACGGCGGCAGCGTCGAGGGCGAGACGCAGGCCTTCGACATCGACTTCGTCGACCGGGACGGCCGCCGGCTCGGCGGCATCACCGAGTTCACGGTCAAGCGCGCACCCCGCGAAGCGCTGCTTCGCGGGCTCGGCGGCGACACCACCCGACTGCTCTACACGCTGGGCTGGCACGAGACCCCGGCGCCGGAGGCCGAAGCCGGGTCCGCGACCGGCACCTGGCTGGTCGCCGGATTCGACCCGGCCGGACTCGACGCGGTCTCGGCCCGTTGTCCCGGCGCGGTGGCCGTCGACCCGGCCGGCGACGAGGCCGCCTGGCAGCAGGCCTTCGCCGACGCCGCCGGGCGGGGCGAACCGGTCACCGGGATCGTCTGGCGGGGCTCCGGCCGACCGGGCGCCGAGCCGGCCACCGGCGAACTCACGGCACGGCTGGAGTCCGACATCGGCGCACTGCTCGGCGCCGTGCACGCGGCACTGGCGGCGGACAAGCTCAATCTGGCCGGCGGGCTGTGGATCGTGACCGAGCGCGCGGTCGCGACAGAGCCCGGCGAACCGGTCGATCCCGAGCAGGCCGCTCTCTGGGGAATCGGTCGCACCGCCATGGCCGAACAGCCCACCCTGCGCTGCCGGTTGGTGGACTGCGACGGCACCCGGGACGCCACCGCCTGGCTTGCCGGAGCGCTGGGCAGCCCGGTCGTCGAACCCGAACTGGCCATCCGGCAGGGCAAGTTCCTGGTGCCTCGCCTGCTGCACTGGGCCCGCAGCGGGCACCTGCCGATGCCTCGCACCGATGACTACGTGCTGGCGCCGACCGAGCGAGGCGCGATCGACAACCTGCGCCTGACCGAGGCTGTCGTGTCCCATCCCGCCCCGAACGAGATCCAGGTCCGGGTCGAGGCGGCCGGTCTGAACTTCCGCGACGTGCTCAACGTGCTGGGTCTCTACCCCGGAGATCCCGGCCCGATCGGCGGCGACCTGTGCGGCGTCGTCACCGAGATCGGTCCGGAGGTGACCGGATTCGAGATCGGCCAGCGCGTCTTCGGATCCATGCAGGGCGCGTTCGCCAGCCGGCTCAATGTTCCGGCGCCGTTGCTCACGCCGGTGCCCCACGGTGTCGACCCGGTGGGAGCGGCGACACTGCCGGCAGCCGCGCTGACGGCCCGGCTCGCCTTCGACTGGGCACAGCTGCAGCCGGGCGATCGTGTGCTCATCCACGCCGCCAGCGGCGGGGTGGGTATGGCCGCCATCCAGTTGGCGCGCCACCACGGCGCAACCGTCTTCGCCACTGCGAGCGCCCACAAGCGTGCCACCCTGCGCGATATGGGAGTCGAGTACGTCTATGACTCGCGCACAACGGATTTCGCGGACCAGATACTCGCGGACACCGACGGCGCCGGTGTCGACGTGGTCCTCAACAGCCTGACCAATGAGGGCTTCATCGAGGCGACGGTGCGGGCCACGGCCAAGGGCGGCCGGTTCGCCGAGATCGCCAAACGCGACATCTGGACCCGTGAGCAGATGGCGGCGGTTCGCCCCGACATCGACTACGAGATCGTCGCCCTGGACGTGACGATGATGACCGACCCCGAGCACATCCAGCGGCTCATGGTCGAACTCTCGGAGGGTTTGGCCAGGGGCGAGTGGACGGCGGTTCCGGCCGAGGTCTATCCGCTGACCGAGGCCAGGGCCGCGTTCCGCCGCATGCAACAGGCGCGGCACATCGGCAAGATCGTGGTGCAGATGCCCAAGCCGCTCGCGCCCCGGCCGGATCGGAGCTACCTGATCACCGGCGGCCTCGGGGCGCTGGGACTGCACACCGCCGCCTACCTGGCCCAACTCGGTGCCGGGGACATCGTTCTGACCAGCCGCCGCGCGGCCGATCCCGAAACCGAGGCCGCGATCGCCGCCATCTCCGAGCGGTTCCACTGCCGGCTGCACGTGTTCGCCGCCGACGTCGGCGACGAAGCCGAGGCCGCCGAACTGCTGGGCCGGATCCGCGCGGAGCTGCCGCCGCTGGGCGGCGTCGCGCACCTGGCCGGTGTGCTCGACGACGCGCTGCTGCCGCAGCAGGACCTGGACCGGTTCCGCACCACGCTGCGACCCAAGGCTCTCGGCGCCCACCACCTGCATCGGCTGACCCAGGACGACGAACTGGAGTTCTTCATCCTGTACTCCTCGGCCTCGGCGGTTCTGGGTTCGCCGTCGCAGGCCAACTACGCGTGCGCCAACGCCCTGCTCGACGGGCTGGTCGCCCACCGGCGAGCCCGCGGGCTGCCGGCGACGGCGGTCAACTTCGGGCCGTGGGGCCGCGGCGGCATGGCCAGTTCGCAGGCGGCGGTCGCCAACCTCACCGCCCAGGGCATGATGCCGCTGGAACCGACGGCGGCACTGGCCGCTCTCGGTGAGGTCATCCGGCACGGCACGGCGCAGGCGACGGTCCTGCAGGCCAACTGGCAGCGGACCGCGAAGATGCTGGGAGGCATGCGCCCGCCGCTGCTGGACCAGGTGTTGCCCACCGGGGACACCGCCGCCTCCGGTGACAGCGAGTTGCTCCGCAAGCTGCAGGAGATACCGGTGGCACAGCGGGTGGACTTCATCGCCGAGTTCCTGCAGCGCGAGGTGCAGGGCTTCCTGCGACTGGCCCAGCCTCCGGCCGCAACCAGCAGATTCCTCGACCTCGGCACCGACTCGCTGATGGCGGTGGAACTCCGCAACCGGCTGTTCACTCAATTCGGCGGCAAGTTCGACATCAGCCCGACGGCGGTGTTCGACTACCCGACGATCGGGGAACTCGCCGGCCACCTGGTCTCGCAGCTACCCGATTCGGAGGAACCGGCGGGCGGTGGCGAACCGGTCGCCGAGACCCGGGCGTCCACTGATTTGAACTAGCTCACACTGCTTTTGTGTTTGGGTCGGCGCCCGGTATAGTCACACTTAGGTTACTGGTGGGTAACTTGCATCGAGTACCCAACCGACGAGTACCAACCACCACGTGGCGTTCTCAACGAGGAGGAATTCAGTGGGCCACTACAAGAGCAATGTGCGCGACCAGGTGTTCAACCTTTTCGAGGTGTTCGGTCTGGACAAAGCCTTCGGCGAGGGTCCGTTCAGCGACCTTGACGTGGACACCGCAACCGAGATGCTCACCGAGATGGCCCGGCTGTCCGAGGGCCCGCTCGCCGATTCCTTCACCGAGGGTGACCGCAACCCGCCGGTCTTCGATCCGGCCACCCACACGGTGACCCTGCCGGAGTCGTTCAAGACCTCCGTGCGGGCCTTCATCGACAACGGCTGGGACAAGGTCGGGCTGCTCGAGGAACTCGGCGGCGTGCCGGCGCCCAAGGCGCTGATGTGGGCGCTGCACGAGCACGTGTTCGGCGCCAACCCCGCGGTGTGGATGTACGGCGGCGGCGCGGGCTTCGCGCAGATCTTCCACCACCTCGGCACCGAGGAACAGAAGAAGTGGGCCGTGCTGGCCACCGAGCGCGGCTGGGGCGCGACCATGGTGCTGACCGAGCCCGACGCCGGTTCCGACGTGGGCGCCGGGCGTACCAAGGCGGTCAGGCAGGACGACGGCAGCTGGCACATCGACGGTGTGAAGCGGTTCATCACCTCGGCCGACTCCGACGACCTGTTCGAGAACATCATGCATCTGGTGCTGGCGCGCCCCGAGGGCGCCGGACCGGGCACCAAGGGCCTGTCGCTGTTCATGGTTCCCAAGTACCTGTTCGATTTCCAGACCGGCGAGCCGGGCGAGCGCAACGGGGTCTTCGTCACCAACGTCGAGCACAAGATGGGCCTGAAGGTCTCCGCCACCTGCGAGCTGACCTTCGGACAGCACGGCGTCCCGGCCAAGGGCTGGCTGGTCGGTGAGGTGCACGAGGGCATCGCGCAGATGTTCGACGTCATCGAACAGGCCCGGATGATGGTGGGCACCAAGGCGATTGCCACGCTGTCGACCGGTTACCTCAACGCGCTGGAATACGCCAAGGCACGCGTCCAGGGCGCTGACCTGACGCAGATGATGGACAAGACCGCACCGCGCGTCACGATCACCCATCACCCGGATGTCCGGCGCAGCCTGATGACCCAGAAGGCCTACGCCGAGGGGTTGCGGGCGCTCTACCTGTTCACCGCCACCTACCAGGACGAGATCGTCGCCAAGGCGCTGCACGGCGTGGAGCCCGAGTTGGCGGTCAAGGTCAACGACCTGATGCTGCCGATCGTCAAGGGCGTGGGATCGGAGCAGGCCTACGCCAAGCTCACCGAGAGCCTGCAGACCCTGGGCGGGTCGGGCTTCCTGCAGGACTACCCGATCGAGCAGTACATCCGCGACGCCAAGATCGACTCGCTCTACGAGGGCACCACGGCGATCCAGGCGCAGGACTTCTTCTTCCGCAAGATCATCCGGGACAAGGGTCAGGCGCTGGCCCACGTGGCCGGCCAGATCGAGGAGTTCGTGAAGAACGAGTCGGGCAACGGCCGGCTGAAGAAGGAGCGGGCCCTGCTGGCCAAGGCTCTGGAGGACGTCCAGGGCATGGCCGCCGCGCTGACCGGTTATCTGATGGCCGCTCAGGAGGATCCCAAGAGCATCTACAAGGTGGGCCTGGGTTCGGTGCGATTCCTGATGAGCGTCGGCGACCTGGTGATGGGCTGGTTGCTGCTGCGTCAGTCCGCGGTCGCGATGGCCGCGCTGGACGCGGGCGCCTCGGGTGCGGACCGGTCCTTCTACGAGGGCAAGATCGCGGCGGCGTCGTTCTTCGCGAAGAACTTCCTGCCGCTGATCACCAGCACCCGTCAGGTGGTCGAGGCGGTCGACAACGAGATCATGGAGCTCGACGAAGCCGCCTTCTAGACACGTCCGACGCGGTGGCCCCGGGACCGGTGTCCCGGGGCCACCGGCGTCTGAAAACGATTAGCCAGAACCGCATCCCCAGGCGGACGCCCGGGATCGGTCGGACATCGAGATGACAAGCACCGGCAACCGGCAGAACCTGTCAGATTTTCGTCGCTCAACAGGCAAAACACCTCTCGCGCGCCCAAGGTCGTGTCCTCGGCCCACGCCCGCCGCGAACTTCATGACCAACGGCCCTTCCCTACCGGCCCGCATTTGCTACCGTCGGCACGGTGACCGCCCCGCAGCGCACCTCGGGCAGTGAGAGGCCGGCGCCCGCGCGAAACCCGCTGGCCAACATCGTCGGGCCCTTCACCAAGGCCGGCGGCTTCTACGCGCGGTCGTGGAGCGCCTACCTGGGCGGCACCCGCGGCCAGTTGCCGGTGGCCCGGCCCACCCTGTCGCTGGCCACCCACGCCCTGCGCGACGAACTGGTCCTGGTCGGCCTGCTCTGGCGGCGGCCGCTGAGCGACCCTGCCGCCTATGCCGAGATCAACCGCGAGATCGGCGAGGCGGTCGGCTTCTACGGCAGGAAGGGCTGGCTGGACAAGCCGCGGAAGTTCTTCACCGCACCGCCGCAGCCCTCGCAGGTGTCGGTCCGCTCCTTCACCAACCGCAACCGCACGCATGAGCGGATCACGTTCGACAGCGGCTACGCGCCGCACCCGGGCGAGCCGGGGGCCGAGCGCTGGATGAGCTACACCGGCAACCGGCGCGAGTACGCGGTGATGCTGCGCCACCAGGACGGCGGGGACGGGCCACCCAGGCCGTGGCTGGTCTGCGTCCACGGCACCGAGATGGGCCGCGCCGGACTCGACCTCACCCTGTTCCGGGCCTGGCACCTGCACCGGGACTTCGGTCTCAACGTCATCCTGCCGGTGCTGCCGATGCACGGCCCCCGCGCGCGGGGACTGCCCAAGGGTGCGGTGTTCCCGGGCGAGAACGTGATGGACGACGTGCACGGCACCGCACAGGCGGTGTGGGACGTCCGCCGGGTGATCGCCTGGATCCGCTCCGAGCATCCCGGCGCGCGGATCGGGCTGAACAGCATCTCCCTGGGCGGCTACATCGCGGCCCTGGTCGCCGGCCTGGACGACGATCTGACCTGCGCGATCCTGGGAGTGCCGCCGTCGAATCTGGTGGAGTTGCTGGGGCGGCACTCCGGTCTGCCCCGCGACGACCCGCGCCGCCAGACCATCGAACTGGCCCGCCCGATCGGCCGGATGGTCTCCCCGCTGTCACTGCCCCCGAAGGTGCCGCCACAGGGCCGGTTCATCTACGCGGGCGTGGCCGACCGGATCGTGCACCCCCGCCAGCAGGTGATCCAGCTATGGGAGCACTGGGGCCGGCCCGACATCGGCTGGTACCGGGGCGGTCACACCGGCTTCTTCGAGGCCCGGCCCGTTCAGCGCTACGTCGAGGCCGCGCTGGTGCAGTCCGGGCTGGCCGACAAGTGAAGGAAAGGATGGCTCGCGTCTCCGCCGGGTCGGGGGTCTGACGGAGACGCGGAGCCATCCCGCTGTTCTGATACCCGACCACAGCAGGGCCTAAACCCGTTCACGCCTCCAGGATGGCGGTGACACCCTGCCCGCCGGCGGCGCAGATCGAGATCAGGCCGCGCACCGGCCGGGATGTCTGGGCCTTCTTCTCGGCCAGCTGCTTGGCCAGTTGGGCCACGATGCGTCCGCCGGTCGCCGCGAAGGGGTGCCCGGCGGCCAGCGAGGAGCCGTTGACGTTCAGCCTGGCCGGGTCGATCGCCCCCAGCGCACTGTCCAGGCCGAGGCGCTCCTTGCAGTACTCCTCGGACTCCCAGGCCTGCAGATGGCACAGCACCACCGAGGCGAAGGCCTCGTGGATCTCGTAGAAGTCGAAATCCTGCAGCGTCAGACCATTGCGGGCCAGCAGCCTGGGCACCGCGTAGGTCGGGGCCATCAGCAGCCCGTCCTCGCCGTTGACGTAGTCCACCGCGGCGGTCTCGGAGTCGGTGAAATAGGCCAGCGGGGTCAGCGAGTGGGCCTGCGCCCACTGCTCACTGGACAGCAGCGCCACCGAGGCGCCGTCGGTCAGGGGTGTCGAGTTGCCCGCGGTCATCGTCGCGTCCCCGGCCCGCACACCGAAAACCGGTCTGAGCTTCGCCAGTTTCTCCGCGGTGGAATCCGGCCGCAGATTGTTGTCGCGGTACAGCCCCAGAAACGGAGTCACCAGATCGTCGAAGAAGCCGCGGTCGTAGGCCGCGGCCATGTTGCGGTGACTGGCCGCGGCCAGCCGGTCCTGGTCCACCCGCCTGATCCCCATCCGCTTGGCGGTGATCGCGGCGTGCTCGCCCATCGACAGCCCGGTCCGCGGCTCTCCGTTGGCCGGGATCTCCACCCCCAGCGACGCGGGAAGCCTGCCGGCCAGCTTGAGCCGCTCCAGGTTCGACGTCGACCGGCGCAGCGCCAGCAGCGACCGGCGCAGGTTGTCGCCCAGGCCGATCGGCGCATCGGAGGTGGTGTCCACCCCGCCGGCCGCTGCCGCCTCGTAGCGGCCCGCCGCGATGCCGTCGGCGGCGGCGATCGCCGACTGCAGACCGGTGCCGCAGGCCTGCTGCAGATCGAAGGCCGGGGTGTAAGGCGACAGCCCGGTGCCCAGCACGCACTCGCGCATCAGGTTGAAGTCGCGGCTGTGCTTGAGCACGGCGCCGCCGATGACCGCGCCGAGCCGCTCGCCGTCCAGTCCGAAACGGTCCACCAGGCCGGTGAGCGCGGCGGTGAACATGTCCTGGTTGGACGCCTCCGCGTACGCGGTGTCGGAGCGCGCGAACGGAATCCGGTTTCCGCCGATCACGGCGACCCGTCGCCGGGTGGGAACGGCCAACGTCAAACCTCCATCGGGAACCTCCGGGCGGGGTGCCGGGGACCATCGTACCGGGCGTTCTTACTCTGGAGTAAGTTCGTCCCGGAAAGAACCGACATCTCAAGGAGGGCGCCCGATCGTGGCCACCGACGTTCTGTCCCAGGTGATCAACTCCGCCCCGGGGTCGTTCCTCGCCAGACAACTCGGGCTGCCCGCACCCGAGCCCCTGCGGCGCCACCGGCCGGGAGATCCCCCGCTGGCCGGTTCACTGCTGATCGGCACACCGTCCTACGCCGAGGGGCGGTTGGCCGAACCGGTGCGCGCCGCCCTCGCCGACGACTACGAGATCGTCGGCAACAATCTCGGCGGGCGGTGGGCGGACACCTTCGGCGGTCTGGTGTTCGACGCCACCGGCATCGACCGCCCGGAGGCGCTGCGCGGCCTCTACGAGTTCTTCACGCCGCTGCTGCGCAACCTGGGCCCGTCCGCGCGGGTGGTCGTTCTGGGAACCACCCCCGCCGGGCTGACCGACACCGACGAGCACATCTGTCAGCGGGCACTGGAGGGCTTCACCCGCTCACTGGGCAAGGAACTGCGCCGCGGCGCCACCGTTTCGCTGGTATACGTCTCGCCCGACGCCAAACCCGCGGCCACCGGCTGCGAGTCCACGCTGCGCTTCATCCTGTCGGCCAGATCCGCCTACGTCGACGGCCAGGTGTTCTACGTCGGCGCCGCCGACTCGCACCGCCCCGCGGACTGGAACAGGCCGCTGGCCGGAATGGTCGGAATCGTCACCGGCGCGGCCCGTGGCATCGGCGCCACCATCGCCGAGGTGTTCGCCCGCGACGGCGCCCGGGTGGTGGCGGTCGACGTCGAGGGCTCGGCGCAGGCACTCGAGGAGACGGCGGCCCGGGTGGGGGGCACCGCCCTGGCACTGGATGTGACCTCGGCCGACGCCGTCGACCGGATAACCGCCCATCTGCGCGAACACCACCATGGCCGCGCCGACATCCTGGTCAACAATGCCGGGATAACCCGCGACAAACTGCTCGCCAACATGGATGACACCAGATGGGATGCGGTCATTGCGGTCAATCTCGTTGCGCCGCTTCGTCTTACCGAGGGCCTGGTGGCGAACGGAAGTATCGGCCGGGGCGGCAGGGTGATCGGCTTGTCGTCGATGGCCGGTATCGCCGGCAACCGGGGCCAGACGAACTACGCCACCACGAAAGCAGGGATGATCGGTATCACCCAGGCACTGGCGCCATCGCTGGCAAGCAAAGAGATCACCATCAACTCGGTCGCGCCAGGTTTCATCGAGACCGCGATGACGGCGGCGATCCCCCTGGCCACCCGGGAGGTGGGCCGGCGGCTGAACTCGCTCTACCAGGGTGGTGAGCCGGTCGACGTCGCCGAGACGATCGCCTACTTCGCCAGTCCCGCCTCCAACGCCGTGACCGGCAACGTGATCCGGGTGTGCGGCCAAGCCATCCTGGGCGCCTGATGGCGGGCGGTCTGACGGCGATGGCCCGCGCCGCGGTGGGCGCACTCCCGTTCGTCCCGCGCGGCGACCGCCTGCCCGGCCGGGTGGTCGCCGTCGACGCACTGGCGATCGACCGGGCCGGGGTGGCCGCCTACGCCGCGACCACCGGCTTGCGCTACGGCGAGAACGTCCCGCTCACCTATCCTTTCGTGCTGACCTTCCCGTCGGTGATGTCGCTGCTCACCGGATTCGACTTCCCGTTCCCGGCGATGGGCGCGGTGCACGTGGAGAACCACATCACCGCCCGCCGGCCGATCGCGGTGACCGACACGCTGTCGGTCAAGGTCCGTGCGGAGAACCTCCGCGAGCACCGCAAGGGGATGCTGTTCGACTTCGTCAGCGATGTCTCGGTGGGCAACGAAGCGGCCTGGCATCAGGTCTCCACCTTCCTGCACCAGCAGCGGACCAGCCTTTCCGGCGAGCCGAAACCGGACCCGGGCCCGCAGCCGAGACTGCCCTCCCCCAACGCGATCCTGCGGATCACCCCCGGGCGGATCCGCCGCTACGCCGCCGTGAGCGGCGACCGCAACCCGATTCACACCAGTTCGCTGGGAGCACGGCTGTTCGGCTTCCCGGGCCCGATCGCCCACGGGATGTTCAGCGCCGCAGCGGTTCTGGCCAACCTCGAGGGCCGGCTGCCCGAGCGGGTGCGGTATTCGGTCAGGTTCGGCAAGCCGGTGGTGCTGCCCGCCAGCGCCGGGCTCCACCTTCACCGGGAGCCGGGCGGGTGGGACATCGCGCTGCGCAGCATCGCCAAGGGCTACCCATACCTGACCGCGACCGTGCGCGGACTCTAACTGGTTCGCACCGGGGCGGAGTCCTTGTCGGCCGGTGCGCCCTTGAGACCCCGCCAGAACAGCTTGGTCAGTAGCTCCGCGGCTTCGTTGACATCGGCGTCACCGACGCTCACCCTGTCCGCGACGGCCTCGCCCGCACCTACCAGCGCCACCGCCATCATGTGGAAATCGTTGTCCGGCTGGGGATGTCGGGTCCCCGATTCGAGCAGCCTGGCGACCAGGTCGATGATCTTCTCGCGTCCCTCCCGAACGGTGTGCGCGAAGGCCTGTGAACTGGTGGCCTGGGCGTAGAGCACGATCCAGGAGGCGCGGTTGGCGTCGATGTAGGTCAGCACCGACCAGATGGTGTGGCGGAGGAGTTCGTGCGGGCTCTGCCGCAGGTCGATGTCGGCCCGCACCGCCTCGATGAAACGGGACAGCTCGCGGCTCAGGCAGGCGCCGAACAACTCCTCCTTGGAACCGTAGTAGAGGTAGAGCATCGGTTTGGAGATCCGCGCCTGCGCGGCGATGGCGTCCATCGATGTCTCGTGGTAGCCGTTGACCGAGAACATCTGCACCGCGGCGTCGAGCATCTGCTGCTCGCGCACAGCGCGCGGCAGCCGCTTGGTGCCACCCGCCGCCATCGCAGAGGCCGCCTACCCGCCGCAGCGGGCGTTGGGGCCCTTGGCCATCCGCAGGATCGAGCCCTCCACGCCGGCCATCGCCAACTCACCGTCGCTGACGGCCTTCTCCAGCCGGTCGAGCACGGCGGGAACCTCATCGGTGGTGATCCACAGCGCGACATCCACGCCCGCCTGCAGCGTGCGCAGCACCGCCTCGGCCACGCCATAGCGCGACGAGATCGCAGCCATGCTGGACAGGTCGTCGCTGAACACCGGGCCGTTGAATCCGGGGCCGCCGTAGCCGCCGCTGCGCAGCAGGTTCACCGCGGCCGGGCTCAGGCTGGCCGGGGTGTTGCCGGTCAGACCGGGCACCTCGAGGTGACCGATCATCACCGCTACCGGAGCCTGGGTCGTCAGCGTCTGGTACGGAACCAGGTCGCTGGTCATCAGCTGGTCCAGTGCCGGCGTCATGACCACGCCGGCGGTGTGTGAATCGCCGGAGCCGTGGCCGTGGCCGGGGAAGTGCTTGAGCACGGGGAGCACCCCGGCGTCACGCAGGCCGCGTGCGTAGGCCCCGGCGTAGGCGGTGACGGTGGCCGGGTCGTTGGAGAACGACCGGTCGCCGATCACGGTGTTGGCGCCCTGGTCGGAGACGTCGACCACGGGGGCGAAGTCGATGGTGATCCCCAGGCCGCGCATCTGGCGGCCCCGGCCCAGCGCCAGCTGATAGACCTGCTCGGGGGTCTGGGTCTGGGCCAGGGTGCGCGCCGGCGGCTGCGCACCGATCAGGGAGGCCAGCCGAGACACCCGGCCGCCCTCCTCGTCGACACTGACCGCCAGCGGCAGCGGAGCGACGTTGGCGATCTCGTTGAGGGTGCCGTCGGTGAGCATCGAGAGATCGGTCCAGCTGCCGATCATGATGCCGCCGACGTGGTGGTTGCCCACCACCGCGCGTGCATCCGCCGCGTTGCGGACGCCCACCATGAGCAGCTGGGCCAGCTTGTCGCGGGTGGACATGGCCGCGAGCATGGCCGAGCCGCTGCCGCAGGCCGGCGGAGCCGGGGCGGCCGGGGGGCTGAGCGGGCCGGAGAGCGGCGTGACCGTCGCCGATTCGGCGGCGCCGACCTCGCTGGGGGGTGCGGCGGTGGTGGTGCGCTGCGCGGTGGTCGAGCAGCCGGCCAGGAGCACCGGTACGGCCGCGAGCGCCGCCGCGGTGCGGACTGAGAACAGGCGAGTGGGCATCCGCCCATGCTGTCATGAACGCCGCAGCCGGGCTGCCGCCACCCCGGATCTCCGGCCGAACATCTCGGCGTCAAACGGAGTGGGTCGGGGCGTGCACCGCCCGTGCTAGGTTGACCAGCGGGGTTGACCCCGGCAGACCGTCACCGACGAGAAAGTGCCCGACCATGACCCGCTTCCTGGTGCCCGCCGCCGCCAGCATCGTGGTGGGTCTGCTGCTCGGCGCCGCCTCGGTGTTCGGAGCGACCCTGATGATCCAGCAGGACAACAAGCCGCCGCTGCAACCGGGCGACCCGGCCGCCTCGGTGCTCAACCGCGTCGAGTACGGCAACCGCGGGTAGTCGGGACGGCGATGCCCGGCGCGGGCCGCGCCGGGTGAGAAGCGAGACAGTCGGGACCAGCCTGAGCACTATCACCGCCCCACAGCCCACGGCCGCCGACACCCCAGCCGCCGGCCGGCCGGCTCCGTTGTCCCGGCGCTGGCTGGCCGCGGTCTTCGCAACCGCGCTGACACTGTGCTTCCTGCAATCGCCGGGCATGATCGCCCCGGACACCAAGCTCGACCTGACCTATGACCCGCTGCGTTTCCTGGGCCGCGCCGCCAACCTGTGGAACAGCGACCTGCCGTTCGGCCAGGCCCAGAACCAGGCCTATGGCTACCTTTTCCCGCACGGCGCGTTCTTCGTGCTGGGCGAGGCCGCCGGGCTGCCCGGCTGGGTGACCCAGCGGCTGTGGTGGGCGCTGCTGCTCACCGCCGGATTCTGGGGCCTGCTGCGGGTGGCCGAGGCCCTCGGAGTCGGAACCCGTCCGGCCCGGCTGGTGGCGGCCGCGACGTTCGCGCTCTCGCCGCGGGTGCTGACGACGCTGGGGTCGATCTCCTCGGAGACCCTGCCGATGATGCTGGCGCCGTGGGTGCTGCTTCCGGTCATCCAGGCGCTCGACGGCCGGACCCGCACGCCGCTGCGGGTGCTGGCCGGGCGGGCGGGCATCGCCCTGGCGCTGATGGGGGCGGTCAACGCGGTCGCCAGCCTGGCCGCGTGCCTGCCCGCGGCGATCTGGTGGGCATGCCACCGGCCCGGGCGGCGGTGGCGGCGGTTCACCGCGTGGTGGGCCCTGGCCACCGGGCTCGCCGTGGCGTGGTGGGTCGGGGCGCTGGTGCTGCTCGGCCGGATCAGCCCGCCCTTCCTGGACTTCATCGAGTCCTCCGGGGTGACCACCCAGTGGAATTCGCTCACCGAGGTGTTGCGCGGCACCTCGGGGTGGACCCCGTTCGTCGCGCCGAACTCGACGGCGGCGGCCTCGCTGGTCACCCAGCCGGCCATGGTGCTGGCGACCACGCTCGTGGCGGCCGGCGGACTGGCCGGTCTGACGCTGCGCTCGATGCCGGCCCGGGGCCGGCTGGTGACCATGCTGCTGGCCGGGGTGGTGCTGCTGACGGCCGGATACTCCGGGGGGCTCGGCTCGCCGGTCGCCGCCGCGGTGCAGCAATTCCTGGACGCGGCGGGAGCCCCGCTGCGCAACGTGCACAAACTCGAGCCGGTCATCCGGATCCCGATCGCGCTCGGAGTCGGGCATCTGCTGGGCCGGATCCCGTTGCCCGGCAGCGTCCCCCGTCCGGTGTGGATCCGGGCGTTCTCCCATCCCGAGGACGATCGGCGGGTGGCGGCGGGAGTCGTGGTGCTCACCGCGCTGGCGGTGGCGACCTCGCTGGCCTGGACCGGCCGGCTCACCCCGCCCGGAGCCTTCCGCGCCATCCCGGACTACTGGCACCAGGCCTCGGACTGGCTGGCGCAGAACAACGCCACCGGCCCGGCACCGGGCCGGGTGCTGGTCGCGCCGGGAGCTCCGTTCGCCAACCAGGTCTGGGGCAACAGCCACGACGAACCCCTGCAGGTGCTCGGTGAATTCCCCTGGGGGGTCAGGGATTCCATCCCGCTGACCCCGCCACAGACCATCCGCGCACTGGACTCGGTCCAGCGACTGTTCGCCGCCGGCCGGCCCTCGGCCGGCCTGGCCGACACCCTGGCGCGCCAGGGCATCTCCTTCGTGGTGCTGCGCAACGACCTCGACCCGGAAACCTCCCGGTCGGCGCGGCCACTGCTCGTGCATCGCACGATCGACGGATCGCCGGGACTGCGCAAGGTCGCCGAGTTCGGCGAGAAGGTCGGTGCGGGAACGGTGGAGGGCTTCATCAGCGACAGCGGCCTGCGACCGCGGTTCCCGGCCATCGAGATCTACCGGGTGGAACCCTCCGGCGCCGCCGGTAACCCCGGCGCCCCGTACCTGGTGGGCGTCACCGACATGACCCGGGTGGCCGGCGGCCCGGAGTCGTTGCTGCGCATCGACGAACGTCGCCGGCTCCTCGCCCTGCCGCCGCTCGGACCGATGCTGCTGAGCGCCGACGCCCGGCGGGCCGGGCTGCCCGCTCCGGCCGGGCGGGGCGTGATCGTCACCGACACTCCGACCGATCGGGAGACCGACTACGGGCGGGTCGACGACCACTCCTCGGCCATCCGCGCCGACGGCGACCGGCGCAACACCTACAACCGGGTGCCCGACTATCCGGTTCCGGATACCGCTGTGGTGCAGGGGCGTTGGACGGGCGGACGGCTCAGCGCATCGAGTTCCTCGTCGGATGCCACCACCCTGCCCAACGTCTCACCGGCCAGTGGGCCGCTGGCCGCGATCGACAACGACCCGGCCACCGCGTGGGTGTCCAATTCGCTGCAGCCGGCGATCGGCCAGTGGCTGCAGATCGACTTCGACCGCCCGGTGACCAACGCCGTGCTGAACCTCACCCCGAGCGCCACCGCGGTCGGGGCGCAGGTACGCAGGCTTCAGGTCTCCACCGCCAACGGCACCACGACGACAGCGTTCGACCTGCCGGGCAGGCCGCTGGCCGTGGCGCTGCCCTACGGGGAGACGCCGTGGGTGCGCGTCACCGCGGTGGGCACCGACGACGGCTCGTCGGGAGTGCAGTTCGGGATCACCGATCTGTCCGTAACCCAGTACGACGCCGAGGGATTCGCCCACCCGGTCGACCTGCGCCACACCGTCGTCGTGCCTGCCCCGCCGGCCGGGTCACCGGTGGCCGAATGGGACCTGGGCTCCGAACTGCTGGGCCGTGACGGCTGCGCCGACTCCCCCGACGGCGTGCACTGCGCGGCGTCGATGGCGGTGGCGCCCGAGGAACCGGTGACGCTGAGCCGCACGCTGACCGTGCCCACGGCGATGGATCTGTCCGCGACGGTCTGGGTGCGCGCCCGGCAGGGACCCCGGCTGGCGGATCTGATCGCCCAGCCGGGCACCGCCAGGTCGCAGGGCAATGCGGACCTGATCGACGTGCAGGGCTCGGCCTACGCGGCCACCGACGGTGATCCGCGCACCTCGTGGACCGCACCGCAGGGCGTCGCGCAGCATCAGGCCGCGCCGACCCTCACGGTGACGCTGCCACGGCCGGCCGAGGTGGCCGCGCTGCGGGTCACGCCGAGCGGGTCGCCGCTGCCCACCCATCCGACACTGATCGCCGTCGATCTGGGCGACGGCCCCCAGGTCCGCCCGCTGGGCGACGGCGAGCAGCAGATCCCGTTGCACCCACGGGTCACCGACACCGTCCGGATCAGCCTGCTGGACTGGAAAGACGTCATCGACCGGACCGCACTGGGCTTCGACCAGCTCAAGCCACCGGGGCTGGCCGAGGTCGCCGCGCTGCGCCCGGACGGCACACCGGTCGACGCGGCCGACGCGGCGTCTAACCGCGAGCGGCGCATCGAGATCCCGTGCGGACAGGGCCCGGTGGTCGGTGTCTCCGGGCGCTTCCTGCAGACCTCGGTCTCGACGACGGTCGACGATCTGCTGCACGGCCGGCCGGTGCCGGCGCGGACCTGCGACACGACGCCGATCCGGATGCCTGCCGGAAGCCAGGAACTGCTGATCAGTGCGGGGCCGGCTTTCATCGCCGACGGAGCCGCTCTGACCGGTCCGCTGGCGGGGAAGCTGAGCACCGCGCCGACCACCCCGGTCGGCATCGACAGCTGGCAGCCCGACCGGCGTCGGATCACCGTGCCGCGCTCGCCGGTGAGCCGGGTGCTGGTGGTTCCCGAGAGCGTGAACCCGGGCTGGGTCGCGCAGTCCGCCGCGGGGGCGAACCTGACCCCGGTGATCGTCAACGGCTGGCAGCAGGGCTGGGTGCTGCCGGCCGGTGAGCAGGGCGCGGTCACATTGAGCTTCGGTTCCAACGGCGCCTACCGCGCCGGGCTGGCCACCGGCCTTGCCCTGCTGCCCCTGCTGCTGGTGATGGCTCTGGTCCCGGCGCGCCGGCCGGTGCCGGACTATCCCCCCGCCGGCCCGTGGCAGCCGGGCGCGCCGGGGGTCGCCGGCCTGCTGGGCGTGGGCGCGCTGATCGCCGGCGCGGGCGGCCTGGCCGTGTTCGGAGCCGCCCTGGCCGCCGCCGCGGTGCTGCGCCGGCGGCACCGGGACGCCGATCGGTTTGCGCTGGCAGTCGTCCCGGGCGGGATCATCGTCGCCGGGGCGCTGCTATCCCGCTACCCGTGG
Organism: Mycobacterium sp.; assembly: GCF_046095365.1. Taxonomy (GTDB): domain Bacteria; phylum Actinomycetota; class Actinomycetes; order Mycobacteriales; family Mycobacteriaceae; genus Mycobacterium. Next base: position 33,514 of record NZ_JBJTJF010000179.1, read on the forward strand.
CGATCGGTGGACGGCTACATCGGCTATTCGCCGTGGGTGCAATTGCCGGCGCTGGTCTGCCTGGGCGCGCTGGCGGCGTCCCTGCTGCCGATTCCGCGGCGGCCACGACCGGACCCGGAGGGGCCCGCGCCACCGTAGGGTTCGTGGGTATGACCGTTGAAACCGTCCGTGGCCCGATCCCGACCGGCGACCTCGGCGTGACCCTGATGCACGAGCACGTGTTCGTGCTCTCCCCGGAGATCATCGCGAACTACCCGGAGGGCTGGGGCGACGACGAGGAGCGGGAGCAGACCGCCGTCGACAAACTCAACGCGCTCAAGGCGATCGGCGTGGACACCATCGTCGACCCCACCGTGATCGGCCTGGGCCGCTACATCCCGCGCATCGCCCGGATCGCCGAGCGCACCGATCTGAACATCGTGGCGGCAACCGGCGTCTACACCTACAACGACGTCCCGCTGTACTTCCACTTCACCGGCCCGGGCACCGTGCTCAACGGCCCCGAGCCGATGGTCGACATGTTCGTCCGGGACATCACCGAGGGAATCGCCGGCACCGGCGTCAAGGCGGCGATCCTCAAATGCGCCACCGACGAACCGGGCGTTACCGCCGGAGTGGAGCGGGTGCTGCGGGCGGTCGCCCAGGCCCACCGGGCCACCGGGGTGCCGATCACCACGCACACCCACGCCCACACCCGGCGCGGCCTGGAACAGCAGCGCGTCTTCGCAGAGGAGGGGGTGGACCTGAGCCGGGTGATCATCGGCCACAGCGGCGACACCACCGACCTGGACTATCTCGAGGAACTCGTCGCAGCCGGTTCCTACCTCGGGATGGACCGCTTCGGACTGGACAACATCCTGCCCTTCGACGACCGGGTGGACGTCGTGGCGCGGATGTGCGAGCGCGGCCACGCCGGGAAGATGGTGCTGGCCCACGACGCGTCGTGCTACATCGATTGGCTGCCCGAAGCCGCCCTGCCCGTCGTCCTGCCCAACTGGCACTACCTGCACATCCACAACGACGTGCTGCCGGCCCTGCGCCAGCGCGGTGTCACCGAGGAACAGATCACCACGATGCTGGTGGACAACCCGCGGGACGTCTTCAGCCACGGCGGCGCCTACTAGTGGGCGCGCGCGACGAGGTCGCGCCGATCGGAACGCAGATCAGCAGACTGGCGGCGCAGCACCCCGAAGCCCCGGCCGTCACGCACGGCGGGCGCACCGTCTCCCGCGGACAACTCGAATCGGCGACCAACCGGCTGGCCCGGGCGTACGCCGATCTCGGTGTGCGCCGGGGGGACTACGTCACGGTGGCCCTGCCCAACTCGATCGAGTGGGTGCAGGCGGTGGTGGCCACCTGGAAGCTCGGGGCGATCCCGCAGCCGCTGTCCGCGCGACTGCCCGACGCCGAGTACGAAGGCCTGCTCGAACTGCGGGAGCGTGCGCTGCTGGTCGGCCGGCCCGACCCCCGCGGGAAGGTGCGATCGGTTCCGAGCGACTTCGACCCTGGTGACGAGTACGCCGATTCGCCTCTGCCGGAGGCGGTTTCACCGTCGCTGAAGTCGATGGCGTCGGGCGGCAGCACCGGCCGGCCCAAGCTGATCGAAGCCGGCGGGGACGGCCGTTTCCAGGCCGGCGTCGTCGCGGCGATGATGGGCGGCGAACCGTCCGACACCCAACTCGTCCCGGTCCCGCTGAGCCACAACACCGGCTTCACCTCGGCCACCATCGCGCTGGCAAACGGCCAGCATCTGGTGCTGATGAGCCGGTTCGACCCGGAGGAGTTCCTGCGGCTGATCACCGAGCACCGGGTGAACTACCTGGCGACCGTGCCGACCATCATGCAGCGGCTGCTGCCGGTCTACCGGGCCGGCCCGGACCGCTACGACCTGTCCTCGATCCGGCGGTGGTGGCATCTGGCCGCGCCCTGCCCGCCCGCGGTCAAGGAGTCGTGGATCGACATCCTCGGCCCGGAGGTGGTGTGGGAACTCTACGGCGGCACCGAACTTCAGGCGCTGACGTTCATCAGCGGCACCGAGTGGCTGACTCACCGGGGGTCGGTGGGCCGGGTGGTCTCCGGGGAGATGAAGGTCCTCGACGACGAGGGCCGCGAGTGTCCGCCCGGCGAGGTCGGCGAGATCTACATGCGCCCCAGGCCTGGCAGCCGGCCGACCTACCGGTACATCGGCAGCACCGCCAGGAACCGGGACGGCTGGGACTCGCTCGGCGATCTGGGCTGGTTCGACGCCGACGGCTATCTCTATCTGGCCGACCGCCGCGTCGACATGTTCACCGTCGGCGGCCGCAACGTCTACCCCGCCGAGATCGAGAACACCCTCGCCGAGCACCCCGGGGTGCTGTCCTGCCTGGTGGTCGGTGTCCCGCACGCCGACCTGGGCCAGGTGCCGCATGCCCTGGTGCACGGTGAGGCCGCACTGGACGAGGCGGCCGTCCGGGCGTTCGTCGCCGAGCGGCTGGCCGACCACAAGGTGCCGCGCAGCGTGGAGTTCGTCGACACCCCGCTTCGCGACGACGCCGGCAAAGCCCGCCGGACCGCCGTGCGCGACGAAGTCATAGCGCGACTCGCGCTCAGTGCGCGACCGCCGGCTCCGGGGTGTCGGTGACCGAACTGTCCAACGGCGGCGGCGCCGTCCTCTCCCGGCTGCCGCGCCGGTACTCCCAGCGCCGCAACGCATTCCGGCACGGCGACTCGACCAGCGCATAGCTCACCGCGGCCATCGCGAACCCCAGCACCGTCGTGAGTACGAACACGACCACCAGATTGCCGGTGAACATGAACTTGCCCACCATCGGAAAGACCATCACCAGGGCGGCCAGGTGCCAGATGAACAATCCGTAGGACCACCGGCCAAGGGTCACCATCGTCCGGCTGCCCAGAACCCGATGCCGGGTGTCCGGGCGGTCCAGCACCAGTGGGGCCAACAGGGCCCAGGCCACGATCGCCCCCATCGAGGTGCGCACGACGAACTGGGTCAGCGTCGCCGGCACCAGGTCCTTGGGGCCGGCCAGCGGCGACGCGGAGATCAGGTAGGCCACCACCGCGATCGACGTGATCGCCACGCGGTTGCGCGCCAGGGCGTGCGGCCAGCCCAATCGTCCTTTTTCGGCCGGGCTGACGGTCCACTCGGCCAGCAGCATCCCGGCGGCGAACCAGGAGGCGTAGGCCGGCGGCCAGTTCAGGAAGTTCACTCCCTCGGCGGTGTGGATCGGCAGCAGGCCCCAGCCCAGGCTGGCCAGCGCCACGGCGGCGATGGCCGGCACCCGGGCCCGGACCGGCAGCCGGTAGGCCAACAGCGCCAGGATCGGCAAGGCCAGGTAGAACGTCACCTCCACCGACAGACTCCACATCTGGGTCAGCCCGGCGGTCAGGGTCAGCGGAACGTACACCTGGGTCAGGGTCAGGTTGGCCAGCCAGACGGTGCTGCTGGCATGGTTGGCCTCGGGCAGCAGGGTGAGGATGACCACCACGGCCACCAGGTAGCCCGGCATGATCCGTACCAGCCGGGAGCGCAGGTAGTGACCGGTCGGCGGGCGGTGCCGCAGGCCCCGGGCGGCGGCGGCGTGGCCGCGCCACAGCAGAAATCCCGACAGCGCGAAGAACACCGCGACGGCCAGGTCGAAGCGGTGCAGCAGCCGGCCGATCACCCCGCCGGAGGTGCCGGTCTGGAAGGCCACGTGGGTGAGCACCACGCCCATGGCCGCGCAGGCACGCATGCCTTCGACGGCCGGCAGGAAGCCCCGCGTACCGCCGACCTGCCCCGGCGCCAGTGTCATGCAGCCAGTGTGCCCGGTTCGGCTTGGTTCCGGCTGTTAGGGTCAGACCGAATTCAACGGGGACGGCAACGGGGACACCTACGAGGAGGCCAGGGCAGCGTGAACCGCGCAAGCATGGTTCGTCTCGCGGCGTGCGGCATCATCGGGCTCGGAGCCGCCCTGCTGATCGCCGCGCTGCTGTTGTCCACCTACACCGCGGGCAAGATCCGCAAGATTCCCCTGGACATCGACCAGACCCTGGTCAGCACCGGTACCGGCACTGCCCTCGACCCCGCGTCGCTGTCGGGGGAGCGATTCGTCATCGACAAGAACGTCCCGCTGGTCTCCCAGCAGGCCATGACTGTCGAGACCCCGGCCAACGCCGAGGTGGTGACCTTCCAGGTCGGCACCTCGGTGCGGCGCAGCGACAAGCAGAAGGACAACGGACTGCTGCTGGCCATGGTCGACACCGTCACGCTGAACCGGAGCACCGCCGAGGCGGTTTCCGACGACGACAGGCCCGGGGGCTCGGTGCAGAAACCCCGCACCATCTCCGACGACAAGCCCGCCACCAACATCGCGCTGCCGCACGAGGGTCTGTCCTACCGGTTCCCGTTCAACACCGAGAAGAAGTCGTACCCCTTCTTCGATCCGATCGCCCAGAAGGCCTTCGACGCCAACTACGACGGCGAGGACGACGTCAACGGCCTGACCGTCTACCGGTTCACCCAGAACGTCGGTTACGACGCCGACGGCAAACTGGTGGAACCGATCAAGTACGCCTCGCTCTACGACAAGAACGAGGACGGCGAGGTGACCGCGCGCGCCGAACTGTGGGGCCTGGAGGGCGACCCGTACGAACCGATCACGATGACCCGCTTCTACGCCGCCCGGCGGACCTTCTGGGTGGACCCGGTGTCGGGCACCATCGTCAAGGCCGAGGACCACGCCAACCACTACTACGCCCGCGATCCGCTCAAGCCCGAGGTGGCGCTGACCGACTACACGGTGAGCTCCACCGAGCAGACGGTCGAGTCGCAGGTGGCCGCGGCCCGCGCCGAGCGTGACCGGGTGGCCCTGTGGTCGCGGATCCTGCCGATCAGCCTCGCCGCCGCCGGCGCCGTCGCCCTGGTCGGTGGCGCGCTGCTCGGATTGTTCAGCACCCGCGTCGAGATGGCGCTGCCCGAGGACAGCGAGGACGACATCGACATCGGGCTGTTCGGCAGGGACGAGACCGGCCCGATGCCCGCGGCGCAGGCACCCACCGAGAAGATCCCCACCCGCCGACCGGTCACTACCTGCGCTCCCGGCTGGTACGGATCATGCCGGGCTACCTGGTGGCCGTGGTGGTCATCCTCACCCTGCTGCCCGAGGCCAACCATGCCA
>NZ_JBJTJF010000180.1:0-24303 GCF_046095365.1 Mycobacterium sp.
GCCCAGACCGCCGGCGCCGCCGTTGCCGCCGGCCCCACCCGCGCCGGTGCCGTTGTTGCCGCCGGTGATCGCAGCCACCGCGCCGGCTGGTGCGGCGCCGTCGATGAAGGCCGCCCCGGCTGCCGCGGCCTCCGGTGCAGCGGTGGCCGCCGGTGGCGCGGTGTCGGGATTGGGTAAGGGACTGCTGGGGTGGCTGCAGACCGGTGCCACCGGGGATGCGCCGGCGGCGGCGCCGTTGATGTGGACCGCGCTGGCGTTCACCCGCCGGGAGTTGGGTGGCCGATCCGCGGCCGGCACCCCGGCGTCGTCGACCACCACGTCGGGCCCGGGTGGTTTCACACCCCCGAAGGCCTCGGCGACGGGCCGGTTGACGGCCACCAGGTTGTTCGGCAACGGCACCGCGGAGAACCCGGATGCGGGTCTGCTCGGCGGTAGCGGCTACACCTACACCCAGTACGAGGGTGCCTGCACCAGCCGGCGCCGTGGCCGCGATCACCGGCGGCAACGGCGCGGAGGCATCGACCGGCCCGGATACCGCCGGGGCGGCAGCAGTCGCTGCGGCCGGGCGGGCCGGGGTCCGCGACGCCGACGGCGCGACAGCGCCCGCCGGCGCAGCCGCGCCAGCACCGGGCGGGGCCAGCGCCGCGCCACTGTTCCCCGCCGCGTCGGCGTGGCGGCGACGATTGGGCGCCCCGACCGGCCTCGGACCACCAGTCCTGGCACCGGAGGGCGCGACACCGGCCGGCGGCGTGACCGGTACAGCATCCGCGGCCGGGACAACAGAGTCCCGGCCCCCAGAGTCCCGGCCCCCAGACTCCGTGCCCCCAGACTCCGGCCGCACCGAGTCCGGCCGCACCGAGTCCGGTCGCACCGAGTCCGGGGAGGAGGTACGGGCCCGCGGACCCCGCACCCGCCCATTCGGCCGCGACGACGAAGACGACGACGAGGACGACGACGAAGGCGCCGAGTCCGAAGTCGACCCGGTCGACCCGCCCGATCCGGTGGTGTCGGCGAACGCCAACGGCACCGACGCCACCCCCGAGCCAACCCCCAGCACCACCGCCAGCACACCCACCCGGCCCACATAGCGGGCGTAGGCCGTCGTGCCGGACTCCTCGGCCGTGACTGCCCGCCGGGTGTATTCGATGCCCCGGACTCGACCCTTCGAGGAGCGACGATGACGGCCGTTGTTGGAATCAGAGGACATCGCTTCTCCCGGAATGAAATTGCGGGCCCATCCGCGCGTGGGCGAAGTATCCAACGCCGCCGCGGATAGTCGGAGCGAATCCGACAACCGGTCAGACAATAACCGGACTTGGCCGCCTGATTTGTCGCTGCGCGATATCTGCGGGCACGACAGTTGTCGTCAGGGACAAAGATGGCCGCGGCCCGCAATTGGCGAATCCGCATCGACGGGTCGGGTTGGGCCGGAGTGCCACCCCCCGGGTCGGCCGGATCAGGCAGGGAAACCGGGATTCAGCAAATTTGTGAGCTTGCCCCGGGATTCTCAGCAGGAGAACTGGATTCCGATGCCCGCCGGCGGAGTCTGGCGGGTGCAGCCGAGGGCGTCGACGCCGTCGTCGCTGTAGCGCACCGCGGTCTTCCGGGTGTAGTTCGCGCACACCAGCACGGTGGTGTCGGCACGGCAGCGGAAGTCGCCGAAGGCCAGCGAACCGCCCAGCGGCAGCGGCGCCCCCTGGCCGGCGCTGAACCGGCCCGGGTCGCCGTGCGCCGAGCCCACCTGCACGCTCGCCCCGTCGAAGTCCACCCAGCCGCCCTTCCACACGCCGTAGACGTCCGGGGGCTGGGCCGGCGGGGCGACCAGATCCACCAGGCAGGCCAGCGCCGGTGAGCCGTGCCGGGTATCGGTCATGCAGCTGATGCCCGACGGTGTGGTGAAGGCGACGTCGCCGTCCAGGGGCGTGCTGGTGCCGTTGCGCAGCGCAACCCCGAAATCCTGACCGTCGACCGGGGGAGCGGCCTCGACCCAGCCGATCGCCTCGGCAGCGGTGGCGCCCGGCCCGGGGGGGCCCACCGGGGTGGATGACGAGGTCGCGCCGGGCTTGGCGGTAGACGTCGCCGTCGCGTTGTGCGAGGGGGTGATCGGAGTCAGCTGGGTGGGACCCGGCCGTCCCGTCGGCTGTTGAGAGCACCCCGCCACCAGCACCGACGCGGCGAATAACACGGCCATCCGCATCCGGCCAGGTTAGCCGCCGGGGCCGGGCGGACGCGGCAGGCGCGTCGGGGCTACCGTCGGTGCTATGCAGGAGCGCACGGTCCGGGTGACCACCGCCAGCGGGGCGGTCGAGGGGTTCACCCGGAAAGGGGTCAACCGGTGGCGTTCGATTCCCTACGCCACCCCGCCGGTCGGTCCGCTGCGCTTCCGGGCGCCGCAGCCGGTGCAGCCGTGGACCGGGGTACGGCCGTGCCACCGCTACGCCAACTGCGCCCCCCAGCACCGGGTCTACACCATGACCGGGGTCGGGAAGTACCAGCCGATGAGCGAGGACTGTCTGACGCTCAACGTCGTCACGCCCCACTGGTCGGGAACGGCACCCGACGGCGAGGCGCTGCCGGTGATGTTCTTCATCCACGGCGGCGGTTACATCCTGGGCAGCTCGGCCACTCCGCTGTATGACGGCGCAGCGCTGGCCCGCCGCGGCTGTGTCTACGTGTCGGTGAACTACCGGCTGGGAGCGCTGGGATGTGTGGATCTGTCGTCGCTGTCCACCGCCGAGGTGCCCATCCAGAGCAATCTGTTCCTGCGCGATCTCGTCTTGGCGCTGCGCTGGGTGAAGGAGAACATCGGCGCCTTCGGCGGGGACCCGGACAACGTGACGATCTTCGGGGAGAGCGCGGGCGCGCATGCGGTGGCGACACTGCTCGCCGTTCCTGCCGCGGAAGGCCTTTTTCATCAGGCGATTTCGCAGAGTCCGGCCTCCGGCATGGTCAGCTCGCGGGAGATGGCCGAGAAAATCGCCGACGGGTTCATAGAACGTCTCGGCGTGGACCGCACCCACGCCGCCGAGGCGCTGATGCGGGCGGCCCCGGCCGATCTGGTGCGCACCACCCATTACGTGATGACCCACAGCCTGGACGACGTGGTCGGCGCATCGGCGGTCGGCCCGACCCAGGGCGACGATTTCCTGCCGCTGGAGCCGTTCGAGGCGATGAGACAGGGCCTGGCGCACAAGGTTCCGCTGATCGTCGGTACCAACGCCGACGAGGGCAGGCTGTTCACCCGCTTCCTGAAACTGTTGCCCACCAGCGAGCGTTCGATCGAGCGGATACTGGCGCACACCCCGACCGAAGTCCGCGAGCGGATCCTGGCCGCCTACCCGCAATACCCGGATCCCAAGGCCTGCGTCGAATTCGGCGGCGACATGATCTTCGGCACCGCGGCCTGGCAGATCGCCGAGGCGCACACGAAGGTCGCGCCCACCTTCGTCTATCGCTACGACTTCGCGCCGCGCACCCTGCACTGGGCCGGGCTGGGCGCCACCCACGCCACCGAACTGCTGGCGGTGTTCGGCATCTACCGCTCCCGGGTGGGGGCGGTGCTGACCGCCGGCGTGGACCAGCGCGCCGCGGTCCGGGTCAGCCATCAGGTCCAGACCCGCTGGCATGAGTTCAGCCGCACCGGGGTACCCGGGGACTGGCCGGCCTACGACCGGGAGGAACGCCCGGTGCTGGTGTTCGACCGGCACACCCATGTCGAATACGACCCGCACCAGCACCGCCGCCAGGCCTGGGCGGGCTTCAGCCTGGCTCGGGACGCCGGCTGACCTCTACCGTGATGCAGTGACCGCCACCGCCCCTATCGAGCGTCCCGACGACCTCACCGCCGCCTGGCTGACCGACGCTCTCGGCGCCGGCCGGGTGGGCGGGTTCGACGTCGAGCGCATCGGCACCGGGCAGATGAGCGAGTGCTACCGGGTGGCGCTGACCTACGCCCAGGGCCAGGGCCCGGCGTCGGTGGTGCTCAAAGTCGCCGCCGCCGACCCGGTGAGCCGGCAGACCGGTCACGCGCTGGGACTCTACGAACGCGAGGTGCGCTTCTACGCCGACCTGGCGCCCCGGCTGGGCGGGCCGGTCGCGCGGTGCTACCACGCCTCCTACCAGCCCGAGACCGGTATGTTCACCCTGCTGCTCGACGACGCATCCCCAGCAGAAGTCGGTGACGAAATCCGCGGTGCGGCAATACAGGACGCGAAGCTGGCGTTAACCGCGTTGGGTCGGCTGCATGCCCCGCTGATGGGTGGCCAGGCCCCGGCCGGAGCCCAGTGGCTGGTCCGCGATACCCCGATGAATCAGGCGATGATCACCGGGCTGTTCGCGGGATTCGCCGATCGCTACAGCGACGCGATCCGCCCGGAGCAGCACCTGGTCTGCCGGCGCCTGGTGGACAGCTTCGACGCACACCTGGAAGCCGAGGCCGATCCGGACCGGGTCATGGGCCTGGTGCACGGCGACTACCGACTGGACAACATGCTGTTCGGCCGCCCCGGTTCGGTGCGCGACCTGACGGTAGTGGACTGGCAGACCGTCACATGGGGTCCGGCGCTGACCGACGTCGCCTACTTCCTGGGTTGCGCGCTGACGGCGCGGGACCGCCGCGAGCACTACGGCGAACTGCTGGCCTCCTACCACGACGGTCTGGGTCCGAACCCGCCGATCACCCTCGATCAGGTCCGCGACGGCGTGCGCCGGCAGAGTTTCTTCGGGGTGATGATGGCGATCGTCTCCTCGATGCTCGTGGAACGGACCGATCGGGGTGACGCGATGTTTCTGACCATGCTCGACCGGCACAGCAGTCACGTACTGGACACCGGCGCACTCGATGTCCTGCCGCCACCGATGGGAACCCAAGCGCTGCAACCGGATCCGGCCGACGAGGCGGCGCACACGCCCGGCGACGAGCCGCTGTGGAGTGAAAGCTGGTACTGGGATTTCGCCGACCCCGGACAGGGGATCGGGGGATGGATCCGGCTGGGTCTGATGCCCAACCAGAACGTCGCCTGGATCAACGCACTGGTGTGCGGACCCGATATCGCCACCGTCGCGTGCGTGGACTTCCGGGCCCCCCTTCCCGACGACCCCAACGACGTCCGCGGCGACGGCATCGTGATGTCCCATACGGCGAGGGTTCCGCTGCGGAGCTACCGGGTGACGGTGAGCGGGGCGGCGCGGTCCTTCGACGACCCGGCCGGCCTGCTCCACGAGGCGCCCGGCGAACCGGCCCAACTGTCCATCGACCTGACCTGGGAAACCAGCGGCACCCCGTACGCCTACCGGATCGCCACCCGCTACGAAATCCCCTGCGCGGTAACGGGAACGGTGAGCATCGACGGCATCACCTACACCCTCGAGGCGGTGCCCGGACAGCGTGACCACTCCCACGGGGTGCGCGACTGGTGGAGCATGGACTGGGTCTGGAGCGCGCTGCATCTCGAGGACGGCACCCACCTGCACGGGGTGGATCTGCGCCTGCCCGGCATGCCACCGGTCAGCGTCGGCTACATCCAGCCGCGGGGGGAACCGGTCGTGGAAACCACGACGGTGACCGCCGAGGCGGCACTGGCCGGCGACGGGCTGCCGCTGGCGACGACACTGACGATGCAGCCGGGGCCGCTCACCGCCACGGTAGAGGTTCGCGGCCACGCGCCGGTGCGACTGGTCGCACCGGACGGGCGGGTCAGCTTCTTCCCGCGCGCCTGGGCGGCGGTGCGCACCGCCGACGGACGGCACGGGGTGGGCTGGCTGGAGTGGAACACCAACCAGTAGCGCGCACCGGCAGGGAACTCAGCCCTTGACGACCTGCGTGCCGCCGGCCAACTCGTCGTGCTTGCCCTGCTTGGTCGGGCTGTTGCTGATGGTCACGGCGATGACGATCATCGCGACCACACCCAGCAGACCGCCGATGTAGGGCAGGATCGGCAGCAGTGTGAAGGCGTTGCGGATGGCCGACTGCTTGAAGTCCGGCCTGGGCGCGCCGCCGGGACCGCGTACGTTGAGCTTGAGCAGCATCTTGCCGACCGTGCGGCCCTGGGTCACCTCCATCGCCACGAAGTAGGCGAACATCAGGAACCCGGTGAAGAACCCGGTCACCATGATGCTGCTGCCGGAGTTGAACAGCGCGGCCAGCAGACCCGAGACCGCTCCGACCAGCAGGCCGTCGATGACTCGGGCCAGCCACCGCTCCCCGAGTCCGCCCGGGTGGCCGTAGGTGGCCGGCGGCACCGACGGGTAGTAGCCGCCGGTAGCGGCGTAGGGGTTCGGAGGCGGCTGGAAGCCGCCGGCCACGGGCGGATAGCCCGGCGGCGGCGGAGGCGCGTAGCCCGCCGGCGGCGGCGGATAGCCGCCCGGTGCGGGATAGCCCGACAGCGACGGGTCCGGGTAGGGATTGGCCGGCGGCGGATAGCCGGACGGCGGTCCGTAGGCGTTGGGATCCTGGTCACCCGTGGTCATCGCACACTCCTCTGAGTCGGTGCGTTCAAATCTACCGGTCGGCCAGAAGTCCGATCCGTCAGTTCATGTTCCAGGGTTCGCCGTAGGTGGTGACGCTGTCACCTGTCTTGGAGATCAGCCGGGCGAACGGGCGCAGCAGCACCCCGCCGGCCGCGCCGGTGACCGTGCCGTGCGCGTTGGCCACCCCCACCGAACCCTCCGGGCCGGCGACGTCGACGGAGAAGGTGGCGACCTCCTGGATGCCCGGGCCGTTACCCAGATCCGAAGTTATCGAGCCGCCCGGGAACAGGTTGGGGGTGATCACCGAGCCCAGCGGGTCGAAGCCCAGCGGGGAGATGCTCACGCCGTCGAGAAGGATGTTGGGGGTGGTGTAGCTGAAGTTGATGCCCACGCCCAGTGACCAGGGGAAGCCCACCTGGTACCCCAATTCCAGGGTGCCCTCGAACTTGTCCGCTTCCGGGCCGACCACGGAGTATTTGGCGCGCCCGGAGTGGAACCACTCCCGGGTCAGCCGGTTGTGGTCCAGCGGGTAGACCCCGTCGAGGTAGGTGTCCCACTGCTGGATGGTCAGGGTGCGGCCGTCGCCGGCTACGAGGACCTGCTGATTGTCCAGACCGGCCCGTGCGGTGCCGGGGGTGGCGAATAGAGCCACCAGCACTGCCGCCGATGCCGCCAGCACCGGCCGGATCCTGCTCAGCAAACTCGCCACCTTTGTTAATCAACCACGGAAGCGCCAATGTTACAGGCGGTCCGGGCGGCGTGCGCACTCGTGTGTTCCGATCGTGACCGGGCTAACGTCTCACCTCGTGCGATACCACTGGGAGCACCTGGCCTCCGGTGTGTGGCGGTGCCGGCTTGCGTTCCTGGATGTGACGGTCGGACTGGTCAGCGGCCCGGGCGGGGCCCTGCTGGTCGACTGCGGAACCACCCTGACCGAGGCGGCAAACATCGGTTCCGACGTGCGCGGGCTGACCGGGGCTGAGGTGACGCACCTGGTCATGACGCATCACCACTTCGACCACATTCTCGGCTCCGGTGGCTTCCCGGAAGCCCGAAGCTACGCCGCCCCGGCGGTTGGAGACGCTCTGACCGGACGGGTCGCGGCCGTCGCCGAACACGCCCGCCACTATGGCGCCGACCCCGCGGAACTGGCCCGGGCCGTGCGCGCCGCCCGCCGGCCCGCCAACCTCGTCGAACGGGCCACCATCGACCTCGGCGGCCGGATCGTCGCCGTCGAACATCCCGGCCGCGGGCACACCGACCACGACCTCGTCGTGGTGGTGCCGCCGGCCGGTCCGCCGGATCGCACAGTGGTGTTCTGCGGCGACCTCGTCGAGGAATCCGCCGATCCGGCCGTCGACGACGGCTCGGACCTGGCGGCGTGGCCGACCACCCTGGACCGGCTCCTGGCGCTGGGCGGTGACGACGCGATCTATGTTCCCGGGCACGGGGCGGTGGTGGACGCGGCCTTCGTGCGCGCCCAGCGGGACTGGCTGGCGAGGCGCTGACGGCTACCAGCCGGTGCTGAGCACCTGCTCGAGCATGTCCACGAAGTAGTCCGCCGACTCCAGGGTGATGCACATCGGCGGCTTCATCTTCAGCACGTTCTGCCGGTCGCCGGTGGGCTGCACGATCACGCCGAGTTCGCGCATCCGCTCGCAGATCGCCGCGGTCTCGGCGACCGCCGGCTCCAGTGTGGTCCGGTCGCGGACCAGTTCCACGCCCATGTACAAGCCGCTGCCGTGCACGGTGCCGATCAGCGGGTGGCGTTCGGCCAGCGCGCCGATCCGGGCCTTGAGGTGGTCGCCGACCGTCATGGCGTTCTCCTGCAGACGATCCCGCTCGATGACGTCCAGGACCGTCAGCCCGACCACGCACGACACCGGGCTGCCGCCGGCCGACGAGAAGAAATACCCCTGGGTCCGGTAGGCGTCGGCGATCGCCTTGGTGGTGATGACGGCGCCCAGCGGCTGGCCGTTGCCCATCGCCTTGGCCACACAGACGATGTCGGGCACGACGTCCTGCTGCTCGAAGGCCCAGAACCAGCGGCCGGTGCGGCCGTAGCCCACCTGCACCTCGTCGGCGATCGCCAGTCCGCCGGCCGCGCGCACCGCGGCGTAGACGGCTTTGAGGTAGCCGTCGGGCAGGGCCATGCCGCCGGCGTTGCCGTAGAACGGCTCGCAGATGAACGCCGCCGGCGGATGTCCCCGTGCGACAAGCTCTTCGATGATCGACACCGCCTCCGGCGCGTACCGGGCCGCGTCGACGCCGCGGTGCTCGCCGCGGTAGGCGTTGGGGGAGGGCACGGTGTGCACCCACGGTGGCCGGGTGGACAGCGCGTTGGGGTTGTCGGCGATCGAGGTCGAGATGGCGTCCGTGGCGTAGGTCCAGCCGTGGTAGGCCTCGGCCACCGCGACGATGTCGTGCCGGCCGGTGGCGGCCATCGCCAGGCGCAGCGCCAGGTCGTCGGCCTCCGAGCCGGAGTTGACCAGGAACACGGTGTCCAACGGGTCGGGCAGGGTGGCTGCCAGCCGCTCGGACAGCGTCACCACCGCGCCGTAGTTGAACCGGGAGTTGGTGTTGAGCCGCCGCCACTGCCGGGCCACCGCATCGGCCAGTTCGGGATGGCCGTGGCCGAGCACCGCGACGTTGTTGACCATGTCCAGATAGCTGCGGCCGTCGGTGGCGAGCAGGTGCTCCCGCCAGCCCCGCTCGATGCGCGGCGGGTGCTCGTAATAGTGCTCCTGGACCAGGGCGAAGGATTTCGAGCGCCGCTGCCGCAGCACGGCGCTGTCCTGGGCCTGGCCCGGGGTGTGGGGCAGGCCCAGCAGTACCGCGGGGTCGCTCATCCGGTGCAGCCAGCCGGCGGCGTACTCCGGGCGCACGAACCGCGGGGTGCCCCCGGGGCCGAACCGGGCGCCGCCGGGCCGGTGCACTTCGATCCACACCGGGCCCTCCACGGTGGCCAGCGGCGCGCCTGCGGCGACCTCGCCGTCCGGCGAGCCGCCGGTCGCGCCCCGCACCACCAGGGTCCCGGCAGGTCCGGTCAGTGTGATCGCGTCGGCGCCGCCTCCGATCGCCCCCGACCACGGAGCGCTGAGGGTCACCGGCGCCGCCGGCCACAACTCGATCCCGGTGGCCACCGTCGCCGGTGAGACCGGGCTCAGTGTCGCCGACCGGGTCAGCCGGGCCTGACCGAACACCGTGACCGCCGCGCCTGCGCCGCCGGCGAGTGCGTCGTGAGCCAGCCGCCCCTCGCAGTCCGGATCCAGCCATGCGCCGGCGTCCATCGCGTCGGACTCGGTGGACAGGTCCAGGCAGACGATCTCGCGCGGGTCGAGTCCGTCGATCAGCGGTGCCGTGGCGGCGACCGGCCGGTCCGGGTGCGCAGCCCCGAGCGCGTGGCGGATCTGGGCTGTCATCACTTCGAGAGGAATCTCTGTGGCGCGCTGGAAGATCAGCCATTCCGGACCGGTTCGGGCACTGGCGTACTCGTTGGCCGCATCCAGTGACGCCTGGTGCACTCCGCTGACGACGATCACCGCGGCGCGCAGAACCACCAGCGGCCAGAGCGCCCCGATCTCCGCCGGGCTCAGCGGCCGCACCGCGTGGAACGCCTCGATCGCCGGGATCGCCGAGGCCGCTTCGCCGCCCACATGGTGCAGGACTCCCGACACCGTCACCGCGAGTTCGCCGACGGCCCAGGACCGCATCAGGTCGCCGAAGTCGATGACGCCGTCGGGCCGGCCTCCGGCCCCGCTGACGACGTTG
Organism: Mycobacterium sp.; assembly: GCF_046095365.1. GTDB lineage: Bacteria > Actinomycetota > Actinomycetes > Mycobacteriales > Mycobacteriaceae > Mycobacterium. Next base: position 10,240 of record NZ_JBJTJF010000180.1, read on the forward strand.
TCGTCGGTGATGTCGCCGTGGATCACCTGTACCGGCAGATCGCCCGCGAGCCCGTCTATCACCCGCCAGGCCTCCGCGGCGGCGGCAACCACGGCATCCCGGCGGGGCCGCTCGGTGAGGTGGGCGGCCAGAAGTTCCACGGTGCGCATGCCGTGGCGGAGATCCCACTGCAGCACCCGGTCCACGCCGGGGTGCTCGAAACCGCCGAGCGCCCGGCAGGTCCGGCCGGCGAGGTCGCCGAGGGCGGCCACCCTGCGCGGGCTGAGATAGCCGTCGCCGTTAAGCGTGCCGCCCGGCAGATAGTCGATGATGCGTGCGAACAGGGTTCTCTCCGAGCCGATTTCGACGATGGCCCCGTCGCGTGCCCGGTTTGTCGCGGTGCGGATGCCCTCGGCGGCGGCGATGAAGGCCGCGGCGGCGTCCTGGGCCTCGAGCTCGATCCGGCTGAATGCGGGGTTGGCGATCTTCAACACGCCGATCGGCTCACCGGAGAGATGCCGGAGCAGGAAGTTCGCATCCTGGTTGCTGCCGAGTTCGGTGGCCGAGGCGCGCAACCCGAAATGCTCGGCGGCGATCGCCTCGGCCTGCTCGGCGGTGACGGCCGGGACCGGCAACTCGGCGGCTTCGAAGAAGTCGAACAGTGTCATCAGTTCCCTCGTGAATCGGCGTTCCCACTGTACTGGCGGGTGTACTGGCGGGTTACCGTGATCTCATGCGCGCACTGGTGATCGTCGACGTGCAGAACGACTTCTGCGAGGGCGGGTCGCTGGCGGTGGACGGCGGGGACGCGGTGGCGCGGGCCATCAGCGCTCTGCTGGCCGGCCGGCACGGGTACGACCACGTGGTCGCCACCAAGGACTTCCACGTCGATCCCGGCAGTCACTTCGCCGACCAACCCGACTACGTCGACAACTGGCCACGGCACTGCGTGGCGGGCACCGACGGCGCCGAGTTCCACCCGGACCTGGACACCGCGCCGATCGAGGCGGTCTTCTACAAGGGCGCCGACACCGCCGCCTACAGCGGTTTCGAGGGCAGCGCCGACGGCGTCGGCCTGGCCGAATGGTTGCGCGCCCGCGGCGTCGACGCGATCGACATCGCCGGTATCGCCACCGACTACTGTGTGCGTGCCACCGCCGAGGACGGCGTGCGCGAGGGGTTCACGACGCGGGTCCTGGTGGACCTGACCGCCGGCGTCGCGCCCGGGTCGACCGATGCGGCCCTGGCCGGAATGCACAGCGCGGGAGTGGAACTCGTGCAGGCGGGCTGACCCCCGCTCAGTGTGCCCGCCGCAGCGACTCCCAGTCGTGCTCGGTTTCAAGCTGGGCTATCAGCGCGCCGGTTCGCTCCTTGAGCAGACGCGTCATCGCGAAACCGGCGATGACGGCCAGCACCAGCGCGACCCAGGAGAACCGGGACAGCCAGCGTTCGGCGGCCAGGCCGGCGAAGTAGACCACCGCCGTGGTGCCCCCGGCCCAGCACACCGCCCCGGTGGCGTTGGCCGCGAGGAAATATCGGTAGCGCATCCGCAGCGCACCGGCCAGCGGGCCGGCCAGGATACGCAGCAGCGCGATGAACCGCCCGAAGAACACCGCCCCGACCCCCCAGCGCGCGAAGAGTTGCTTGGCCAGCGCGACATGGCCGGGTCCGAAATGCTTGGGGAAGCGCCGGCCCAGGCGTTCGAAGAGTCCCATGCCGAAGCGCCGCCCGACGCTGTAGCCGATCGAGTCGCCGATGATCGCCCCGGTGATGGCCGCCACCCCCACCCACAGCGGGCTGATGTCGAGGGTCTCCCGGGTGGACAGCAGAGCGGCACTGACCAGGGCGATCTCGCCGGGCAGAGGGATACCGAGGCTTTCCAGGCCGATGACGACGCCGACGGTCAGGTAGACCGCGACCGGGGGAATCGATTCCAGGAACGGCTCGATACTCATACTCAGACGACGGCCCGCTTGCGCCGGTAGAGCGTACCGACCGCCAGCAGGACCAGGCTGATCAGCAGGATGGCGGTGGCCAGCACGTTGATCTGCGGAGGCACCGCCGCCTTGGTGGCCGCGTTGACGTAGAGCGGGTAGGTGACGGTCGATCCGCTGACGAAAAACGTGATGATGAAGTCGTCCAGCGACAGCGCGAAGGACAGCATCGCCGCGGCGACGATGCCCGGGACGATCAGTGGCAGTGTCACCTTGAAGAAGGTCCGGGTGGGGCTGGCGCCGAGGTCGAGGGAGGCGTCCTCGAGTGTCCAGTCGAACCCCCGGATGCGGGCCCGGACCGTCATCGCGATGAAGCTGATCTCGAAGGCGACGTGCGCGATGATGATGGTCACGAACCCGGTGGCCCAGCCGAGGCTGAGGAACAGCGTAAGCAGCGACGCGCCCATCACGACCTCCGGTGAGGTCAGGGGCAGAACCATGAAGGTATCCACCGCCTTGCGGCCCCGAAATCGTTGGCGCACAAGCGCGACGGCGACCAGGGTGCCCAGCACCAGGGCGATCGCCGTCGACAGCGCGGCAACCTCGAGACTGAGCCGCAGCGCCTTGGCCAGCGCCGGATACTTGAAGGGGTGTGCCCAGTTCTCCAGCGTGAAGCCCTGCCAGGTGTAGTTGAACTTGCCGGCCGGCTTGTTGAAGGAGAACACGACGATCACCAGGATCGGCAGGAACAGAAAGATCAGGGTGAGCGTCGCCGCCAACCGCAGGGCGAGGTCGCCGAGCCGGAAGGAGCCCCGGAAACTGCGGCCCGGCCGGGCCAGCCCGGTGACGGCCTGGGTGGCCATCAGACCAGATCCTCGGTGCCCAGTGCCCGGGTGTAGAGCAGTACGCCGGCCAGGATCAGCGACATCAGCACGAAGCTCATGGCCGCGGCGACCGGGTAGTCCTTGACCACCAGGAACTGCTTCTGGATGACGTTGCCGATCAGGGGGGTCCGGGTGCTGCCCAGGTCGTCCGCGTAGATGAAGTCGCCGACCGATGGGATGAACACCAGCAGGCTGCCGGCCAGCACACCCGGCATCGCCAGCGGCAGAATGACTTTCCCGAACATCCGGCGGTTGGTGGCGTAGAGGTCGCGGGAGGCCTCGAGCAGGCGCGGGTCGATCTTCTCCAGTGCCACATACAGCGGGAGGATCATGAAGATGATCCAGTTGTAGGTCAGTCCGCCGATCACCGCCGCGCTGGTCGACAACAGCCGTCCCTCGCTGGGCAGCAACCCCACCGAACCCAGCGCCGAGACCACCCAGCCTTCGTCGGCCAGGATGGTCTTCCAGGCGATGGTGCGGATCAGGAACGTCACGAAGAACGGCAGGATCACCAGTCCCAGGAGCAGGTTCTTGAACCGGCCGGCCTTGAAGGCGATCACGTAGGCCAGCGGGAAGGCCAGCAGCAGGCACAGCAGCGTGGCGCACAGCGCATAGCCGAAGGACCGCAGGATCTGGTCCCGGTACTCGCTGAGCGCCCGGCCGTAATTGGCCCACTGCCAGGCGAAGGTGAGCTTGGGCAGGTAGATCGAGCCGCCCATCGTCGACAGCGAGGTGCGGAACAGCGACACGAACGGCACCACGTAGAACACCGCGAGATAGGCGAGCGCGGGCAGGATCATCAGGTAGGGCGCGATCCTGCTGCGCTGGCGGGTACTGCTGGCTACTCCGGCCATCAGGGAAGCGACGCCCGCCGTCAGCCGCCGGTGACGGCGGCGTAGGCCTTGTTGAACTCCTGGGTCTGCTCGTCGGTCAGCGGCGCCCAGGACTTCAGCTTGGCCAGGACATCCTGGGGCGGGTTGATCAGCGGATTCTTCGCCAGATCAGGGCCGATCTTGTTCAGTTCGTCGGTCATGTCGCTGAGCACCGGCACGTAGCGGGTCGCTGCGATCAGCTTGGCGTAGTTGACCCGGTCATAGACGTAGTTGATCCACGTCTCGGCGGCCTTCTGGTTCTGGGTGGTGTAGGGGATCACCATGGTGTCGACGAAGGTGCTCGAGCCGGACTCCGGCACCACGAACTTCAGATCGGGGTTGTCCTTCTGCAGTTGCACCACATCGCCCGAATACGCCTGGGCCACAATGATGTTCCCCGCCGCCAGATCGTCGGCGTAGTCGTTGCCGGTGAATCGGCGGATCTGGCCCTTGTCCTTCTGCTCCTTGATCGCGTCGACCGCCTTCTGGACGGTCTCCAGCGTGGGGTCATCCGGGGAGTGGCCCTGGGCGAGCATGAACATCCCCAGCCCGTCCTGGGTGTCGGAGAGCAGGCTCACCTTGCCCTTGAACGCCGGATCCCACATGTCCTCGACCTTGGTGATCTCCCGCCCGGTGGCGGCCCGGTTGTAGGCGATGCCCACCATGCCCGACATGTAGGGCGCGCTGAACTTGCGGCCGTTGTCGGCCTTGGCGCTGAGCAGGTCGGGCCGCAGGTTCCGCTTGTTCGTCCAGCGCGCGTCACTGATCGGGTTGAGCCACCCCAGGCCCTCCAGTCGGGCGGCCATGAACTGTGACGGCACCACCAGGTCGCAACCGATGTCCTGCCTGCGGCTCAGCGGCTCCTTGTTCTTGGCGAACCACTCCTCGTTGTCGTTGAAGTCCTCTTTGTAGTCCACCGTCAGACCGCTGGCCGTCTGGAAGGCCGCCACGAAGCCGTCGGCCATGTACAGCGGCCAGTTGGAGATCCGCAGCTTGCCCGACGCCGGGCTGCCGTCGTCGGCGGGCGCGCTCGGGGCATCGGAGGCGCCGGTCGACTTCTTGTCCGATCCGCACGCCGCCAGGAACGACGGTCCCAGCACCAGTGCGGCGGCCGCGGCGGCGCCACCGCCGATGAAGCGCCGCCGGGAGGCGATTTGGGCCAGGATGCGGGGGTCTATCTCTGCCATGATGTTGCCTTTCTTCGGGTCCGTGGGGCTCAGGGATATCGGAGGGAGGGGTATCGGAGGGAGGGGTATCGGAGGGATCAGTGTTCGGCGACGTCGTTGAGCAACTCCTCGAGGTGCTCGGTGCTGGGGATGTCGGCGGCCGGCAGCACCAGCGAGGCGTCCGGGGACCAGCTGACGAACACCTCATCGCCGGGCCGCAGCATCGGCAGGTCCTGCTCGGGACCGACGTGGGCGACGACAGGGGAGCCGTCGGCGGCGGTCAGCGACAGTCGCAGCACCGGTCCCTGGAAGACGAGGTCGACGACCCTGGCCGGGACCGACGCGGTCTGCGCGTCGGCGGGCCGCCCCATCGAGACCCGGATCCGCTCGGGCCGCACCATCAGGGTCGCCCGGCCGCCGGCCTCGATGGCGGTCTCGCCGGGCCGGGCCCGCAGAGTGGTGCCGAGCACGTCGACCTCGACGTAATCGCGGTTGGAGCGGCCGGTCTGCCGGCCGCTCCAGAGGTTGGCCTGCCCGATGAAGCCTGCGACGAAGACGCTCGCCGGCCGGTCGTAGATCTCGGTGGGCGTGCCGATCTGTTCCACCTTGCCCGCGTTCATCACCGCGATGCGGTCACTCATCGTCAGGGCTTCCTCCTGGTCGTGGGTGACGTAGACGAAGGTGATACCGACCTCGCGCTGGATGCGCTTGAGCTCGAACTGCATGACGTGGCGCAGCTTGAGATCCAGCGCACCCAGCGGCTCGTCGAGCAGTAGCGCGCTGGGGTAGTTGACCAGGGCCCGGGCCAGCGCCACCCGCTGCTGCTGGCCGCCGGAGAGCTGGGCGGGCTTGCGGAGCGCGAAGTCGGTCAGCCGGACCACCTCGAGCATCTCGTCGACACCCTTTTTGATCTCCGCCTTGTCCCGCTTGCGGCTGCGCGGGCCGTAGGCGACGTTGTCCCAAACCGTCATATGCGGGAAGAGCGCGTAGTGCTGGAAGACGGTGTTGACGTTGCGCTTGTGCGGTGGCACCCGGGAGACGTCGACGCCCTCGAGCCGGATGGCCCCGGAGGTCGGGCTCTCGAACCCGGCGATCATCCGCAGAGTCGTCGTCTTGCCGCACCCCGACGGCCCGAGCATCGAGAAGAACTCCCCGGCGCCGATCGAGAAGTCGGCGTCCTCGACGGCGACGTAGTCGTCGAACCGCTTGGTCACGCGGTCGATCTCGACGACCGGGGCGCCGCCGTTCCGCGAAGAGCGGCCGGCCCCGGTGATCTGTGGTGCAGCGGTGACGCCGGTCTCGGTCAGGCCGTCCTCCTGGTGGCGTTGGCGAATGGGTCAACCTTGGCTGATTTCGGCATCATCCGCAACAGATTGCGCAACAGACTGCGCAACGGAGTCGGCAACGGATTCCGCACAAAGGGACACCTGATTCGGTGGAAATCCTTGCGCACACGCGGGCGGGCCGACCCTTTCCGCGGAGCTGCCGAAGCCTACATGTGCGCGCCGCCGTCGATGCGCACCTCGGTGCCGGTGACGAAGAACGCCTCCGGGCTGCCGAGCATCGCCACCACCGCGGCGACTGCGGTGGGGTCGGCGAAGATCGCACCGCCGGGAAGGGGCAGGCCGGGGGCCACCCGCTGGAACAACCGGAAGTCGGCGTCGGCCGGCAGGCCGGGGCCGACGCTCTGCCTGGACTCCCCGGTCCCGTCGGTCATTCCCGAGGAGATCGACCCCGGCTGCACGCAGTTGAACCGGATACCGGCCTTGGCGTACTCGGCGGCCAGTGCGTGGGTCATCGCCAGGATGCCGCCCTTGGAGGCGGCGTAGGCCGACATGTACGGGTGGGCGAACGTCGCCGAGGTGGAACTGAAGTTCACCACCGCCGGGGCGGTGCCGGTCCGAAGCGCGGGCAGCGCCGCCCGGGTGACCAGGAAGGTACCCACCAGGTTGACCCGCAACACCTGCTCGAAATCGGCCAGGGTGGTCTCCTCGAAGTGCGCCGACCGCAGGATTCCGGCGACGTTGACCAGGGTGTCCAGGCCGCCGAGAGCGCTCAGGGCGCACTGCACCCCGGCCGTCACCGAACCCTCGTCTCCGACGTCCATCACCACGGTGCTCAGCCGGTCCGCCGCAGGTCCGGCCGCTTTGGACTCGGTGTCGCGCAGCCCTGCGGCACTGACGTCGGCGGCCACCACCCGGCCGCCCTCGTCGAGGATCCGCAGCACGCAGGCCTGCCCGATTCCCGATCCGCCGCCGGTGATCAGAACCCGGCGACCGGCATATCTGCCCGCCGCTGCGGCCGTCACCCGTCCCGTCACCGGCCTCACCGGACCCTCACCGGACCTTCACCGGACCTTCACCGGACCCTCACCGGACCCTCACAGGACCCATTGTGGTGTGCGGGCCCCAACCGGGCACGACACTTACGGAGATTCAACTCACTCCCGGGGAATTGATCGCCTACATTCGGAACGGTCGTCGGCACCGGTCGGCGCGGTTTCAGCAGGCGAAAGAGCGGATGGCGGACAAGGCGGATCGCTGGTCTCCGGGCATCGCGTTGGGCAAAGGCATTTCCAGCCCCATGGAGGCCGTCGGCGGCCTTTTCGCGATGTCCACCGATGCCGTGCGCTTCCTGTTCCAGCGTCCCTTCCAGCTGCGCGAGTTCCTCGAGCAGGCCTGGTTCGTCGCCCGGGTCTCGCTGGCCCCCACCCTGCTGGTCGCGATCCCCTTCACCGTGCTGGTCAGCTTCACCCTCAACATCCTGCTGCGCGAACTCGGCGCGGCCGACCTGTCCGGGGCCGGCGCCGCATTCGGCGCGGTAACCCAGGTGGGCCCGCTGGTCACTGTGCTGATCGTCGCCGGTGCGGGGGCTACCGCCATGTGCGCCGATCTCGGGTCGCGCACGATCCGCGAGGAGATCGACGCCATGGAGGTGCTGGGCATCAACCCGGTGCAGCGGCTGGTCACCCCGCGGATGCTGGCCTCGGGTCTGGTTGCGCTGCTGCTCAATTCGCTGGTGGTCATCATCGGGATCCTCGGCGGTTACGTGTTCTCGGTGTTCGTCCAGGACGTCAACCCGGGTGCGTTCGCCGCCGGCATCACCCTGCTGACCGGTGTGCCGGAGGTGATCATCTCCTGTGTGAAGGCCGCGCTGTTCGGTCTGATCGCGGGGCTGGTCGCCTGCTACCGGGGCCTGATGATCTCCGGCGGCGGCGCCAAGGCGGTGGGCAACGCCGTCAACGAGACCGTCGTCTACGCCTTCATGGCCCTGTTCGTCGTCAACGTGGTCGTCACGGCCATCGGCATCCGGTTGACGACGGGCTGAGGGGATGGGCAACCTGGCGGTGCTGAGCCGCACCTACCCACGACTCTTCCGCGAGCTGCGCAGGCCGATGGGCTTCTTCGCCCGGATCGGCGACCACACCCTGTTTTACGCCAAGGCGATCGGCGGCATGCCGCACGCGGCCGTGCACTACCGCAAGGAGGTGGTGCGGCTGATCGCCGAGATCTCCATGGGCGCAGGCACGCTGGCGATGATCGGCGGCACGGTGGCCATCGTCGGGTTCCTCACCCTGGCCGCGGGCGGCACCCTGGCCGTTCAGGGCTACTCGTCGCTGGGCAATATCGGGATCGAGGCCCTGACCGGCTTCCTGGCGGCCTTCATCAACGTACGGATCTCCGCTCCGGTGGTCGCCGGCATCGGACTGGCCGCGACCTTCGGCGCCGGCGTCACCGCCCAACTGGGAGCGATGCGGATCAACGAGGAGATCGACGCACTGGAGTCGATGGGGATCCGCCCGGTGGAATACCTGGTGTCGACCAGACTGGTGGCCGGGATGGCCGCGATCACGCCCCTGTACTCGATCGCGGTGATCCTGTCATTCCTTGCCAGCCAGTTCGTGACGGTGGCGCTGTTCGGCCAGTCCGCAGGGCTCTACAACCACTACTTCACCACCTTCCTCAACCCGCTGGACCTGCTGTGGTCGTTCCTGCAGGCGGTGCTGATGGCCATCACCATCCTGCTGATCCACACCTACTTCGGTTACTTCGCCTCCGGTGGGCCCTCCGGGGTCGGGGTCGCGGTGGGCAACGCCGTTCGCACCTCCCTGATCGTGGTCGTCTCGGTGACTCTGCTTGTCTCCCTGGCGATCTACGGTTCCAACGGCAACTTCAACCTCTCCGGCTGATGGCTGCCAAACCGGCTCCCGCCTACGCCCGGCCGCTGGCCGGTGTGCTGACCGTGTTGGCCCTGGCGCTGGTTGTCGTGGTGGCGGTGGGCCTGTTCCGGGACAGTTTCACCAAGAGCGTTCCGGTGACCGTGCTGGCCGACCGGGCCGGGCTGGTGATGAATCCCAATGCCAAGGTCAAGATGAACGGCGCCCCGGTGGGCAAGGTGTCCTCGATCGAGGCGCTGCCGGGCGGCGGTGCGGCGCTGCACCTGGCCATCGACCCGGACTCCGTCGAGGCCATCCCGGCCAACGTCGGCGCCGAGATCACCTCATCGACGGTCTTCGGCTCGAAATTCGTCGAACTGGTGCCGCCGGCCGATCCGTCGCCGGAGGCGCTGCGCGCCGGCACCACCATCCAGGGCGGGGACAAGGTCACCGTCGAACTCAACACCGTCTTCGAGAAACTGGTCTCGGTGCTCGCCGAGGTCGAGCCGGCCAAGCTCAACCAGACCCTGGGTGCCATATCCAAGTCACTCAATGGCCGCGGGCAGAAGTTCGGTCAGACCCTGGTGGACCTCGACAGCGCACTGGCCAAACTGAACCCCGCGCTGGACAACCTCAACCACGTGCTGGAGATCTCCCCGACGGTGTTCAACTCGCTGGCCGACGCCTCCCCGGACCTGCTGGCGGTCCTCGACAACACCGCCCGCATCAGCGACACGGTGGTCGACCAGCGCGACAGCCTGGACGCCCTGCTGCTCAGCGCCATCGGCGTGGCCGACATCGGCACCGACGTGCTCTCCGAGAACCGCGGTCCGCTGGCCGACGTGGTGCACCTGCTGGTGCCGACCACCGACCTGACCAACCAGTACAACCCGGCCCTGACCTGTGGTGTGGCCGGGCTGCTGCCGCTGGCCAAGGGCCCCGGGCTGGCGATGCCGGGAGCCACTCTGCTGCAGGGGTTCTTCCTGGGCCGGGAGCGCTACCGCTATCCGGGCAACCTGCCCAAGGTGGCGGCCAAGGGCGGGCCGCAGTGCACCGACCTGCCCAACGTCGGTTACGAGCAGCGACCGCCCTATGTGGTCACCGACATCGGCGCCAACCAGGCCCAGTACGGCAACCAGGGCATCCTGCTGAACTCCGACGGACTCAAGCAGGCACTGTTCGGGCCGCTGGACGGCCCGCCGCGCAACACGATGCAGATCGGCATGCCCGGATGAGGAGTCTGCGCGGAACCGGAATCAAGGTCGGCGTCTTCATGGTGGTGATGCTGATGGTCACCTTCGCGCTGTTCGCGATCTTCGGGCAGTACCGGGGTGGCCCGGAGAACACCTACACGGCGGTGTTCGACGACGTCTCCAGCCTGAAGTCCGGGGACTCGGTGCGGGTCGCGGGTGTGCGGGTGGGAACGGTCAGGAACGTCACGCTGCAACCGGACAACACCGTGACCGTCGGATTCGGGGCCGACAGCGACATCGCGCTGACCTCCGGCACCAAGGCGGCGGTGCGCTACCTCAATCTCGTCGGCGACCGCTACCTGGAACTGCTGGACACCCCCGGGTCCACCAGGATCCAGCCGCCGGGGTCGGTCATCCCGGCCGATCGGACCCAGGCCGCCCTGGACCTGGATCTTCTGCTCGGTGGCCTCAAACCCGTTGTGCAGGGGCTCAATCCGCAGGCGGTCAATGCCCTGACCAGTTCGCTGATCCAGATCCTGCAGGGCCAGGAAACCAACGTCGAGTCGCTGTTCGCGAGGACCTCGGCGTTCTCCAGCGCTCTGGCGGACAACAGCCAGACCGTTCAGCAGCTGATCGACAACCTCAACACGGTGCTGGCGACCATCGACAAGGACGGCGGCAAGTTCTCCGCGACGGTGGACAAACTCGAGCAGCTTGCCACCGGACTGGCCGCCGACCGGGACCCGATCGGGTCCGCGATCACGGCGCTGGACAGCGGCACCGCGTCGCTGACCGACCTGCTCACCGAGGCCCGCCCGCCACTGGCCGGCACCGTCGACCAACTGGCCCGGCTGGCCCCGCTGCTCGACGATGACAAGGCGACCCTCGACATCGCGCTGCAGAAGGCGCCCGGTAACTTCCGCAAGCTGGTGCGGCTGGGCTCCTACGGCAGCTGGATCAACCAGTACTTGTGCGGAATGTCGGTGCGCGTCACCGACCTTCAGGGCCGCACCGCGTACTTCCCCTGGATCATGCAACACACCGGAAGGTGCTCGGAGCCGTGATCAGCAGATACCGCGGTTCCCGGCTGATCCGCTCCGGCTTGATCGGAGTGGTGCTGATCCTGTTGATCATCACCGTCGGACTGCAACCGCAGCGGCTGCTGAACCTGGCGACCTCGGTGCGTCACCAGGCACTGTTCACCGAGGCCGGCGGACTGTCGCCGGGCAACGACGTCAAGGTCTCCGGCGTAAAGGTCGGCTCGGTCTCCAAAGTCGCCCTGCAGCAGGGCAAAGCGCTGGTGACCTTCACGGTCAACGGCAAGGTCCGGCTCGGTTCGGACACCACCGCCACCATCCGCACCGGGACTCTGCTGGGCCAGCGGGAGCTCACGCTGGAGTCCAACGGCGAGGGCATGCTGCGGCAGTCCGACGTCATTCCGGTCTCGCGCACCGGGTCCCCGTACTCGCTGACCGACGCCCTCGGCGAGTTCGCCGGCAACACCAGGGACACCGACACCAGGGCGCTCAACCAGTCGCTGGACACCCTGTCGGCCACCATCGACAAGCTGGCCCCCCAACTGGGCCCGACCTTCGACGGCATCAGCCGAATCTCCAAGGCGCTCAACGAACGCAACGGTTCGCTGGCGGGCCTGCTCAAGACCGCCGCCGACGTGACCGGGATCCTGGCCGAGCGCAGCCAGCAGGTCAACACCCTGATCCTCAACGCCAACGATCTGCTCGGCGTGCTCGAGGACCGCCGGTATGCGATCGTCAACCTGCTGGCCAACACCTCGGCGCTGTCCCAGCAGCTGAGCGGCCTGGTGGCCGACAACGAGCAGGAACTGGCCCCGGCACTGGCCAGGCTGAACTCGGTGACCGAGATGCTCCAGCGCAACAACGACAACATCGCCAAGGCGATGGCAGGCCTGGCGAAGTTCCAGCTCACCCAGGCCGAAGCCGTCAACGGCGGTTTCTACTACAACGCGTTCGTGGCCAACCTGACCCCGGCCCAGACCCTGCAGCCGTTCTTCGACTACGCGCTGGGCTTCCGGCGCGGGGTTGACGCCGGACAGCCGCCCGACAACGCCGGCCCGCGGGCTGAATTCCCCTTCCCCTACAACGGGGTTCCGCAGCCCTACGAGCGCTGGGGGCAGCCGTGACCTGGCACCGGCGCTTCCCGGCGATCGCCGCCGTGCTCGCCCTGCTGCTAGCCGGGGGAGTGGGACTCGCGGTGCGCGACGCGGTGCGCAAGCCGACAATCATCACCGCGTTCTTCACCAGCGCCACCGCCATCTACCCCGGCGACGAGGTTCGGGTCGCCGGCGTGAAGGTCGGCAAGATCAAGGCGATCGAGCCTCAGGGCACCCGGGCGAAGATGACGCTGGCCGTCGACCGCGGCGTCCCGATCCCGGCCGAGGCCAGAGCGGTGCTGGTCGCGCAGAATCTGGTCGGCTCGCGCTTCGTCCAATTGGCACCGGCCTTCGGAGCCGACGGCAACACCTCCGGCCCGACGATGCCCGACGGCGCGGTCATCGACACCGACCGGACGGCTGTGCCGGTGGAGTGGGATGAGATCAAGACCCAATTGGCCCGTCTGTCGGGCGATCTCGGCCCGACCAGCACGGCGACCACCTCCTCGGTGGGCCGGTTCATCGACAGCGCCGCGGGCGCGCTGGACGGCAACGGGGACAAACTGCGTGAGACCATCAAACAGCTGACCGGCCTGAGCCGGATCCTCGCCGACGGCAGCGGCAACATCACCGAGGTCGTCACCAACCTGCAGACCTTCGTCACCGCACTGCGCGACAGCAACGCACAGATCGTGCAGTTCCAGGACCGGCTGGCTACCGTCTCCAGTGTGCTCGACGGCAGCCGCTCGGACCTCGACGCGGCGCTGACCAACCTCTCCAGTGCGCTGTCCGATGTGCGGCGGTTCGTGGCAGGCAGCCGCAACCAGGCCTCCGAACAGGTCCAGCGTCTGGGCGATGTGGTCAAAAACCTCAGCGACAACCAGCTGGCGCTGAAGAACCTGCTGCACGTGGCGCCCAACGCCATCGGCAACAGCTACAACATCTACAACCCTGACATCCAAAGCGCGCTCGGCGGTTTCGCGCTGGCCAACTTCTCCAACCCGCTTCAGGTGGTGTGCGCGGCGATCGGGGCGATCGAGAACGCCACGGCCTCGGAGACCGGCAAGCTGTGCTCGCAGTACCTCGGCCCGGCACTGCGGCTGATCAACTTCAACTACCTGCCGATGCCGACGAACGTCTACCTGGGCAAGTCGCCGAGTCCGTGGAACCTGATCTACTCCGAACCCAAACTCGCCCCCGGCGGCGACGGCACCGGCCCGACCGTGGAGATACCGCCGGAGATATCGGCCTACACCGGTCTCAACGGCGACGTCCCGCCTCCGCCGGGGTGGGGCGGGCCCCCGGGCCCGCCGCCGGGTGCGTACGCGCCCGCCGGGCTGCCCGCCGATCCGCAGCCCGCGCTGTATCCGGGCGCCCCGGTCCCGCCCGGGGTGCCGCACGGGCCGGCCCCGGGGCCGTCGAGCCTGCCGGACATGCTGATGCCCGCCGAGGTGCCGGCCGCGCCGCCCGTCGCACCGGTACCGGCACCGCCGCCGGTGCCGCTGCCGCAGGGAGTGGGGGCCCAGCCATGAGATCCCGGATTGCGGCGGTGGCCGCCGCGGCGTGCGTGGCCCTCAGCGCCGGCGGATGCGCGTTCGGCGGCTTGAACTCCCGTCCGCTGCCGGGTGCGGTCGGCCGCGGCCCCGGCGCCGCCGTCTACCACGTCGAACTCGCCAATGTCAGTACCCTGGAACCGAATTCGCCGGTTCTGCTCGGCGACGTGGTGGTCGGCAGCGTCAACAGCATGAC
>NZ_JBJTJF010000181.1:0-9732 GCF_046095365.1 Mycobacterium sp.
TCTCCTCGTGGTCCCGGATGGTGTGGCAGACGTTCTGGCACAGGAAGCATTCGATGCACTTGCGGAACTCCTGGGAGCGCTCCACGTCCATCTGTGCCATCCGGTACTCGCCGGGCTGCAGTTCCTTCGGCGGAGCGAAAGAAGGTATCTCCCTGGCCTTCTCGTAGTTGAAGGACACATCCGTAACCAGATCGCGGATCACCGGGAAGGTGCGCAGCGGGGTGATCGTGATGGTGTCGGACTGTTCGAAGGTCGACATCCGGGTCATGCACATCAGCCGTGGGCGGCCGTTGATCTCCGCCGAACACGATCCGCACTTGCCGGCCTTGCAGTTCCACCGCACCGCGAGGTCGGGAGCCTGCTCGGCCTGCAGGCGGTGGATGATGTCGAGGACGACCTCGCCCTCGTTGACCTCGACGTTGAAGTCGTGCAGCCCGCCGCCCTCGTCGTCGCCGCGCCACACCTTGAGATTGGCCTGGTAGCTCATGTCAGCCCTTCCGTCCCGGATGCCGCGCGAGTTCGTCGTCGGTGAAGTACTTGCCGAGTTCCTCGATGTCGAAGAGTTCGAGCAGATCCTCGCGCATCGGAGCCTGCTCTTCGCGGGTCACGCTCACCTCGGGCATCACCGGGTCGTCGCCCTCGGTGCGGCACACCAGCAGACTGCGGCGCCATTCCGGGCTCATCGACGGGAAGTCGTCGCGGGTGTGGCCGCCGCGGCTCTCGGTGCGTGCCAGCGCCGACTTCGCCACGCATTCGCTGACCAGCAGCATGGTGCGCATGTCCATGGCCAGGTGCCAGCCCGGGTTGAACAGCCGGCCGCCACCGGACTCGATGTTGCGGAACCGGTCCTTGTACTCCTCGATCTTGGCCAGGGCCTCGCGCATCTCGCCGCCGCTGCGGATGATTCCGACCAGGTCGTTCATCGTGTGCTGGAGTTCGGCGTGCAGGGTGTAGGCGTTCTCCGGCTTGGCCTGCCCCTGCGGTCCGGTGAACGGCGCCAGCGCGATCGAGGCCGCCTCGTTGACCGCCTCTTCGCTGACCGCCGGCCGCTCGCGCAGGGCGCGCACGTAGTCGGCGGCGCCCAGCCCGGCGCGCCGGCCGAACACCAGAAGGTCCGACAGCGAGTTTCCGCCGAGGCGGTTGGAGCCGTGCATGCCGCCGGAGCACTCGCCCGCGGCGAACAGTCCGGGCGTGGCCGCGGCGCCGGTGTCCGGGTCCACCTCGATTCCGCCCATGACGTAATGGCAGGTGGGCCCGATCTCCATCGGCTCCTTGGTGATGTCGACCTCGGCCAGTTCGATGAACTGGTGGTACATCGAGGGCAGCCGCTTCTTGATGGTCTCGGCGGGGAGCCGGGACGCGATGTCGAGGAACACCCCGCCGTGCGGGCCGCCGCGCCCGGCCTTGACCTCCGAGTTGATGGCCCGGGCGACCTCGTCGCGGGGCAGCAGGTCCGGGGTGCGCCGCGCGGTGCCGTCACCCGAGCCCTGCTGCTCTGCCAGCCACTGGTCGGCCTCGGCCTCGGTCTCGGCGTACTGCCCCTTGAACACCGGCGGGATGTAGTTGAACATGAACCGCTCGCCGTTGGCGTTCTTGAGCACGCCGCCGTCTCCGCGCACGCCTTCGGTGACCAGGATGCCCTTGACCGACAGCGGCCAGACCATGCCGGTCGGATGGAACTGGATGAACTCCATGTTGATCAGCCCGGCCCCGGCGCGCAGTGCGAGGGCGTGCCCGTCGCCGGTGTACTCCCAGGAGTTCGACGACACCTTGAACGACTTGCCGATGCCGCCGGTGGCCAGCACCACCGCCGGAGCCTCGAACAGGATGAACTTCCCCGACTCGCGCCAGTAGCCGAACGCCCCGGCGATCCGTCCGCCGTCCTTGATCAATTCGGTGATCGAGCATTCGGCGAAGATCTTGATCCGGGCCTCGTAGTCACCGAGCTCGGCCTTGTCCTCCTGCTGAAGCGAGACGATCTTCTGCTGCAGGGTGCGGATGATCTCCAGGCCGGTGCGGTCACCGACGTGCGCGAGCCGCGGGTAGGTGTGGCCGCCGAAGTTGCGCTGGCTGATCCGGCCGTCCTTGGTCCGGTCGAACAGCGCGCCGTAGGTCTCCAGCTCCCACACCCGGTCCGGGGACTCCTGGGCGTGCAGTTCGGCCATCCGCCAGTTGTTGAGGAACTTTCCGCCGCGCATGGTGTCGGCGAAGTGCACCTTCCAGTTGTCCTTCGGGTTGGCGTTGCCCATCGCCGCCGCGCAGCCGCCCTCGGCCATCACCGTGTGCGCCTTGCCGAACAGCGACTTGGTCACCACGGCGACCTTCAGGCCCCGCTGGCGGGCCTCGATCACTGCGCGCAGTCCTGAGCCTCCGGCCCCGATCACGACGACGTCGTAGGAGTGCCGTTCGATCTCAACCATCTGTCCTCGCTTGAACTCGGTGGTGGATGTGGTTGTCAGCCAATGAATCTCAGGTCGGGAATGGTCCCGCTGGCGACCAGCATGATGTAGAAGTCAGTGAAAATCAGCGTGCCCAGCGTGATCCAGGCGAACAGTTTGTGCCGGGTGTTGAGCCTGCTGATCTGTGTCCACATCCAATACCGGACCGGATGCTGGGAGAAGTGCTTGAGCCGTCCGCCCATGACATGGCGGCAGGAGTGGCAGGACAGGGTGTAGGTCCACAGCAGGACGACGTTCGCCCACAGGATGAGATTGCCCAGGCCGAGCCCGAATCCGGAGGGGGAGTGCATGGCTTTGATGGCGTCGTAGGTGTTGATCACCGAGATGACTGCCGCGATGTAGAAGAAGTAGCGGTGCAGGTTCTGCAGGATCAGCGGGAAGCGGGACTCCCCGGTGTAGGTGGCGTGCGGCTCGGCCACCGCGCAGGCGGTCGGGGACTGCCAGACCGAGCGGTAGTAGGCGCCGCGGTAGTAGTAGCAGGTCAGCCGGAACAGCAGCAGGAACGGCAGCGAGAACAGCGCGAAGGGCAACAGCGATAAGGGACCCGATCCGGGCAGGATCTGCGGCCAGAAATCGCTTGCCTCCCCGCACTTCACGCTCATACACGGCGAGTAGAACGGCGTCAGGTAGTGGTACTTCTCGACGAAGAAGTGATCCCGCTGGAAGGCCCGGACCGTCGCGTAGATGATGAATATCGCGAACCCGATGTCGGTCAGGATGGGCGACTTCATCCAGTTGTCGGTGCGCAGCGTCCGCTGCGGGATCTGCGCCCGGCCGGGCGAGAAGACGCCGGTGGCACGCCGATTGGCGGTGGGTGCGCTCATCTGCAGTGATCCCTTCGGAGGCGGCTGCCTCGAAGATTACCCACGTCTAAGCCCTCGGCGAAAACGGGGGCAGGGCCCGCCGGCGCCCCTCTCAGCGCCGGTTGTGGCCTCCCACGCCCTCGTCGTCGACGTCGCGCCAGAACTCACGGTCGTAGGGGGTGTCGGGTACCGCGATCTTCTCGCCCGAGTGCACCGGCATGTGCGAGCTCAGTTCGAGTTCACCCGCGTCCAGCTCCAGAAGTTCCAGGTCAGAGGCAATCCGTTCGGCGTCGATCATCACCCGGCGCATTGCCGGGGAGTTGCCGTAGCGATGCTGCAACGCGCTCACGCACCGCCGCATATTGCCGATCAGGTGGTGCAGTTCGGCTAGTTCGGTGGCTCTGGACATGTGGTCTCCCCGGGCTCGAGTGATCGCGACTCCGTCTTCGATGCTAGACCCGTTTCGGCTGATGTGTGAGAGAGGTCACGTCGGCCGGCCGAACGGCTATTCGACCGCTGGCGCGCCTGAGTTCCGGTCGGCGTTCGCCGATAGCGAATTACCAGGCGTCGCCGTCGCGCCAGTCGCACACCAGGTCGCCGTCGGGATCCGGATCCACCCCGACCGGAAGGACGTAGACCGTGCCGTCGTCGTCGGGGGTGCGAACGACCCCGGACGGGGTCAGCACCGAGGTCGGGCCGCGCCACCGCAGCCAGCCGCGCGGGCGGTAGAGCCTCGCGCCCGAGCCCGAGGCGCTGAGGCCGCCGATCGGATACCCGCCGCGGATCACCTGTTCGGCGGCGTCCAGAACCGCATTGCCCAGGCCCTGGCCGCGCCAATCCTCCCGAACGGCAACACCTTCCACGTATCCGCAGCGTAACGCCGCACCGCGGTGCAGCAACCGGCGCTGGACCACCGCCGCGTGGGCGATCAGTGCGCCGCGGTGGGCGATGACAGCGTGCATCCCGCCGAGGGTGTGGTCCCAGTCGGCGTCGGTGAACTCCCCGGCGAAGGCGTCCACCAGCAGCCGGTGGGCGTTGGCGAGCGTCTCGCCGTCCAGGTCGCTGGTGTGGATCAGCCGGGCGGTGTGGACGGGCCTGGACGGGGAAGTCGTCACGGTCTCAGCTCTACCAGCCCGACGGGGCGGGCGCGGCGGTATGCGGCCGGTGCCAGTGCAGCCGCACCGGCTGGCCGGGCCTGAGTTGCGCCACGGTGTCGAGGTCGGCGTCGACGACCACGGCGATCACCGGGTAGCCGCCGGTGACGGGATGATCCGGCCCCAGAATGACCGGCTGCCCGTTGGGAGGGACCTGCACCGCGCCGCGGGTCGCCCCCTCGCTGGGTAGCTCACGGCCCGGCCACCGTGGCATCAGCGCCGGCCCGGTCAGCCGCAGACCCACCCTGTCGCTGCGCTCGGACACCACCCACCCGGTGCGGACCAGCGCGTCGGGGTCGGTGAACCAGTCGTCGCGCGGCCCGGCCACGGCCCTCAGGTCGACGCCTCCCGTGGGAACCGGAGCGACCGGAGCAAGGTCGAGTTCGGGGTAGCCGACACCGGTCCTGCCGACGGGTAGGACGTCGCCCGGTTGCAGCGGACGCGGGCCGAGGGCCGACAGCGTGTCATAGCTGCGCGATCCCAGCACGGGCGGTACGGCGATCCCGCCCCGCACGGCCAGATAGCTGCGCAGCCCCGCCGGCGGAACGCCGATGCTGAGCACCTGTCCGCTTTCGAGGCGACGAACGCTGTTCACGCCGAATGCGACTCCGTCGGACAGCGGGCAGGCGTCGGCCCCGGTGACCGCGACATCCACCGCACCGCCGCGCACGCACGCGCTGAAGCCGCCCATGGTGATCTCCAGCGTGGCGAAGCCGTCCGGGTTGGCCACCAGGCGGTTGGCCAGCCGGTGCGCACGCCGGTCGGCGGCACCGGAACGGGTGACCCCGATGTGGGCCAGCCCGGGCCGGCCGAGGTCCTCCACCAGGGTCAGCGCACCGGTCCGCAGCACCTCCAAAGCGGTCACGGCATCTCCCGGAACCGCACCCACCGTCCGGGCGTCAGCAGCGCCGGCTCGGGGCGGTCGAGATCCCACAACACGGCGTCGGTATGTCCGATCAGCTGCCAGCCGCCCGGCGACTCGCGCGGGTAGACGCCGCTGAACTCCCCGGCCAGCGCGACCGATCCGGCCGGCACCCGGGTGCGCGGCTCGGGTCGGCGGGGAACGGCAAGTATCGGATCCCCATCGGTCAGGTAGGCGAAACCCGGTGCGAAACCGCCGAATCCGACCCGCCAGGGTTTCCCGGTATGGGCCGCGACGACCTCGTCGGGATGCATGCTCAGCAGGTGGGCGACCTCGGCGAGGTCGGCGCCGTCGTAGACCACGTCTATCACCAGCTCGGTGGCCGCTTCGGGTTGCGCCTTTTCGGGCGGTCGGACGGCGAGTCCGGCCAGTCGGGCGCGGGTGGCGGGAAGACGGTCCGGCCCGGCCAGGGTGACCAGCACGGTGCGCGCGCCGGGCACGATGTCGGCCACCCCGGGCAGGGACTGCTCGCGGATGGCCTCGGTGAAGGCCAGAACCTCGGCGGTGCAGGCGCATTCGATCAGCAGTGCCCGGTCGCCATAGGCGCGCAACGTCACCCCGGGTTCCATCACACGAGAGCGGTGTAGGTGGGTTCGTGACGCTTGACGTAGGCGATCAACCGGTAGGTCACCGGGAGCATGACGACCTCGACTGCTGTCTTGTAGAACCAGCCCAGTGCGGCGTACGTGGCGAAGTCTCCGACGCTGCTGATGCCGATCGCCGGGGCCGCGATGGCGCAGAAGACCAGTGTGTCGCCGAGCTGACCGGCGAAGGTCGAACCGATCAGGCGGGCCCACAGGTGTCTCTCGCGGGTGTGCTGTTTGATCCTGACGACCGTCCAGGCGTTGATGGTCTGCCCGACGATGAAGCCGGCCAGACCGGCCACGATCAGTTGGGTGTAGGCGCCAACCACGTTGGCGAAGTGCTCCTGGTTCGGATAGAAGTCCGCAGCCGGCAGGTAGACGGTCACCCAGAATGCCAGCGCAGCAAGACCATTCATCAGAAAACCGAGGATGATCGCGCGCCGGGCGGCCCGGAATCCGTACACCTCGGCCAGAATGTCGCCGATGATGTAGGTCAGCGGGAAGACGATGAAACCGCCGTCGGTGATGATCGGCCCGAAGGCGACGCCCTTGGTGGCGGTCACGTTGGAGATGATCACCAGGGCGGTGAAGACGGCGACGAGGATCGGGTAGTACACGCTGCCCACCCGGGCGAAGCCGGGCGACTCCGGGACATCGACGTCGGTGGTCACAATCCCCAATCCAAGCACGCACGAGGCGCCGGCGGCTGCCACCCCGGACGGCCGTTCACCGGAGCGTCAGCGCGAGCGAGATTCCCAGCGCGAGCATGGTGACGGCGATCAGCGCGTCGAGAATCCGCCAGGTCCCCGGACTGGCGAAAACCCCGGCCAGCCGGCGGGCGCCGAAGCCGAGGGCGAAGAACCAGACCGCACTGGCCGACGCCGCGCCGGCGCCGAACAGCCAGCGGCCGTCGTGCCGCTGGTTGGCCAGCGTGCCCAGCAGCACCACCGTGTCGAGGTAGACGTGGGGGTTGAGGAAGGTCAGGGCCAGGCAGGTCAGCAGGACCGGCCCCAGCCGCGCAGGTGCGGCCTCGGCGGGGGTCAGCGCGGCCGGGCGAAGCGCCCGCCGCGCGGCGAGCAGGCCGTAGCCGACCAGGAAGGCCGCGCCGCCGAACCGGGCGAGCGCGGTGAGGTTCGGATGTGCCGTGATGAGCGCTCCCACGCCGGCAATCCCGGCCAGAATCAGGATGAGATCGGATGCGGCGCAGAGGATTACCACCGGCAGGACGTGCTCATTGCGGATACCCTGCCGAAGCACGAAGGCGTTTTGAGCGCCGATAGCGGCGATCAGGCTGATCGAGGTCGCGAATCCGAAGAGGAACGGAGTCACGGCCCGGCGGCGTCCACGGGGTCGCCGGCGCGGATCGTCCCAGAGGTCAGGGCGTCGGCGTGTACGTCGCCGACCGCGCGCATGGGCAACCGCGCACCCGGAGCTATGTGGATCGCGACCACTTTCATCCGGCGAAGTCTAGGGTGGGCGAGGTGACGGAGTCTGTCCGACGCCCGGCGGGTCCGCCCACCCGGTTCGGCCATCCGGTGGGCCTGGTCAACCTCTTCGGCGTCGAGTTGTGGGAGCGGTTCTCGTTCTACGGGATGCTCACGATTCTCGGCTATTACCTCTACTACTCGGCGACCGACGGCGGCCTGGGGCTGCCGAAGGCCACCGCCACCGGGATCGTCGGCGCCTACGGCGGATTCGTGTACCTGTCGACGGTGCTCGGCGGCTGGATCGCCGACCGTGTTCTCGGTATGGAGCGCACGGTCTTCTATGGCGGCGTCGTGGTGATGTGCGGGCATATCTCGCTGGCGATCCTGCCGGGGCTGACCGGCGTGGCGGTGGGTCTGGTGCTGATCGCCCTCGGCGCGGGGGCGCTGAAGGCCAACGCTTCTTCGTTGCTCGGGACGCTCTACGACGACGGTGATCCACGCCGGGACGGCGGGTTCACGCTGTTCTATCTGGGGATCAACCTCGGTGCGTTCATCGGGCCGCTGATCACCGGTCTGCTGCAGACCCGGCTGGGATTCCACTACGGTTTCGGCGCTGCGGCAGTGGGTATGGCCCTCGGCCTTGCCCAGTATGTGATCTTCCGGAGAAATCTCGGGGAGCACGGCCGTACGGTCGCGCATCCGTTGTCCCGCAGTGCGTTCTGGCGGGCAGCCGCGGTTGCGGCCACGGTGCTTTCGGTTATCGCCCTCGGTTTCGCCGGCGGGGTGGTGAAGCTGGCCACCCTTTCGCAGGTGACCACCGGGCTGATCGTCATCGCCTCGGTGGCCTACTTCACCGCGATGCTGACGAGCAGCAGGGTCACCCCGCTGGAGCGCACCCGGGTTCGGGCCTTCATCCCGCTTTTCATCGCCAACGCGGTGTTCTGGTCATTGTTCCAGCAGATCTTCACCGTGCTCGCGGTCTACTCCGACGAGCGGATGAACTGGTCGATCTTCGGCTGGACCGCGCCTTCGAGCTGGATCGGCTCCATCGAACCGGTGTGGATCATCCTGCTGTCACCCCTGTTCGCGGTCATGTGGACCAAACTCGGCAGACGCGCGCCGACCACCCCGCGCAAGTTCGCCTACGGCGTGATCGGCATGGGGTGCGCGTTCCTGCTGTTCCTGTCGATGGCCGGGACATCCGGTCGCTCCGTGCCGGTGCTCGTCGTGGTGGCGATCATGGGGGCGTTCGCCGTCTCGGAACTGCTGCTCTCCCCGATCGGGTTGTCGGTCACCACCCAATTGGCGCCCAACGCATTCCGTGCCCAGATGATGGCGCTCTACTTCTTCTCGGTCGGTCTGGGCACCGCGATGTCGGGGGTGCTGGCCAGGTACTACGACGCCGCGCACGAGGTGGCCTACTTCGGCATCATCGGCGTCGCGGCGGTGGTGGTCGGGCTGGTGGTGTGGGCGCTGGCGCCGCGTATCAGCGTCCTGATGGAGGGCGTGCACTGAGCTCCGCCGGAGTCCGTCGCCGGACCGGCCGGCAGGCGAGGTCGATCGGACTGGGTCGTCGGATTCAGCGGGACGTGTGTGAACGCCGCGCGGCGTACGGCCACGGATTGTTGCGCTCAGGCACCGACTCGGCGCGGCTCTGCTTGAGCCGCATCCGCAGCTGCCCACGCAACTCGTGCAGCGACGGGTCGTCCCAGCGGTTCTCCGCCTCGATCGGGTCCGCGGTGAGGTCGTAGAGCTCCCACTGGTCGTCCAGCGGGGTGGTGCGGTACATCTCGCCGCCGATTCCGTTGGACGCCAGTTGCCGGACTCCCGGTTCGGTCCACGTCGAGGGATCGTCGAAGCTTCGGACCAGCTTCCAGAGGGTCCCGTCGACCCTGACCACCAGACCCTCGAAGTTCGCGGCGGTATGCGCCGGAATCCGGATCCGAAGCGGCGCAGGCGGATTGGCGGTACGTCTGAGTTGGCGGCCCAGCCCTGACGCCCCCGAGTCGCCTTCGAGCATGTTGTCCCGAGTCATCAGGTACACCGCCCGGTCACCATCGGCCGGTGCGCCGTCGACCACCGGCATGAGGTTACGTCCGGGCAGCGGGTGCACCTCGCTGAAGGACTCGCGCAGCGTCTCCGTGACCGCCTCGACGTCGACTCCGGCCGCCCCGAGCAGGGTCGGCACCAGGTCCACGTGCGAGGTGGGGCTGTCCACCACCCGCGCCTCGGTGGGCCGGTCCCCGATCCGGGCCACGGTGAACGGCACCCGGGTGGCCTCGTCGTAGAGGTTGAACCATTTCTGGTGCAGGCCGCCGTGCGCCCCGAGCAGGTCGCCGTGATCGGCGGTGCGGACCAGCACGGCGTTCTGCGATCCGCCGGT
>NZ_JBJTJF010000182.1:0-3087 GCF_046095365.1 Mycobacterium sp.
TGTCGGCGAAGGACAGTGCCGCCGGGTCGCTGGCCGGGAAGGATTCCTCGTCGGCCTCGTCGAGCTTGGTGTGCGGGGCCGGGAGGTTCTCCTCGACGTAGTTGTGGATGTCCTTGCGGAAGGCCGTCTTCGCATCCGACAGTTCGATGCGGTCCTGCGGTCGCTTGGGCCCGGCGATCGACGGCACCACGGTGGACAGGTCGAGTTCGAGGTACTCGGAGAACACCGGTTCGCTATCCGGGTCGTGCCACATGCCCTGGGTCTTGGCGTAGGCCTCGACCAGTGCGACCTGTTCGTCGCTGCGTCCGGTCAGCCGCAGGTAGTCGATGGTGACCTCGTCGATCGGGAACATCGCCGCGGTGGAGCCGAATTCGGGGCTCATATTGCCCAGCGTCGCGCGGTTGGCCAGCGGCACCTCGGCCACACCCCGGCCGTAGAACTCGACGAACTTGCCGACCACACCGTGCTTGCGCAGCATGTCGGTGACGGTCAGAACCACGTCGGTGGCGGTCACGCCCGGTTTGATCTCGCCGGTCAGCTTGAAGCCCACCACACGGGGGATCAGCATCGAGACCGGCTGGCCGAGCATTGCGGCCTCGGCCTCGATACCGCCCACGCCCCAGCCCAGCACGCCGAGGCCGTTGACCATGGTGGTGTGACTGTCGGTGCCCACGCAGGTGTCCGGATAGGCGACGCCGTTTCGCTCCATCACGACACGGGCGAGGTACTCGATGTTGACCTGGTGCACGATCCCGGTTCCGGGCGGGACCACCTTGAAGTCGTCGAACGCACCCTGGCCCCAGCGCAGGAACTGGTAGCGCTCGCCGTTGCGCTGGTACTCCAGATCCACGTTGCGCTGGTAGGCGTTGGCGT
Organism: Mycobacterium sp.; assembly: GCF_046095365.1. Classification (GTDB taxonomy): domain Bacteria; phylum Actinomycetota; class Actinomycetes; order Mycobacteriales; family Mycobacteriaceae; genus Mycobacterium. The sequence continues at coordinate 874 of NZ_JBJTJF010000182.1, forward strand.
TGCCGAAGAAGTCGAGGATCACCGAGTGGTCGATGACGAGTTCAGCGGGGGACAGCGGGTTGACCTTCTCCGGGTCGCCGCCGAGCTCGGTCACCGCCTCGCGCATGGTGGCCAGGTCGACCACGCACGGCACCCCGGTGAAGTCCTGCATGATCACCCGCGCCGGGGTGAACTGGATCTCGATGCTCGGCTGCGCCGAGGGATCCCAGTTCGCGATCGCGCTGATGTGGTCGGCGGTGATGTTGGCCCCGTCCTCGGTACGCAGAAGGTTCTCGGCGAGCACCTTCAGGCTGTACGGGAGCTTCTCGGTGCCGGGCACCGCGTCGAGCCGGAAGATCTCGTAACTGCGCCCGCCCACCGTCAGGGTGTCGCGGGCCTGGAACGAGTTCAGGGACGAATTCGACGAATTGCTGCTCACATCAACTCCCGGCGTGTGGTTATCCCGTGAAGGGGCAGGTCGGATAGTAACGGGACGACTGCCCTTCGGCGGGGGCGGACCCTACCGGTTCCAGTCTGGTCTCCGACGGCGCGTGCTGTCACCCTCTTGCGGGGATCGCGGTACGGTCTGGACTCGTGACCACCCTGGTTCCGGTGCCCACCTTCATTCCGGTGGAGGTGTGCGGCGCGGTGGGTCTGCCCGACTCGACGCCGGTGGACGCCTGCATGGCCGCGGTGAAGGCCGACGTCGACAAGGACGGCATCGCCGCCCCGCCCGCGCAAGTCGCCGGACTGCAGAAGGTCGTCAGCGGCGCCAAGGACCGCGGAGTCGACCTCAAGGTGGTGGTGATGCAGAAGAGTCCCATCATCGACACCCCGCTTCGCGACATCGCCACCCAGGTGGGCATGGCCAACCCCGGGTCGACCGTGCTGGTGCTCAGCCCGGGCTGGGCCGGCAGTTACAGCACCACCTACGACCGCGTGCTTCTGGAGGCCGGGCAGGACGTCGCCAAGCTGACCACCGATCCGGTCCAGGGCGCGCAGAATTTCGTCGACCAACTCAAGACTCCGATATTCCCCTGGACCGCATTCACGATTGCCGTTGTATTCGCTGTCGCCGCGGCCGCCGCGGTGACGCGGCTTGTACAACGGCGCGGAAAACGCGGCGCACCCGTCGGGCGCTGATCTCCCTGCGCAAACGCGGTTCCATGGCAATTCACTAAGATTGCTATTCGGTCACACCTGCGGAAATACAAAAGTGTAATTCTGTCCGCCGGTTTCATCTGCGACAGCTGTGACGTACGGTGCAAATGGCGCCATTGTTATTGATGTGACTTTTGTGACATGAGTGACGGGCGTGACCAGTCCTGGACCATAGGAGCCGGAGTCGCAATGAGACCATCCCCCCGCGGTTGTCGTGAGTGGCCCGGCGTGCGGGCTGCCCGGGCGGTCTGTCCGCTGACGCTCACCGTCGCGATGACCCTGACGGTGCCCGGACTGGCCGAGGCCGAACCCGATCAGGAGTCCAGCAGCGTCGCCGCACTGGTGGCCGACGTGGCCCAGGCCAATCAGAAGCTTCAGGAGGTCGGCGCGCGGGTACAGGCCGAGCAGGAGAGCGTGAACAAGGCCATCGTCGAGGTCCAGGAGGCCCGCGACGTCGCCGGACTGGCCCAGCAGCAGGTCGAGGCCAGCCAGCTGGCGGTCAAGGAGACCAGCGCCGCGATCGTCGATGCACAGAAGAAATTCGACACCTTCGCCGCCGCCACCTACGTCAACGGGCCGTCGGCCTCGTTGGTGATGGCCCGCACTCCGGACGAGATCATCTCGACGGCGACGGCAGGCAAGACCCTGGCGCTGACCGCACAGCAGGTCATGAACGGACTCGGCAAGGCCCGCGCCGCGGCGCTCGACTCCGACGCAGTCGCCCAGTCGGCCAAGCTCAAGGCCGACGAAGCCGTCCAAGCCGCGCAGAGCAGCCAGGACGCCGCCGTGGCCGCGCTGACCAACGCGCAGAACACCTTTCGCCAGCAGCAGGCGGAGATCGACAGGTTGGCGGCCGAGCGTGCGGTCGCCCAGCAGAAGCTGGAGGCCGCACGGCAGTGGGCTGCTCCGGTCGCCGATGCGGCCCTGACCGCCGGCGCTGCTGGCGAAAGGTGTTCTGCGCGTTGGTCAGCGCGGCCACGGCGGCGTCCTGGCTGCTCTGCGCAGCTTGGACGGCTTCGTCGGCCTTGAGCTTGGCCGACTGGGCGACTGCGTCGGAGTCGAGCGCCGCGGCGC
>NZ_JBJTJF010000183.1:0-5351 GCF_046095365.1 Mycobacterium sp.
TTCCAGACCATGGTCGCCGAACTCACCGGGCTGGACATCGCCAACGCCTCGATGCTCGACGAGGGCACCGCCGCGGCCGAGGCGATGACCCTGATGCACCGGGCCTGCCGGGGGGCCTGCAACCGGCTGGCCGTCGACGCCGACCTGTTCGGCGCCACCGCCGCGATCCTGGCGACCCGGGCCGAGCCGCTGGGCATCGAGGTCGTGACCGCCGACCTGCGTGGCGGGCTGCCCGAGGGTGACTTCTTCGGGGTGATCGCCCAGCAACCCGGGTCCAGCGGCCGGGTCACCGACTGGTCGAAACTGGTGGAGCAGGCACACGAACGCGGCGCACCGGCGGCCATACCTTGGGCCGCGATCCCCGGCCCAGTGGGTAGGCGGCCTGCTCGCGGGTGTACGGATGGTCCCAATGTTCGGTCACGAGGCACTCGGCGGTGTGCGGGGCGTTGCGCAGCGGGTTGTCCTCGGCCGGCCACTGACCGGAACCCACTTTGTCGATCTCGGCGCGGATGGCGATCATCGCCTCGCAGAAGGCGTCCACCTCGGCGAGGCTCTCGCTCTCGGTGGGCTCGACCATCAGTGTGCCGGCCACCGGGAAGCTCATGGTCGGCGCGTGGAATCCGTAGTCGGCCAGGCGTTTCGCCACATCGTCGACAGTGACGCCGGTGGCTTTGGAGATGGGCCGCAGATCCAGGATGCACTCATGGGCCACCATGCCGTTCTCCCCGGTGTAGAGAACCGGGTAGTACTCGTCGAGGCGGCGGGCGATGTAGTTCGCCGAGGCGATCGCAGCCAGCGAGGCCTTGCGCAGACCCGCCGCGCCCATCATCCGGATGTAGGCCCAGGTGATCGGCAGGATGGACGCCGACCCGTACGGCGCGGCCGACACCGTGGCCCCGCCGGGCAGTTCCGGCGCCAGCGGGTGGCCGGGCAGATACGGCGCGAGGTGGGCGCGCACCGCCACCGGGCCCACCCCCGGGCCGCCCCCGCCGTGCGGGATGCAGAACGTCTTGTGCAGGTTGAGGTGGCTGACGTCACCGCCGAACCTCCCCGGCCGCGCCAGTCCGACAAGCGCATTCAGGTTGGCGCCATCGACGTACACCTGACCGCCGGCATCGTGGACGGCCGCGCAGATCTCGGCGATATCGTGCTCGTAGACGCCGTGGGTGGACGGGTAGGTGATCATCAGCGCGGCAAGGTCTCCGGCGTGCTCGGCGACCTTCGCCCGCAGCTCGTCGAGGTCGACATCTCCGTTCTCCCGGCACCCCACCACCACCACCCGCATACCCACCATGGCGGCCGAGGCGGCGTTGGTGCCGTGCGCACTCGAGGGGATCAGGCAGACGTCGCGGTGGCTCTCTCCGCGTTCGGCGTGGTAGGCGCGGATCGCCAGCAGCCCGGCGTACTCGCCCTGCGACCCGGCATTGGGCTGCAGCGAGATCGAGTCGTAGCCGGTGATCCCGGTCAGCCAGAGGTTCAGGTCGGCGATCAGCCGGCGCAGGCCGGCGGCGTCGTCGGCCGGGGCGAAGGGGTGCTGGCGGCCGAACTCCGGCCAGGTGACGGCCTCCATCTCGGCGGCGGCGTTGAGTTTCATGGTGCACGAGCCCAGCGGGATCATGGTCCGGTCCAGCGCCAGGTCCTTGTCGGCCAGCGAACGCAGGTAGCGCATCATCGCGGTCTCGGTCCGGTAGGAACTGAAGGCCGGGTGCGTGAGGAATTCACCTGTGCGGTCGGCGATTTCAGGCCCGCTGTAGGTGCCAGCCGGTGCGGCTCCGAATGCCTCGAGGACCCGCGCGACGTGCTCCTCGGTGGTCGCCTCGTCACAGGACACCGAGATCAGGTCCTCGCCGACGCGCCAGACGTTGATTCCGCGCTCGCGGGCCGCGGCCTGGATCTCACCCGCCCGTCCGGGTACATGGGCCTGCACGGTGTCGAAGAAGCTGTCATGCACCACCTCCACGCCGGCCGCGTTCAGACCCGCGGCCAGCACGCGGGCATGAGCGTGCACGCGACGGGCGATTGCGCGCAGTCCGTCGGCGCCGTGATAGGCGGCGTACATCGCCGCCATGACGGCCAGCAGCACCTGGGCGGTGCAGATGTTCGAGGTCGCCTTGTCCCGCCGGATGTGCTGCTCACGGGTCTGCAGCGACAACCGGTAGGCCGGCGAGCCGTCTGCGTCCTGGGAAACCCCGACCAGGCGACCGGGCAGCTGGCGGGCGTGGCTGGTGTGCACCGCCAGGTAGCCGGCGTGCGGGCCGCCGAAGCCCATCGGCACCCCGAACCGCTGGGCGCTGCCGTAGGCGACGTCGGCGCCGATCTCTCCCGGCGGGGTGATCAGGGTCAGCGCCAGCAGGTCCGCACCGATTGCCACCAGGGCACCGCGTTCGTGGGCCTGCTCAACCAGTTTCGACCAGTCGGTGACCCGGCCGCCGGCACCGGGCTGCTGGGCGATCACGCCAAAGAAGTCGCCCTCGGGCAGCCCGTCGCGCAGATCGGCGGTCACGACCTCGATGCCCAGCGGCTCGGCCCGCGTCGCGAGGATGGCGGCGGTGGCGTCGAACAGGTCGGCATCGACGGCCAGCCGGTTGCAGGCCCCTCGACACGCCCGGTGCATGAGTGTCATCGCCTCGGCCGCCGCGGTGCCCTCGTCGAGCATCGAGGCGTTGGCGATGTCCAGCCCGGTGAGCTCGGCGACCATGGTCTGGAAGTTCAGCAGCGCCTCCAGCCGGCCCTGGCTGATCTCCGGCTGATACGGCGTGTACGCGGTGTACCAGGCCGGGTTCTCCAGGATGTTGCGCAGCAGCACCGGCGGGGTCAGCGTGTCGTAGTAGCCCTGGCCGATCATCGACACGGACACCGTGTTGGCCTCGGCCATCGCCCGCAGTTCGGCCAGCGCCTGGTGCTCGCCGGCCGGAGGCGGCAGGGTCTGCAGACCCGGAGCCACGCCTCCTTCTGCCAGCCGGTCGAGGATGCCGGCCGGCAGTGCCTTGGTGGCCAGTTCGTCAAGGGACGCCACGCCGATGACAGCGAGCATGGTGTCAAGGTCGGCGGCGTCAGGACCGATGTGGCGGGCGGAGAAATCGGTGGGGTCGGACAACTTCTGACACTCCTGACTCAGGCGGACGTATCCGTTCGGACGTCCTCTCCCTCTGTCGTCGGTGCCTGAGAGATTCAGCGCAAGGCGCCTTTCCCCATGGGCGGGCGGCGCGACCGGGAGGCCGGCCACCACTTTCCAGAGGCATCGCGTCCGCGCGCGGTCCGGGGGCCTGAGAGGTTGACGGAGAGGTGTTGCTCCTTCGGCGTCCGCGGCTGGCTGCCGCGGAACTCTCCCGCGCGAGGTCGATGCTGCTCCAGTCTAGCCGCTGGCTCCCCGGATGGCCGAACAGACGCGAACGGACCCCCAGGATGCTGGGATCGGCGAGCGTGTTGTGTCCCGGATCAACCGATCTTGCGGTCGCGGTTCTTCCGGCGGGAGGCCAGCTCGTCCTCGGGCGCGGCGATCGACTCGCCGCCGTCGGCGCGTTCACCCGGGAAGTCGGCAATGGCGCCGGTCAGCTCCCGCATGGCGCCGCTGACCGCGATCCCGAACACGCCCTGACCGCCCTGCAGCAGGTCGACCACCTCCTCGGCGGAGGTGCATTCGTAAACCGTGGTCCCATCCGAGAACAGTGTGATGTTGGCCAGGTCCTGCACCCCGCGCTGGCGCAGGTGATCGACGGCGACCCGGATGTTGTGCAGCGAAATACCGGTGTCCAGAAGTCTTTTGACGATCTTGAGGACCAGGATGTCCTTGAAGGAGTACAGCCGCTGGCTGCCGGAGCCGGCGGCGCCGCGGATCGATGGGACGACCAGCGAGGTGCGGGCCCAGTAATCCAGCTGGCGGTAGGTGATTCCGGCGATCTGGCAGGCGCTGGGACCGCGATAGCCGACCAGTTCGTCGGGAACCGAGTCGTCGGGGAACAGACCACCCTGCACGGGCGCACTCACGGCGGCCACCGCCGGTGCGGGGTCTTCGAAGCGGGCGGTGGGGGCAGCGAAATCGAACTGCTCCTGACGTGGCTCGTCGCCCACGATGGTTTCCTCTCGCCGTTCCAGCCAGCCGCGCCCGCGCCTCAAGTGGTTCGAGCATACGCCTGCCGACGCGCGGTTGTGGCGTCGGCCACAACGCTCGGTCGCCCCTGAAGTATGGCGGCGTGCGGCCGGTCGCCCCGGCATCCGGTTGGCGTGTCGGCACAGACAAAACAGAGATGAGACGGATCCGTGATCTGACCAGCGGAAGCGTTGCTCAGGTGGCCTTGAAGTCGTCCGGGGAGATGGTGTCGAGGAACTCCTTGAACTTCTCGACTTCGTCCTCCCGGACCGCCCCGGCGGCCTCCTCGTCGCCCTCGTCGGGAATCAGCAGGCCGGCCTCGTCGAGAACCGCCTCCTCGACGAAGATCGGCACACCCATCCGCAGCGCGATCGCCACCGAGTCCGACGGCCGTGCCGACACCCGCACGTCACGTTCGAAGATGAGGTCGGCGTAGAAGGTGCCTTCCTGCAGATCGACGATGCGGACTTCTTTGAGCGAGTGACCAAGCGCGGCAATGACATCCCGGAAAAGGTCGTGGGTCAGCGGGCGGGGCGGCTCGACACCCTGCTGCTCGAGGATGATCGCGTTCGCCTCGTTCGGCCCGATCCAGATCGGCAGGTAGCGATCACCGTCAGACTCCCGCAACAGAAGAACCGGCTGATTGGCGGGCGGTTCGATGCGAATCCCGACCACCCGAACCTCGGCCATACCCGGACCTCCAGTCACTGGAAAGCAGTCAGGACGAAGTCTAGTCCTCAGCGATCCAGTACGTCGCGCACTGCCGACTTGATCAGGCCGGTGTGCAGCGTGATGGCCAAGGCGGCTACCTCGCGGGCCAGGTCGTCGGCCCGGTCCCGGGCGCCGCTCCGGCCGGCCTTGCCCACCGGGCCGGCGATCTGGGCGATCAGATCCGATTGCCGGTCGGCCGCCGAACGGAATGCCCGCTGGTGCGGGGGCTCCACGCCGTACTCGCCGAGCGCGGCCGCGCACTGCGCGATGGTCACGGCATGCTCGTCGAAGAATCCGCCCGGGCCGGTGGTGATGACGCCCGCCCGGCACAGAGCGGTGATCAGCGCGCTCGGCACGCCCGAGCGCTCCAGTAGGTCCTCCCTGCTCAACCGGACCGGCGTCGGTGTGCCGGCCGGCGCGCCGCCGGGACCCCGGTCCGGGCCGACGGGAACCAGTCGCGGCGCGCGATGGGCCGATACCGGTTCGGGCAGATGGCCGTGGGGATGCGCGTCGAGTTGGCAGTTGATGACGTTCAGAGGCAGGTGCTGGT
>NZ_JBJTJF010000184.1:0-4850 GCF_046095365.1 Mycobacterium sp.
GTGGGCGGCAATGCCGCCAACGGTGGCGACGGCTGCACCGGTGCGGCGGGTGCCGTCGGCACGCTGGCGAGCCGGGACGGCAAGGCCGGTGGCGCCGGTGGTCAGGCGGGTGCGGGCGGCAAGGGTGGTGTCGGCGGCAACGCCGGTGCCGCCGGTGGTGTCAGTGCCGGCGCCGGTGTCAACGGTGACGGCGGTGACGGCGGCGTGGGCGGAAACGCCGGTGACGGCGGGCTCGGCGGGGCGGGCTTCAACGGCCCGGACGGGGCCGCGGCGGGCGCCGCCGGCATTGACGGCGGCGCCGGTGGCAACGGCGGCGCCGGTGGTACCGGTGGAGCGGGCGGTCTCGGCGGGGCGGCGGGCACCGGCGGCAGCCTGGGCGCCGCGGGCGCCGACGCGGCCGGCGGGAACGGCGGCAAGGGCGCCGTCGCAGGTGTCGGCGGTAACGGTGGCGCCGGTGCGGCCGGTCTGGCCAGCACGTCCGTCGGTGTCGACGGTCAGGCCGGTGGGGCCGGCGGCAACGCCGGCCGGGGCGGTGACGGCGGTGCCGGTGGGGCCGCGGGCGCCGGGGCGGGCAGTGCCGCCGGCGGTACCGACGGCAATGGCGGCGATGCGGCGATCGGCGGCAACGGCGGCGCCGGCGCGGACGGCGGTCTGGGTTACACCGGAGCCGACGGCACGGATCCCGGTGCGGCCGGTCAGAGCGGCACCGCGGGCGGTGCCGGCGGCCGGGGCGGCACCGGTGGCGCGGGCGGCGCGGCAGGCGCCGGTGGCGGCACCGCCGGTGTCGGCGGTAACGATGCCAACGGTGGCGACGGCGGTGTCGGCGGCAACGCTGCGGACGGCGGCGACGGCGGGTCCGGCGCCGATGGCGCCAACGGCACCGAACTGAGCAAGGACGGCAAGACCGGCGGCGCCGGCGGCAACGCGGGCGCGGGCGGCAAGGGCGGTGTCGGCGGCAACGCCGGTGCGGCCGGCGGAGCCGGCGCCATCGCGGGCGTCAACGGCGACGGAGGTAACGGCGGACTGGGCGGCAGCGCCGGCCAAGGTGGCATCGGCGGAATCGGATTCGACGGCGCCGACGGTGTCATCGCCGGAGCCGCAGGCGCCGACGGCGGCGCGGGCGGTGACGGCGGCGCGGGCGGCAAGGGCGGCGCCGGTGGTCTCGGCGGCGAGGCCGGAACAGGCGGAAGCAGCGGCGGCACCCGGGGTACCGACGCGGCCGGAGGTAACGGCGGCGCCGGTGGCGCTGCGGGCATCGGCGGCAGCGGCGGGAACGGGGTGGCCGGCGCGGCGGGTACCGGTCCGCTGGTCGCGGGTCAGGCCGGCGGCGCCGGTGGTGACGCCGGCAAGGGCGGTACCGGTGGTGCCGGTGGAGCCGGCGGCGCCGGGGCGGGCAGCGCGGCCGCCGGCACCGACGCCAACGGTGGTGCCGGAGCGATCGGCGGCAACGGCGGGACCGGCGCGGACGGTGGCCTCGGCTACAGCGGCAGCAACGGGTCGGGTGCCGGAGCGGCCGGGCAGAACGGCAGTGCCGGCGGCGACGGCGGTCGGGGCGGCAATGGCGGCGCCGGCGGCGCCGGTGGCGCGGGCGGCGGGACGACCGGTCTTGCCGGTGCCGACGCCAACGGCGGCAACGGTGGCTCAGCCGGGGAAGGTGCTGCCGGCGGCGATGGCGGCAACGGCGTGGCCGGCGCCAACGGAACGCTCGCCGACAAGGACGGCAAGGCCGGTGGCGCCGGTGGTAACGCAGGTGCGGGCGGCAAGGGCGGTGCCGGCGGCGATGCCGGCGCGGCCGGTGGCGTCACCGCCAGCGCCGGTGTCAACGGCAGCGGCGGCAACGGTGGCACCGGGGGATTCGCGGGCCGTGGCGGTGCCGGCGGCACCGGTTTCAACGGCGCCAACGGCGGCACTGCCGGCGCCTCGGGCACCGACGGGGGGGCGGGCGGCACCGGTGGCGCCGGCGGCGCCGGCGGCGCCGGCGGTCTCGGGGGCGTTGCCGGCGGCGGCGGAACCGGCGGAGCCTCGGGCACCGACGCTGCCGGCGGTGACGGTGGCGCCGGCGGCCGGGCGGGTGCCGGCGGCAGCGGTGGCAACGGTGTGGCCGGCGCGGCCGGCACCGGTCCGCTGGTCGCGGGTCAGGCCGGAGGCTCCGGTGGCAACGCCGGCAAGGGCGGCACCGGTGGCGCCGGTGGCGCCGGCGGCGCCGGTGCGGGCAGCGCGGCCGACGGCACCGACGCCAACGGCGGCGCCGGCGGGCTCGGCGGCAACGGCGGTGCCGGAGCGGCCGGCGGTCTGGGCTACGACGGCAGTAACGGTTCGGGCGCCGGAGCGGCCGGTCAGAACGGCGGTGCCGGCGGCGACGGCGGTCGCGGCGGCAATGGCGGCGCCGGCGGTGCCGGCGGTGCCGGCGGTGGAACGACCGGCCAGGCAGGCGCCAACGCCAATGGTGGCAACGGTGGCTCGGCCGGCGCCGGGGCCGCGGGCGGCGATGGCGGCAACGGCGTGGCCGGTGCCAACGGAACGCTCGCCGACAGGGACGGCAAGGCCGGCGGGGCCGGCGGCAGTGCCGGGGCCGGCGGCAAGGGCGGTGTCGGCGGCAACGCGGGCGCGGCCGGCGGCAACGGCGCCAGCGCCGGAGTCAACGGCAGCGGCGGCAACGGCGGAACCGGCGGCAACGCCGGCCTGGGTGCGGCCGGCGGGACCGGTTTCAGCGGCGCCAACGGCACCAATTCCGGTGACTCGGGGGCCGACGGCGGAAAAGGCGGCAATGGTGGTGCCGGCGGCACCGGTGGGGCCGGTGGTCTCGGCGGCGCCAAGGGCACCGGTGGCACCCTCGGCACCGCGGGAACCGACGCGGCCGGCGGTAACGGCGGCGCCGGCGGCCGGGCAGGTGCCGGCGGCAACGGCGGCGACGGTGTGGCTGGCCAGGCCAGCACCACCCTGGGTGTGGCCGGCGGCAACGGCGGTGCCGGCGGGGACGCCGGTAAGGGCGGCGCCGGCGGTGCGGGCGGCGCCGGAGGGGCCGGGGCCGGCAATGCCGCCGACGGCACCGATGCCAACGGCGGCGCCGGCGGCCTCGGCGGCAACGGCGGTCGCGGTGCCAACGGCGGCCTGGGCTACGACGGAAGTAACGGATCTGGCGCCGGTGCGTCCGGCCAGAGTGGAACCGACGGTGGCAACGGCGGTCTCGGCGGAAACGGCGGCGCCGGCGGCGCCGGTGGCGCCGGAGGCGGCACGACCGGTGTCGCGGGCGCCAACGCCAACGGCGGCAACGGTGGCGCCGGCGGTGTCGGCGCCGATGGCGGCGATGGCGGCAACGGCGTCGCAGGCACCGCGGGCACATCCCTGCTGAACCCCAACGGCCTGGCCGGTGGTTCGGGCGGCAGTGCCGGCGACGGCGGCGCGGGCGGTAACGGCGGTGCCGCCGGTGCCGCGGGCGGCAGTGGCGCCAGCGCCGGCACCAGCGGTAACGGCGGTAACGGGGGCCTGGGTGGCCAGGCCGGAAACGGCGCCAACGGCGGTGCGGGATTCAACCCCGCGCCCGGCACCATCTCCGGAACCTTCGGCAAGACCGGCGGTGACGGCGGGGCCGGTGGCAGTGGCGGCACCGGCGGCAACGGCGGCGCGGCCGGCCTCAGGGGTGGCGCAGGTGCGACCGACGGGATTCAGGGCGCCGGCGGTGACGGCGGCAACGCCGGCACCGGCGGCGCGGGCGGCAACGGTACCGACGGCCGGAGTGGCACCTTCGTGTCGATCTCCGACCGTACCGGCGGCGCCGGCGGTGACGGCGGCAACGCCGGCATCGAGGGCGCCGGCGGGACCGGTCTGACCAACGGCACCACCGGCACGTTCGGTAACGGCGGCAAGGGCGGCAACGGCGGCAACGGCGGCAACCTCGGCGGGCAGAGCAACGACGGCGGAGCCGGCGGCAATGGCGGCAGCGGCGGCACCGCCACCGGCGGCGTGGCCGGCAACGGCGGCAACGGCGGCAACGGCGGGCAGAGCGGCCCGGGCGCTGAAGGCACCAAGGGGAAGACGCCGACGCAATCGCCGCCGGACGGAACCGCCGGGCGCCCCAACGCCCTCGCCGGGAAAGCCGGCGGCGCGGCCGGTATCGGTGGCAATGGCGGCAACGCGACCACCGGCACCGCGGGCAACGGCGGCAACGGCGGCCGGGGCGGTAACGGCGGTGTCGGCGGCCTGGGCCTGACCTCGACAGACTTCGTGCTGTGGGAGAACTTCGGCAACGGCGGAAACGGCGGAAACGGCGGCGACGGGGCGGCCGGCGGCAAGGGCGGCAATGCCGGCACGGCGACCACCGGCACCGCGGGCACCGCCGGTAACGGCGGCAACGGCGGTGACGCCGGCAAGGGCGGTGACGGCGGCAACGGCGCCAACGGCAACGCCTCGCACCCCGACGGCGGTAACGGCGGGTTGGGCGGCAACGCCGGCGGGGCAGGAGCAGGCGGCCTCAAGGGAACCGGAAGCGGCGGTACCGACGGCCAGACCGGCAGCCCCGCGGTCAATGGTGGCGATGGCGGCAATGGTGGGGCAGGCTTCGCCTCCTCCACCACCGGCATCGCCGGCGGCAACGGCGGCGCGGGCGGCTCCGGCGGCACCTCGACCATCGGCACCGGCGGCGCGGGTGGTGCCGGGGGTAAGGGCGGCGCCGGTTATACCGGCGCCCCCGGCACCCTCGGCTCGGGCGGCAGCGGCACCGTGGGCGGTAACGGCGGTGCCGGCGGTGCCGGCGGCAACGCGACCCTGGCGGCCGGAAGCGCCGCCGACGCCGGCGGCGGTGAGCCTGCCGAGTTCGGCGGTCTCGGCGGTGCGGCCGCCAAGGGCGGGAC
>NZ_JBJTJF010000185.1:0-11596 GCF_046095365.1 Mycobacterium sp.
TTCATGCTCGCCGGACACGACACCACCTCGACCACCCTGGCCTACGCCCTGTGGGCGCTCGGGCGCCATCGCCATATCCAGGACCGGGTGCGCGCGGAAGCCACAAGCCTCGGCGAGCGCCCGCTGACCCCCGCCGACGTCCCCCGCCTGGGTTACACCGTCATGGTGCTGCACGAGGCACTGCGGCTGTGCCCGCCGGCACCCGTGGTCACCCGTACCGCCACCGGCGACGCCGACGTCGACGGCTACCGGGTGCGGGCCGGCACCGAGTTGGTGGTCGGGATCAGCGCCCTGCACCGCGACCCGGCCCTCTGGGACCGGCCGACGGACTTCGACCCCGAGCGGTTCAGCCCGCAGAACTCCGCCGGCCGCGACCGGTGGCAGTACCTGCCCTTCGGCGGCGGCCCGCGCTCCTGCATCGGCGATCACTTCGCCATGCTGGAAGCCACCCTGGCTCTGGCCACGATCGTCCGTGGCACCGAAATAAGCTCGACCGCAGACGATTTCCCGGTCGCCACGCCCTTCACCGCCGTTGCCGCCGGTCCGGTCTGGGCCCTCGCACACAGGGTGCGCCCGTGACCGACGATCACCCCGACGGCGCCCTGCCGCGGCTGCCGATCTTCGACGGGACCAAACAGCCTCAGCACCGGCCGACGCCGGTGAAGCTGACCCTGACGGCGTACCAGGACCGGGCCGCACGGCCGCAGTCGCTTCCCGTGGGAGCCGAGGAGCTCCGGTCCCTGGCCCTGCGTTCGGGTGCCGACGATGTCGGGCTGGTGGCCGTCGACCGCGACGACATGGCCGCCCAGCGGGCCGACATCGAGGAGCTGCTGCCGGGTGCGCGCACCGCGATCGCGTTCGTGGTCAAGATGAACCGCGGCAACGTCCGCGCGCCGGCCCGCTCGGTGGCCAACGGCGAGTTCCACCACAGCATCGACGAGACCAACGAGGTGGCGCGGCGCATCACCCGGGAACTGGAGACGCGGGGGCACCGCGCGGTCTGCCCGCCCGGCGGGTTCCCCATGGAGGTCGACCGGTTCCCCGGCAAGATCTGGACGATCTCGATGAAACCCATCGCGGTGGCCGCGGGTCTGGGCCAGATGGGCATCCACCGCAACGTCATCCACCCACGGTTCGGCAACTTCATCCTCATCGGGGTGGTTCTCACCGACGCCGCCGTCGCCGACGACGAGCAGGCTCAGCCCATCGACTGGAACCCGTGCCTGGGCTGCAAGCTCTGCGTGGCGGCCTGTCCGGTCGGCGCGGTCAAGACCGACGGCGGCTTCGACTTCGCCGCCTGCACCACGCACAACTACCGCGAGTTCCTCGGCGGCTTCGCCGACTGGGTGGGTCAAGTCGCCGACAGCGCCGGGCGTTCGGAGTACCAGCGGAAGGTTCCGGTCTCCGAGACCGCGAGTGTCTGGCAGAGCCTGTCGTTCGGCGCGAACTACAAAGCCGCCTACTGCATGTCGGTGTGCCCGGCCGGGGACGACGTGATCGGCACCTACCTCGCCGATCGCCGGCGGCACGTCGACGAGGTCGTCACACCGCTGACCGGCAAGACCGAACCGGTCTACGTGGTGGCCGGCAGCGACGCCGAGGCGCACGTTCGGGCCCGCTTCCCGCACAAGCAGATCCGGCACATCACCAACGGTCTGTCCCCCGCGACTGTGGAGGCGTTCGTGGCCGGTTCGCCCCTGGTGTTCGCCGCCAAGGCCGCCAAGGACGTGAACCTGCGCGTGCACTTCGCCTTCCGCGGCAGCAGTTCCCTGCAGGCCACCTATGTCATCGACCGCGGGACGCTGCAGATCGAGTCCGGCCGGTCCGGCGAACCCGATCTGTCGGTCGATGCCGACGCCGACACCTGGCTGGCCATAACCCGCGGTGAGAAGAACCCGGTCTGGGCGGTGCTCACCGGAAAGGTCCGGATCAAGGGCCCGGTCCGTCATCTCAAGACGTTCCAGCGCTGCTTTCCGGTTTAGGTGCCTTCCTGAGGGGACGCGCCGCAGATCCCCGCGACGGCGAAGTCGAGCAGGGACTCCAGCGCCCCGGCCCGCGTCGAACCCGGCGGCAGATGCAGGGCTCCGTCCAGGCACAGCCGGGCGAAGCCGTGCACGGTGACCCAGGCCTTGAGTTCTGCGCCCGGTCGGGCGGCCGCGCGCAGCACACCGTGGTCGACCAGGTCGTCGAGGGCCCCGCCCAGCAGCGCATACGTGCCGGATTCGTCGTCGCCCGGGTCAACCGGCGCATGCGAATCCGCGCGGCCGAACATCACCTCGAACAGCTCGGGGCGGGCCAGGGCGAACTCGACGTAGGCCCGGCCGGTGGCCTTGAACCGGTTGACCGCCAACTCCGCCGGGTTCCGGCCGGCCCGGGTGGCGCTCATCGCCCGCCGCATCCGCTGGCCCAGCTGGGCGAAGCCATGCCGAGCGACGGCGGTCAGCAGGTCGGACTTGTCGCTGAAGTGCCGGTAGGCGGCGTTGGGCGAGACCCCGACCTCACGGGCGGTGGCCCGCAGACTGAACTCGCCGAGTCCGTCGGTCTCGATCAGGCGCACGGCGGTGAGCACCAGGGCGTTGCGCAGATCCCCGTGGTGGTAGGTGTTCTTGGCCGCCGTCATGGTCTCCATGTTGACAATGTGAACAACCAGAGTAAAGCCCCGGGGGATCTCCGTCAGCACCCGGCATATCGCGGCAGACGCAGGTAACGACCGAACATCCGCATGTTGACAGTGTGAACACGGCGAGTAAAGTTCACGATGTGAACATGGAGCGGCCCACATCCACACCATCGGCAACTGCTCTTCCCGGATGACGTCCGTTCGGTTTCGGAAGGCTGTCCGATGACCGCCATCTCCGACTTCGTCGCTTCCAAGCGGAGA
Organism: Mycobacterium sp.; assembly: GCF_046095365.1. Taxonomy (GTDB): domain Bacteria; phylum Actinomycetota; class Actinomycetes; order Mycobacteriales; family Mycobacteriaceae; genus Mycobacterium. The sequence continues at coordinate 2,882 of NZ_JBJTJF010000185.1, forward strand.
ACGGAAGTTCTCGCCCTGACGGTGGCCTACTACGAAGTGGGGCAGGGTGATCCGATCGTCTTTCCGCACGGCAACCCCACGTCGTCGATCGTCAGCCATGACGTCATCCCGCATGTGGCACACCTTGGCCGCTGCATTACGCCTGATCTGATCGGCGAGCCGGGCAGCATGCTGATCACGATCCGTGGAATCCACGTCGCCCAGGAAGATTCCGCAGACGATATCGGGACTGCGCTCGCTCGGTGGATCCCGCACGCCCGTGGAGACTCAGCGGGCCGGCCCGCCGCGGGAATCTCGCCGTGATGGGCCGGCTTGCCGGGCGGACCTGGATGGTCCTGGTCGCCGTCATCGTCGTGGGACTGGCCGCTTTCGCCGTATACCGGCTGCAGCGGGCCTTCGGATCGGTAGCCGAGGTCGCAACCCCCGGTGGTGTCGCCGACCAGATCGTCCCGTTCAACCCCAAACGGGTTCAGCTCGAGGTGTTCGGTGAGCCCGGTGCGACCGCGACGATCACCTACCTGGACGTGAACGCCCGCCCGCAGCGGGTCGACGCCACCGCCCTGCCGTGGTCCTACGACGACTCGACGACCACCCCGGCGGTCCTGGTCAACGTCCAGGCCCAGGGCGACGGCGACAACCTGGGCTGCCGGATCACCATCGACGGCGCTGTGAAGGTGGAGCGTCACTCGGATGCCGCCTCGGCCTTCGTCTTCTGCTTGGACAAGTCCGGGTGAGGCGGGTCGGATGAGCACCCGCCACGGCTCCCCGTCGGCCATCCCGCGCCTGATCCGGATGTTGGCGATACCGATCGCGATCTTCTGGCTGGCCCTGGCCGCGGCCAGCAATGCCCTTGTCCCGCCGCTGGAAGAGGTCGGCCGCGTCCACAACGTGTCGGCGAGCGCCCCGGGCGCGCCGTCTCTGGTCGCGGCCAAGCGGGTGGGACAGGTGTTCGGGGAATACGACACCGACGCACTTGTCACCCTGGTGATCGAGGGAGATCAGCCGCTGGGCGAGGAGGCGCACCGCTTCGGCGACGCTCTGGTCGAGAGGATGCGTGCCGACACCGAGCACGTGCAGCACGTCCAGTACTTCTGGGGTGATCCGCTGACCGCGGCCGGCTCCCAGAGCAGCGACGGCAAGGCCGCCCTGATCCAGGTCTACCTCGCCGGGGACGCGGGCGGAAGTCAGGCCAACGAGTCCGTCGAGGCCGTTCGCGGCATCGTGGCCGGCACGCCGTCCCCGCCCGGGCTCAAGGCCTACGTCAGTGGCCCGGCTGCGCTGTTCGCCGACGAGTTCGCCGTCGGCGAGAAGGACCACCTCAAAGTCACCGGGCTCACCTTCGGGGTGATCGGGCTGATGCTGCTGGTCGTCTACCGGTCCTTCGCCACCGCGTCGCTCACGCTGGTGGCGGTCGCCGTCCAGGTGGCCGCGGCCCGCGGAGTGGTCGCCTTCCTCGGTCACGCCGGCATCATTCCGCTGTCGATCTACGCGACAAACCTGCTGACACTGCTCGTGGTCGCAGCCGCCACGGACTACGCGATCTTCCTGCTGGGGCGCTATCAGGAGGCGCGCCAGGCCGGTGAAGATCGGCAGGCCGCCTACTACATCTCCTACCGCGGCACCGCCCACGTCATCATCGGCTCGGGCCTGACCGTGGCCGCCGCTGTGTGCTGTCTACGGTTCACCCGGACGCCGTGGTTCCAGAGCCTGGGCATCCCGGCCGGCATCGGCGTGCTGGTCACCCTGGTCGCGTCGTTGACCCTGACCCCCGCGGTGATCGTCATGGGCAGCCACTTCGGCTTGTTCGATCCCCGGCGCGCGATGCGGACCCGGGGCTGGCGACGCGTCGGCACCGCCATCGTCCGCTGGCCCGGAGCTGTTCTGGTCGCCAGCGTCGCGGTGGCACTGATCGGTCTGCTCGCGCTGCCCGGCTACGCCACCAATTACGACGCCCGCCGCTATCAGCCCGACTGGGCACCCGGCAAAGTCGGTTACGCGGCCGCCGAGCGGCACTTCTCAGCGGCGCGGCTCAACCCCGAGGTGCTGATGGTCGAAAGCGACAAGGATCTGCGCACCCCGGCAAACATGATCGTGCTGGAGAAGGTGGCACGAGAGGTCTTCCGCACCCCGGGGGTGGCCATGGTGCAGTCCATCACCCGGCCGCTGGGCACGCCGCTGGACCACTCCTCCCTCGGATTCCAGATGAGCGCGCAGTCCTCCGCACAGATCAACAACCTTCCGTTCCAGCAGGCCCGCGCCCAGGATCTGCTTAAGCAGGTTGACGAGATCTCGAAGTCGATCACGCTGCTGCAGCGGCAGTACGCGCTGACCGAGCAGCAGTACACGCTCCAGCAGCAGGCGGTCGCAGCCACCGACGAGCAGGTGACGGCCTTCCGCGAGACCACCGAGACGATCAAGGAACTGCGCGACAAGATCGCGAGCGTCGACGACTTCCTCCGCCCGATCCGCAACTACTTCTATTGGGAGCCGCACTGTTTCGACATCCCGGTCTGCGCGACGTTCCGCTCGCTGTTCGACGCCCTCGACGGGGTGGACGCACTCACCGATCAGTTCGCAGCGGTCACCGAGAGCCTCGATCGGCTCAACGCCCTCCAACCCCGACTGCTGGCGCTGATCCCCGAACAGATGGCGCTGATTCCCGAACAGATCGCTATCCAGGAGCGCAGCAAGGCGCTGACCGAGTCCAACCACGCCACCCAGTCCGGGCTCTTGCAGCAGGCCGCCGAGGCGCTGAAGAACTCCGACGCGATGGGGCAGGCGTTCGATGACTCCAAGGACGACAGCACCTTCTACCTGCCGCCGGAGGTGTTCGACAACGCGGAGTTCAGGCGCGGACTGGCCCTTTTCCTCTCACCCGACGGCAAGGCGGCGCGGATGATCATCACCCACGACACCGATCCGGCCACACCGAAGGGCATTTCCCATATCGACCCGATCCGCCAGTCCGCCGAGGAGGCCCTCAAGGGAACGCCACTGGCCGGGTCGAGCATCTATATCGGCGGCACCGCCTCGACCTTCAAGGACGCCCGTGACATCGCGAACTACGACCTGCTGATCGTCGCGGTCGCCGCGATCAGTCTGATCCTGCTGATCATGATGTTCATCACCCGTAGCCTGGTGGCCGCGGCGGTGATCGTGGGCACGGTCGTGCTGTCGCTGGGCGCGTCCTTCGGGTTGTCGGTGCTGATCTGGCAGCACCTGCTGGGCATCGAGCTGTACTGGATCACGCTGGCGCTGGCCGTCATCATCTTGCTCGCGGTCGGATCGGACTACAACCTGCTGGTGATCGCCCGCTTCAAGGAGGAGATCGGGGCGGGACTCAACACCGGCCTGATCCGGACGATGGCCGGCACCGGGTCGGTGGTGACCGCCGCCGGTCTGGTGTTCGCCTTCACCATGTGCGGCTTCATCTTCGGGGACCTGCTGACCCTCGGCCAGATCGGCACCACCATCGGCGTCGGCCTGATCTTCGACACCCTCATCGTGCGCTCGTTCATGACACCGGCCATCGCCGCACTGCTGGGGCGGTGGTTCTGGTGGCCGCTGAAGGTTCGGCCTCGCCCGGCCAGTGCCATGCTGCGGCCCTACGGCACCCGGCCCTCCGTGCGCGAACTCCTCGCTGCGACAGGCCCCGCCGAGGCCGGTCCGCCTCGGCAAGATGCTGTTCGCTGATTCCCCAAGTCCGGGCTGTGGGCGCTGATCCGCCGCTGCGCCGGTTCGTCTCGGGCTGGTTCTGTGACATGGCGGCTGGCTGCCCGAATTATTCGGGGCTGCCGGCCGTGCGGGATCCCGTTGCCGCCCGCCGGCCGTCCGCGGCGTAGAGCACGAGCAGCCCGACGAGGTATGCGGCGATCAACGCCGTCTGCAGCCAGTAGACGCCGGTGGATCGGCCGTCGAGGACCGCCGCCAGCGCTGCCGAGACATTGACGGCCGACAATCCGAGGACGGTGACCCCCAATGCAATCAAGGCGAAGGGCACCGCGCTCCGGTTCAACGCCGCGTTCACGAACAGGCAGACGTAGGCCACCACCGCAAAGGAAATGATCTTGTCCTGGTAGGCGTAGAACGGGACGTCGTAGTACACGAAGAGCAGCGGATACTTCAGGCCGTAGAAGTGCGCCACCGCCATGCAGCAGAAGTAGGCGACTCCCGCCCACAACCCGATCCGGAGGAATCCGGTGGGTGCTTCGCGTTTGATCGTGCGGACATCCATGATCTTCCTCTAACTCGATTGGCGATCTTCGGGTACCGCGGTGCGTAGTGATCGGAACTCGGTAACACTATGCGCACAGAAGATCGCCACGTCACTGTGCCGCGCGTTGAGTTCCTGTAGCCGGTCGCGATTGGCTCTCCGTTCGGAGGGCGTGGCCGCCATCACCGATTGGTGTACGTCGATCAGCATCGGGCATGGCGGGCCGTCGGAATCGACCTCTCCCCGATGCATGTACGCGTCTCCGGCGTGAAGTAGCCACCCGTCACCGGTGTTGATCGCCACTCCGGCGTGACCCGGGGTGTGGCCGTGCAGGGGGACGAGCAACATCTCCGGCGGCAGACCGACCATCTGCTGAACGTTCTCGAAACCGAGCCAGGTCTCCCCTGTGTCTTCGTAGGTTGACCAGACCGGATGATGGGCGAATTGTTGGGGCCGGAATCGGAAGTTCGCCAGCAGTCCCAGGCGGTTCGTCGCCGCTGAGAGTTCCGCGCCGAAGACGTGCACGGTCGCGTTCGGGAAGTCTGCAATCCCACCAGCGTGGTCGAGATCGAGATGCGTGGGTATGACGTGGCGCACATCGTTTCTGGAGAAGCCCATGCCCTCCACTTGCCGGACCGCGGTGTCATCTTCGCCGACGACCGGCCGGAACATCCGCAGGAAGGCTCTTCCCAGCCACTGCTGCGGCTGATGAACGCCTCGCAATCCCGTCGCGGTGTCGATCAGAACCAACCCGGCGTCCGTCTCGACCAGAAGGCAGTGCAACGCCATCTCAGCAACTCGGAAGACCCCCGCCTCACCGTCGACCAAGCGACCACCCCATGAGCGCAACGTCCCGCAGTTGAGATGATGGACTCTCATATCGGACCTCGAATCATCTGTGCTGGAATCAATCTCGCGTGACTTTTGCCGATCGGCCGCCGGGCCTTTTCACCGTTCGATGGCCGAACAAGACGTTGGCCGCTGATTCGGCATCGTCGACATGCGTGATGTCGCCGTCGATCATCGCCAAGGTCGTCGCCCCCTCGATCAGTACTGCCAGTTGCCGCCCGAGCAGGTCGGGATCAGCAACTCCGCTGTCTCGCGCCAACTGGGTGAAGACCTCTGCCTGTGATCGCTTGTGCCGCGCCGCCAGCTCCGGAACCGCTGGCATGTCTCTGGCGGTCTCGACGGTCGCCCGGACGAACGTGCAGCCGGCATAACCGGTCTCTTCCAGCCAGGTGCGCAGCGAATCGAAGACTGCTTTGAGTCGGGCGCGTGGAGCGCCGGCAGACGCGGCCGCGGTCTCAGTCAGATCTCTCAGCCGCCGCTGGTGCAGGTCTTCCAGAACGGCGAGGACGATCTCGCCCTTGGCGGGGAAGTGCCGATACAGCGTGACTTTGGTGATGCCGGACTCGTCTGCGATGCGGTCGACACCCGTGGCGCCGAACCCGCGCGAGCAGAACAGGCGCTCCGCGGTGGCCCGAATATGGGCGTTGCGGTCCTGTCGTGCAAGGCGCCGGTCAAGGTAGGGATCGGGCATATATGTATACTACCCTGTAACACCACTTTGGCCGCAGCAATCCGCGGCTGCCGACCGCGGCCGGAATCTTTATGTTGACAGTGTGAACACCAGGGGTAAAGTTCACATTGTGAACATGCGGGCGCGGGTATGAAGCTCGCCGTCTTCGGCGCCACCGGCCTCACGGGTGGGCTCGTGGTCTCCCAGGCGCTCGAGGACGGGCACGAGGTCACTGCGCTGGTTCGTGATCCGAGCCGCGTGCCGCTGAACCATCCGCGACTCACCGTGATCGGTGGCAGTCCCGTGGCGCCGAGCGATGTCGAGCGCTGCGTTCGCGGCAACGACGCCGTCATCCACTGCCTGGGCATCGGCGGCAAGGGGAACGGCACGCCGACCTCGCTGATCTCCGACTCGGTACTGGCCACCCTCGCCGCGATGGAACAGCACGACGTCCCGCGCATCGTGTGCATGTCCAACGTCGGAGCCGGCGGCAGCGGAAGCTGGTTCGCCAACCGCATCGTCATCCCGCTCTTCGTGCGCTGGCTGCGCCCCATCATCGAGGACAAGAACCGCATGGAGGCCGGCCTGCGCGAGAGCGCGGTCGAGTGGTGCTCGGTGCGCCTGCCGAACATCACCGAGGGTGCCGAGCGGCCGCTGCGGGTCAGCCCCGACGGCCGGGGGATCGGCCTGTCGGTCACCGCCGCCTCGGCCGCGCGTTTCCTCCTCGACCAGGCGACGTCCGCCGACGTCGTCCATTCGACGCCGAGCATCAGCAACTGAGGTGAAGTGATGACAACCGACAACATCTATCTGCAGGGCAACTTCGCCCCGGTCGACACCGAGGTGACGGCCTTCGACCTCGAGGTCATCGGCCGGATCCCGGCCGAACTGGAGGGCCGCTACCTGCGCAACGGACCCAACCCGGTGAAATTCGACAAGCCCGAGCAGCACCACTGGTTCGCCGGCACCGGGATGGTCCACGGCGTGCGGCTGCGCGGCGGCCGCGCCGAGTGGTACCGCAACCGCTATGTGCGCAGCCGCGCGGTGCGAGAAGCGTTGGGCGAGAGCGCCACCGCTGAGGATCCACCCGGCGCACCCAACACCAACGTCCTGGCCTGGGCCGGTGAGACGCTGGCGATCGTCGAGGGCGGCGGCCCGCCGGTGCAGTTGGGCTACGAACTCGACACCGGAGGGGTGGGCACGTTCTCGGGGACCCTGCCCGGGGCCTTCACCGCGCACCCCAAGTTCGATCCGCTCACCGGCGAACTGCACGCGATGTGTCACGCCTGGGCGCGGTGGTTCGACCACATCAAGTACGTGGTCGTCGGCGCCGACGGACGGGTGTCCAAGACCGTCGACATCCCGCTGCCGGCAATGGTGATGGTGCACGACATGTCACTGACCCGGAACTACGCGGTGGTCTACGACCTGCCGGTGACCGTCGACATCGACCTCGTCGGTGCGGGCCGGTTCCCGTTCCGCTGGAACCCCGACCACACCCCGCGCCTCGGCCTGCTGCCGCGAACCAGCAGCGACGCCGCCGACATCATCTGGTGCGAACTGGACCCCTGCTACGCCTACCACCCGATGAACGCCTACGACGCCGAGGACGGCACCGTCGTCATCGACATCTGCCGCTACGACAGGATGTTCGACCGCGACATCCTCGGCCCGGCCGGGGACTGCCTGCCCAGCCTGTACCGCTGGACCGTCGACCCGGCGCGCCGGTCGGTCCGCCAGCAGCAACTCGACGACCGCGCGTGCGAGTTCCCCCGCGTCGCTCCGTCGGTGTCGGCCGGCCGGCACAGGTTCGGCTACGGGGTCGGGGTGGACGACGGCTTCGCACCCGGCGACATCTACAAGCACGACCTGGAGAAGGACACCGTGGCGGTGCACTCCCTCGGGAACGGGCGCGGGTCGGGCGAGACCGACTTCGTGCCGCGCGAGCACCCCGTCAGCGAGGACGACTGCTGGCTGATGAGCTACGTCTACGACGCGACCACCGACAGCAGCGAGTTCGTCATCCTCGACGCCCTCGACGTCACCGCCGGTCCGGTCGCCAGAGTCCGCCTGCCCCAGCGGGTTCCGTTCGGATTCCACGGCAACTGGATCAGCGACCACGCGGTGAGCAGATGATCGCGCTCAACCGGCGGGTCACCACCCGCGTCGGAACGCTGGCCGTCGCCGACAGCGGGCACGGTGGGGGCGACGGCACACCGGTGGTGCTGTGGCCGTCGCTGTTCAGCGACCACCGCCTCTACCGTCACGTCACCGCACTGCTCGACCCACGGTGGCGGAGCATCTGCGTCGACGGCCCGGGCTTCGGACAGAGCACCCCGCCCGACGGCGACGTCCAGCCCGACCGCTATGCCGGGGCGGTGGTCGATCTGCTCGACGAACTGGGAATCGGCACCGCGATCGTGGCCGGCTGCTCCTGGGGCGGCCAGGTCGCCGCGCACACCGGCGTGCAGTTCCCGCAGCGCACCTCCGCGGTGCTGATGATGAACACCCCGCTGGCGCCCAGCCTCGGCGGGCATCGCATGCTGGTCCTCGGCACCCGACTGATGGGGTCGACGGCGTTCTTCGGCAAGGGCGCCGCCCGGTCGATGATCGCAGCACCCACCAAGCGGGCGCACCCGGAACGGGTGGCCGAGTTCGTCTCGGCCTTAGGCTCCTTCGACCGCGCGGCGGCGACAGACACCGTGCGCACAGTGCTGACCCGTTCCCCAGGCCTGGCGGACGTGCTGCCGCGGCTTCGGGTGCCGACCACCATCCTGTTGGGCGCACAGGACGCGCTGTACCCGGTCGACGCGGCGATGCCGTTTGCACGTCTGGTGCCCGACGCCACCATCGAGGTCGTGCCGGACTGCGGGCACCTCGCCCCGATCGAGACACCCGACGCCGTTGTCGCCGCGCTCGATTCGCTGGCCGCGCGGAGCTGAGCGCGCCAGGATCACCCCTATGGACCTCATCGAAACCCTCC
>NZ_JBJTJF010000186.1:0-3473 GCF_046095365.1 Mycobacterium sp.
CGACCGATCACCATCCACCGAGGCTCATCCGTCGTCCGCGCCGGAACCTCGACGCGGTGCGTATCCCGCCACAGTGTCTGCGCCTCGCTGAAGTCGATACCATGCTTGAGCAGGTTTGCCTCACTCTTGGCGGGGTCAAACTCGAACTCAGGCATGTATAGAAATCATACCTAAACTACTCATTGACTGCCCATGTCCCGCGCACCTCAGTGTGGTGACGCCGCCTTGCGGAAAGACGGACGCCGTGTCGTCAAAACTGTCGCCAAAAGCCCCCGCCGGACCCTAATCAGCAAAAAACCCGAGGCCATTGGCCTCGGGTTTTCGTTTGTGGAGCTAAGGGGACTCGAACCCCTGACCCCCACACTGCCAGGAACAGGCATAGCCCCTGAACAGGCTGTTCAGGCTCATTTTCGGGCTGTAGTTGGTGTCGTAGAGGTAGTAACTGTCGTCGGGGTTGTGGTCAAAATCGTCGTCGATCCTCAGGCGGCGGGGTGATCGCCCTGGTCGAGCTTCTCGGCGATCCAGACCTTAATGAGCGACTGGCGAGTGACGCCGAGTCTGGTTGCCTCACGGTCGAGTTCGGCGATCATCCAAGCCGGGAAATCCACATTCACGCGCCGATGTTCCTCACCGGGGCGCCGCGCCCGAGCGGTATCCAGTGCGGCCGCCATGTCCTCGCCGGCGTCGAATCGCTCCTCGAATTCCTTAGCCTTCATAAATCGTCACCTCGTTCTCTCGAGAGGGGCGTACCGAGATGATCCGTACGTATTCATCCCGATACGTCACCACCGCCGACCAAACCCGGCCGCCGATGCGACCGATCACCATCCACCGAGGCTCATCCGTCGTCCGCGCCGGAACCTCGACGCGGTGCGTATCCCGCCACAGTGTCTGCGCCTCGCTGAAGTCGATACCATGCTTGAGCAGGTTTGCCTCACTCTTGGCTGGGTCAAACTCGAACTCAGGCATGTATAGAAATCATACCTAAACTACTCATTGACTGCCCGTGTCCCCCACACTTCAGTGTGGTGACGCCGCCTTGCGGAAAGACGGACGCCGTGTCGTCGAAACTGTCGTCGAACGCCCCCACCGGCACCCGCCCAACAAGAAACCCGAGACCTTATGTTCTCGGGTTTTTCCTGGTGGAGCTAAGGGGACTCGAACCCCTGACCCCCACACTGCCAGTGTGGTGCGCTACCAGCTGCGCCATAGCCCCAGGTGCGGTTCGAAACTACACCACCGCCGCATCGGCCTCAAAACCCCGCCAGACCCCTTGACCCGGCCGCCGACCACCGACGTCCGTGCCCGACTTGGAGCGACAGATCCCACGGCAGACTGCAGCCGTCGATCGTAGCTGGGCAAAAACACCCAGTACCCGGACACCGGCCGGCCACCCCGACCGCCATCCGCCCGGGCGCCCGTCGCTCTCAGCCCGGCGCCGGCTCGTCGCGGGTCTCCGGGGCCAGCGCCCACCCGACTGCCGCGAGCATCAGGATGCTCCCGCTGATCCCGAAAGCCCACCCGTAGGACATCTGCTGAGCGATCAACCCGACGCCCAGCGATCCGACGATGGAACCGAAGTCCGACATCATCTGGAAGGCTGCGACCGCCGTGCCGCCCTGGGCCTTGCCGATGACGTCGGCAATAGAGGCCTGTTGCGGTGAGGCGTAGATGCCCGAGGCCGCCCCGGCAACCACCGCCTCGACGAAGAACAGCGGCAGCGACGTCGCCAACCCCAGCGCCGCCGTCGACGCCGCGGACAGCGCCAGGCCCGCGATCAGCAGCGGCTTGCGCCCGATCCGGTCGGAGAGCCGGCCCGCGTACATCACCACCGCGACGTTGCCGACCGCGAACGCGGCCAGCGCCAGCCCGGCCACGTGGCGCGGCTGGCGGTCGAGAACCTCCTCGACGAACAGTGGTACCAGTGCGAATCGCAGCCCGAACAGAGACCAGCCGGTGGCGAAGTTGGACAGCAGCGCCGCCCGATAGGCGCGGTGCCGCAGAGCAACCCACACGGTGACGGTCAGCTCGTCCTCGTCCGGCGGTGCGGCCAGTGGCGACTTCCGCAGGCCGACCAGCACCACCGCCGCCGCCAGGATGAGCAGCGCGCCGTACATCAGGAACGGGGCCCGCAGGCCAAGCCCCGCGGTCATATTGCCCAGCACGGGCCCCGCCACCGAACCCACCAGGAACGCGCCGGCGAACAGTCCGGCCACCCGGCCGCGGGCGTCGTGCGGACTGATCCGGATCATCAAGCCCAGCGCCGAGACGAAGAACATCGTCGAGCCGATCCCGCCGAGCGCCCGGAATACCAGCAGCTGCCAATAGGTGTGGGCGAACCCGCAGGCGACGGTGGTCACCGCGACGATCAAGACACCGCTGATGTAGACCTTCCGCTCCCCCAGACGCTGTACCAGCATGCCGGTCGGCGGTGCGGCCAGCAGGCGCATCAACGCGAAGGCGGTGATGATGAATGTGGCCGCACTGATGCTGACCCCGAAGTGCAGGGCGAGGTCGGGCAGCACCGGGGCCACCAGACCGTAACCCAGCGCGACGATCGCATTCGCCCCGATCAGCGACCACACCTCGCGGGGCAGCTTCTCCTGCGCCGTGGTGCTCTCCGCGACCGAACTCACGAGACGACTGTATTCGGACGGCGCTTTGCGCTGTTCTAGCGGCCTATATCAGCAGGTCGATGAGCAGCGAAAACCTCGCCTCATCCGTGAGTATCTCTGGTGTAATAATCTCCCCACCGTTCGGCGGGAGCCAGGCCACTGACGTACGAAGGCGAGGGGTAGCAGGATGGAACCGCTGCTCTTCGCCGCTCCCGGATTACGGTAGCCGAAGCTCTACCGGTTCCATCTTTGCCGCGGTAGTGAACCTCGAACCGGCCACCGAAGTGCAGAAGGAACTACGCAATCGCGCGGTCAGCATAATCGGAGATCCGAGCAGCGCCGAACAGCGGTGGTTGTTCACGGTGGGCCCCGCCGAGCTGCCTCCGGTGTTTCTGATCGCCATCCTGGCCTGGATCATCCTGGAGTTCCTGGCCTTCGGACTGTGCTCGCCTCGCGGACCCGCCGTCTACCTGCTGATCCTGGTCGCCGCGGTGGTGGTGTCCTCTGCGATGTTCCTCGTTCTGGAGTTGAAAGATCCGGTCACAGGGTTCGTGCGGGTATCGACCGAGCCGAGCAGCATCTGGGCGATCGCGCTGTTCGATCAATAGCACCGGCAGTCAAGACGCCCGCGCGGTAATCACAGCCCTGAAGTCACAGCCGGCCGATCTCCCCGAAGCTGACACCCCGGCCCGTGTGAGACCAGAGAGGGGTACACGTCCAGCTAGTCGCATTAGCGGCCAGTCGGCATTACTCACGATATGACGGTATTCACCACTTCCCTGGCGGCTTGCTGCATCTGCGCCAGATGCTCGGGACCCTTGAAGGACTCGGCGTAGATCTTGTAGACGTCCTCGGTGC
>NZ_JBJTJF010000187.1:0-12335 GCF_046095365.1 Mycobacterium sp.
GCGCCACCCGGCGGCGCTCGCCGCCGGAGAGGTGGGTGACAGGCTCGTCGGGCGGAGGGCAGCGCAGCGCGTCCATCGCCTGCTCCAGCTGGGAGTCCAGGTCCCAGGCGTCGGCGTGGTCGAGTTCCTCCTGCAGCCGGCCCATCTCCTCCATCAGTTCGTCGGAGTAGTCGGTCGCCATCAGCTCGGCGACCTCGTTGAAGCGATCCAGCTTCACCTTGATGTCGCCGAGGCCCTCCTCGACGTTGCCCCGGACGGTCTTCTCCTCGTTCAGCGGCGGCTCCTGGAGCAGGATCCCGACGCTGGCGCCGGGAGTCAGGAAAGCGTCGCCGTTGTTCGGCTGGTCGAGTCCGGCCATGATGCGCAGCACACTGGACTTGCCGGCCCCGTTTGGTCCGACGACACCGATCTTGGCTCCCGGCAGGAAGCTCAGTGTCACGTCGTCGAGGATGACCTTGTCGCCATGGGCCTTGCGGACCTTGCGCATGGTGTAGATGAATTCCGCCACGCGCCCATCCTAGGTGGCGGGCACGCCGGTCCTCACCGGCGTGACCGCCCACCGGCCTCAGGCGGTGGCCATCAGCCCGTCGGCCACCGCCGGCCGGCAGTCGTCGGCGTCGTCGGCCTCCCGCTCAGCCTCGGGTTCCCCGTCGGAGGCCTCCTCGGGGTTCTGCGGACGCGGCGCCTGCTCGATGCGCGCGATCACTCGGGCCAGGTCCGGCCCGACCGCGCTGGCGCGCATCTCCAGCGACGACCGCTTCACCCCGTCGCGGTCCTCGTACTCGCTGGTGTGCACGGTTCCGACCGCGATGATCGGTGCGCCCTTGTACAGCCCCGCGCCCACTCCGGTAACCAGCCGGCCCCAGCAGTTGACGGTGATGTAGAGGGTCTGGCCCGCTTCCCAGTCGCCCTCGGCGGTGCGGCGCCGGGAGTTGCTGGCGACCCGGAAGCTGATCACCTCCTGGCCGCCGACGACCCGGCGGCGGAAATCGGTGATGATGCGTCCAACGACGGTGATGGGTGTCTCGAACATGACGGGATCCTTTCTTCGGTGCGTGTCTTCGCCACTCCAGTGGGCCGGACACCACCGACACCGCACCCGCGCGTCGGCCGCGCGAGCCGTGCTGCTGTGGATGAACCGCGGTCTGTGGATCGCTCAGCGGTTGGCGCGGTCGCGGCGGGCCAACTCGGCCAGCATCGCGTTGTAGGCGGCCAGATCGGCGTCGTGGTCGCGCTCGGCGGCGCGGTCCAGCCGGGTGGCGGTTCGCCGGTCGGTGCGCTGCCACTGGATCAACAGCGAGAGCATCACCACCACCAGCGGCACCTCACCGGCCGCCCAGGCGATCGAGCCGCCCAGGTGCTGATCACCGAGAAGGTCTGTGTGCCAGGGTAATTGCAGTGAGCGGTAGAACCTCTCCCCCAGGATCTTCGGCATACCCATCAGCACCACCCCGAAGAAGGCGTGCAGCGGAATGGAGGCGAAGACCATCCCGATCTTGGCCAGCGGTGCGACCGCACGCGGCGTCGGGTCGATGCCGATGACCACCCAGTAGAACAGGTAGCCGCTCATCAGGAAGTGGACGTTCATCAGCACGTGGGCGGCGTGGTGGCTCACCGCGGCGTCGAAGATCCCGCCGAAGTACAGCCCGTAGAAGCCGGCCACGAACACCACGGTGGCCACCACCGGGTGGGTGAACAGCCGCGACCAGCGGCTGTGCAGGCCGGCCAGCAGCCATTCCCGGGGTCCCGGCGGGTTGCCCTTACCCGCGGTGGGCAGCGCCCGCAGTGCCAGCGTCGTGGGCCCCCCGAGCACCAGCAGGATCGGAACCAGCATCGACAGCAGCATGTGGGCGGCCATGTGCATGCTGAACATGGCCGGGGAGTAGCGGCCCAGCCCCGACGAGGTGGCGAAGAGCAGCACCGCGCAGCCGAGAAGCCAGGCCGCTGTGCGTCCCGGTGGCCAGTGGTCGCCGCGACGGTGCAACCGGACAACACCGGCCAGATACACCGCGGCCAAAACGATTGCGGCAGTGCCGAACAACAGATCGAAGCGCCAGTCGAGGAGGACGCGGAGCACGGTCGGAGGGCCGGCGAAGTCGTATCCCAGTGCGACCTCGGCCGGCGACGGATCAGCGACGGCCGGCGGTGGCGGCGGTGTGCGGCCCAGCCCGACGGCGATGCCGAAGGTCGCGCCGAACACCAGCGCCTCGGCGCATGCCAGCCGTACCAGCGGCGCGCGCGCGGCGGGGTCGGCCTGTAACGCAGCAACCGCGACGCGGCGCTGTCGCCAGCCGATGAGGCCGAGCACACCCAGAGCGACGACCTTGGCCAGGATCAGCGCGCCGTAGGCGGTACCGAACAGTTCGCCCAACCGGACTCGCACCGCGGCGTTGACCAAGCCGGACAGCACCATCGCCGCGAAGCACCACAGTGCCACCGCGGAGAACCGGCGGGCGGCCAGATCGGTTTGCCCGCCGGCGCGCAGCGCATTGGCCAGCAGCGCCAGCAGGCCACCGGCCCACAGCGCGCCGGCGATCAGGTGGATGAACAGACTGTTGGTGGCCATGTCGTGCGACCCGCCGGCCGCCGAGTGGCCGGTGAGAGCCAGCGGGACCAGCGTCAGCAGCGACGCCGCGAACAGCACCGGAGTCGTCGACCACCGCAGCGCCGACCTGGCGGCGATGGTGACGGTGAACGCCATCAGGGCGGTCCAGCGCCACGCCGAGGCGGTGTCCACCATGCCGGCCACCCGCCAGATCTCGGCCGGGTCGAGGTGCTCGGCCAGCGGCTTGCCGGACACATCGGAGACGGTGAGCGCCACCAGCGCCGCCGCGCACACCGTCCACACCCCCGAGGCCGCCGCGGCCAGCCGCAGCGCCCGGTATCCGGCGACATCGAGCACACCGCTGTCCTGGGGCGGCACGAAGAACGCGGCGAACAGGAACCCGCCGACCGCCGTCGCCGCGGCGACCTCACCGGCCGCCCGGACGAACGGCAGTCCGAGCGTCGTCACCGGTCCCGGGTCGGACAGTCCGGTGGCGCTGAGAGCGTCGGCCAGCGAGAGGGCCGCGATGGCGGCCGCGGTGATTCCCGCCAGGACCGCGACGGCCGCCAGGACGGGCCACGGTCCGCGACGCGCCGGGGCCGGAGTCACCTCAGGAGGTTACCTTCGGGGCGTAGCTGAATTCGACGGTGCCCGCGCCGACGCCGGTGACGGTCAGCACGTAGATCTGCGGTTTGCCCCCGGAGGTGGCGACGCACTCCATCGTGGCGCCGGGGTCCCCGAGCAGCTCGCCCGGGCAGACGGTGCTGTCCGGCCGCCGGCCCAGGGCGGCGGTCAGCCTGGCCGCCAGCACGTCCTCGACCTTCTGCTTGGCCATGACCTGCTTGACGGCGAGGTCGATGGCGACGCCCTTGACGCTCTTGACCTCCACGGTCACCGGAGACGTCAGTCCGCCCCGGGCGACCTCGCACTGGGCGAAATCGCCGACCTGACCGTCCACTCCGAATTCGCAGTTGGCCGACCCGGCGGCCGAGGCGGCCGCGACCCGCCTGGCAAGTTGCTCACGGGTGAGCTCCGTGCGGGTGATTTCGTAACTGGCCGTGCCGTTTTCGGACCCCAGGGTGGTGAGCAGGACCGTCACGCTGTCCGTGTCGCTGAGCGTGACGTCGCAGCGGGCGGTGCTGCCCACCGCGCCGGCGAGATCCCGGGGGCAGCTGACCGACCGTGCCGGAGTGCCCGCCGCGGCCAGTTTTGCCGCGAGGTCGCTCTGCAGGTCGGCCGAGGCGATCGGCGGCGCGGTGTCGGCGCGCCCCGCGCAGCCGGCCAGGGCGACGACGACACCCGCCACGGCGAATGCTCCAGCGCGGGCGCCAATCACGGTGCCCAGTATGCGCGCCTAGGGCTTCGCTTTGTAGCCGAAGTCGACGTTGTCGTCGGTGGCCTCGGTGACGGTGACGTCGTAGCCCTGCTGGTCGTTGCCGGTGACCGTCACGCACTCGACGGTGCTGCCGACCTTCTTGGCGACGTCGTCGACGCACTCGACGGTCTCCACCGGCTGGCCGTCCGCGCCCAGCTGCTGCATGAGCACCTCACCGACCTGTTGCTTGGGCACCAGCTCGATCGCTGACAGCTCCATGCCCAGCCGGGCGGGATCGACCTGGGTGACCTCGACGATCCGCTTGGAGGTGGTGTCGCCGAGTTTGATCTCGCACCTGGTCGACTCCCCCACCTTGCCGTCCAGGCCCGCCGCGCAGGTCGCCGACGGCGACGACGCCATGCCGGCGACCGCCTTCTCAACCTGCTCCTTGGTCATGGCCGGGTTGATGTCGAAGCTGACCGTGCTGCCCTCGACCTTGGTGGTGGTGAGCACAGCCTCGATGGTGTTGGTGTCGCTGAAGGCGACATCGCAGCGGGCGGTCTTGCCCACCTCGCCGGCCAGGTCGTCCTTGCAGGTGACCGACTTCACCGTCATGCCGCCCTTGGCGATCCGATCGCCCAGTTCCTTCTGCAGGTCGTTGGCGCTGACCGCGACGGTCTTGGAGGTCTCGATCTTCGCGGAGCATCCCGACAGGCCCGCGCTGAGCAGTCCGGCCGCGGCGACCACGCCACAACACGCCGCAATCCTGTTGTCCACCGAATCTCCTCCGTCAACCCGTCCGGGCCCGATTATGTCGGCACGGACAATATCAGTCGAAATCCCTGTTCGTCGGGGGTTGGCTCAGGCCGTGAGATCCTGCGAGTGCAGCAGTGCCTCCCGCTGGTAGAACTGCTCGCGTTGCAATTCGTGGATGCGTTCCATGTCGGCGATGATGCCGCGGAGCTCGTCGAGGAAGGCTCGGCGCCGCTGGTGCAAGTCCGGCGAGGCCTCCATCAGCTTCTGGTCGGCGGCGACCTTGCGCGCGGTCGGGAACAACAGCGCCGAGACCGACTCGTTGCTGCTGATCAGACCTTGCGCCGCGTACTGGCCGCCGACGCCGAGTGCGAGCTTGTTTAGTTCCTTGTCGTCGATGTCGGCGGGCGCGTCGCAGAGCACGTCGGCGACGATCTCGTAGGCCTCGAAGAACGGGCGCAGCATGGCGTTGGCCATCAGCGGCCGCTTGGCCCGCAGCAGTTCGTCGACCGCCTCTGGCCCGGCCGCCAGCTGGGCCGCCCAGTCGTGGTTCCACTCCAGTTCCTCGGCGATGTTGGCCCGGAAGGTCGCCGAGTCGGCGAAGTAGAAGTCGAACTTCAGCAGTGAGCGCAGCCGCATCGCCTGCGCCCAGAACGCGTCCACCCGCTCGCCCTCGGCGGCGCGCGCTGCGTGCACCAGGGCCAGTTCGACGATCGAGGTCTCAAGGAACGCGTGGATCAGCGAATTGCGGTAGAACGCCGCCTCGTGCTCGTGTTCGGGGGCGATCCGCCACACCGGTTCGTGGCCCCCGTCGACCCGGGTCACCGGGTGCCCGTTGGACAGCGCGTCGACGGCCGCCCGCACCCCCTCGGTGGAATGAAGTCGCAACGCGCTGTTGGTCATCGGGGTGCGCTTGCGCTCCAGATAGTCCAGCGAGTCCTGCAGCGTGTGGTGCAACTGAGGCAGCGTCAGCGCCCGCCCGCGGGTGGCCAGCAGCACTGCCGAGACCAGGCTGCTGGCACTGATCGGGGTGGCCCGCTGAATCCGCCAGCACACCTCGATCGCCATCTTCTGCATGGCCAGGCGCTTGGCGGCCTCGTCGGTGGCGACCGGCCCGTCCGGGTCACCCAGGTACTGGCGCATCGACACCGCCTCGGGGAAGCGGACGTAGATCTTGCCGTAGTTGCGCTCACCCTGCGCCTTGATGAACTTGTACAGCCACTCGGCACTCTCGGCGACCTTCTCGCCGCCACGCGCGTAGTTGGCGTACTCGGTGGTCTCGTGAAGCTGATCGAAGCTGATCGACGTCGGCTGCAACAGGATGTCCTCGCTGCGGCCGTCCAGGTACGCGTCGGCGACGTAGCTGAGCAGACCGAGCTTGGGCGGCAACATCTTTCCGGTGCGCGACCGGGTCCCCTCTATCGACCAGCTGAGGTTGAAGCGCTTCTCGACGATGTAGCCCACGAACTGGCGCAGCACGTACTTGTACAGCGGGTCGTCAAGCTTGCGGCGCAGGAAGATCACGCCCGCGCGGCGCATCAGCGGGCCCATGAAGCCGAAGGACAGATTGATGCCGGCGAAGGTGTGGGCGGGCGGCAGTTTGTTCTCCTGCAACGCCACCGGCACGATCACCCCGTCGAGGTAGGACCGGTGCGACCACAACAGCACAGCCGGATGGTCTTCCAGGGCGCGGCGCATCGCCTCGATCTGCGCCTGGTCGTAGTCGATGCGGGGATCGAAGCCCCGGCTGAAGATGGCGCGGCCCAGGTTCGGGATCAGGTCCACCGAGAACCTGCTCCAGCCGGTGGCGAGCTCGTTGAGCATCTCCTCGGCCTTCTCGGGGGTGGCACCGGGGATCCCCTCCAGCCCGTCCATGAAGCGGGTGGAGGCCATCAGTTCGTCGGTGAGCAGATGCGGCGACTTGTACTCCGGTCCCAGCAGGCGCAATTCCATCCGTTCGATCGCCAGGTTGGCCCGGCGCAGCACGAAACGCGCGAAGTCGGCCGGGCTTCCGCCGACCGTGTTCTGCTGCCACTGCTGACGCAACTCCGAGACGGTGGCCGGCTCGCCGGCGACGATCCGGGCGCGGGAGGGGTCCTTCTTGAGGATCGCCCGTTGCAGGCGCTCGGGGGGCCGGTAGGTGTCGCGGCCGGAGATCAGGCCCACCACTTTGACCCGGGTGGGCAGGCCGCCCGGAACCCAGAACACCCGGACCGGCACCACCGAGCGGTCCCCGGCTTCGCCGAGGGTTCCGGCGAGTTCGTTCAGCAGTCCCGGCGAGGGGTCGCTGTGCGGTATCCGCAGCACCTCAACCTTCGCCTCGGGGTGTGCGCGGCGCTGACCCTGCAACCAGTCGTCGAGCAGATCGGATTCGGCCTTCGACGACACCGAGGCGAGCACCAGCGCGTCGTCGCTGGTGCTGAACCCGGTGAGGTAATCGGCGGCGCTCATCGGCGTCCCCTCACTTTGGTATCCGGATTTGTGGGCGTCTTCTTGGCGGCCGATTTCTTGGCCGGCACCTTCTTGGCCGGCGCTTTCTTGGCTTTGCTCTTCCCGGCGGTCCGCTTGCCGGGCGCGGAGGCGTACAGAGCAGCCTCGGGCACCGAGTCGGTCGGCCAGTCCCTGAGGGTGTCGAGGTAGAGCTGGCGCACCTCGGCGATCCGGTCGGAGAGGTTGTCGAGGTTCCAGTCATCCAGCGGAATCGGCGGGTAGACGACCACGTCGACGGTGCCGGGGTGCAGCGTCGAGGAGTCCCGGGCGGAGATCACCTCGGCGTTGCGGATGACGATGGGCACGATCGGCACGCCGGCCGACATCGCGAGCCGGAACGGCCCCTTCTTGAACGGACCCACCGACCTGGTGTCAATCCGGGTGCCCTCGGGGGCGATCACCACCGACAGGCCCTTCCTGGTGAGTTCCTCGGCCTGCTTGAGCGACTCGACCGCTTTCTTCGGATCCTCGCGGTCGATGAAGACGGTGTCGACGAGCTTGCCCAGGGTTCCCACCACCGGGTCGTTCTGGAGCTCCTTCTTACCCACACCGGTCCAGTTGTCCTTGACCATCGAGGCGACGATCACCGGGTCGAAGTTGTTGCGATGGTTGAAGATGAACACCGCCGGGAGCTGCTTCTTGAGGTTCTCCTCACCGATGATGTTCAGCCGAACGCCGTTGAGCGCCAACAGCATCTGCGGGAACGCCGAGGTGAAGAAGTTCACCCCGCGACGCCTGTTCAGGGTGAGCAGTCCCACCCCGATGGCACCGTATGCGGCGGGCACGATCGAGCCGACCCCGAGCAGGGTGCGCACCTGTCCGGCCAGACCGCCGCCACCCCGGCTGCTGAAGCGCAGGATCGGCCAGCCGCGCTTGCGGGCCACCTCGGCCATTTTCTCCCCCGGGTTGGTCGGCCGTGGGTTGCCCACCAGGTGCATCAGCGCGACGTCCTCGTCGCCGTCGGCGTAGAAGTAACTCTGGGCGAGGTCGATGTCGTTGTCGGCGGCGAACTTCTGCACCACGTTGGCCTTGCCCGGTCCCCACAGGATCGGCTTGAGCACCTTGCCCGTCAGCACCCCGTTGACATCCACCTCGAAGTGGTTGCTCAGCGTGTTGGGAATCCCCAGGTAGCGCGCCACCGGCTCGACCTGGATGGTCAGCGCCGACGACGTCAGCACGACGGTGTGCCCGCGGTCCAGGTGTGCCTGGACCAGGTCGCGCATCTCCGGGTAGATCCGTTTCTCGATCTTCTCGGCGAACAACCGCTCGCCGATCTGCTGCAGGTCCGACAGCGAGCGGCCGATGAGCACCTCGCTGGCCTTGTTGATCAGCCCCTCGAATTCCATCCGGCCGAACTGGTGGTTCAACCCGGCGGCGACCATGCTGATCAGATCGCCGACGCCCATGTCGCGGCTGCGGAACCGCTCCTTGGTGAGGATCACGCCGGTGAAGCCGGCGACCAGCGTGCCGTCGAGGTCGAAGAAGGCACCGACCTTCGGTCCGGGCGGGCTGGCCGTCACCTCGGCCACCGAGCCGGGAATCCGGGCTCCCTTTGCACCGCGGGCGGTTTTGTCGCTCATGAGTACGCCACCGATCCGTTCTTGTATGTGAAGTGTTCATCGTCTTCGTCGGAGAACGACACCGGCACCACCTGTGGCCGGGGGTCCCCGGCCAGGGCGAGCACCTCGTCGAAACCGTTGCGCAGGCAGCGCGCCCACAGCTCGGGGTGGGCGACCGCGGCGCGGTCGTAGCGCGACGTGATGGTCGCGAAACCTCCCCTGGACACCAGCACTACCATCATGGCGACCCCGGGCAGCGGCCCAATTCCGTACTGCCGCAACACTTTTGCCCCCGCGATATAGGTGTCGCCGGGATAGATGGGGACATTACTGGCCTGGACGTCGGAGGCGATCACCGAGCCGCTCAGGGCCTGCAGCACGGCGTCGGGCAGCAGAGTGAGCACACCGGCGACCGCACCGATCACGTCGATGGCGGCCTCCTCGCGGCGGGAGATCATCTGCTTGCGGATCTTCTGCATACACGCCGCCGGGTCGGCGACACCGACCGGAGCGGCCAGATTGACCCCGGCGAAGCGGTTGCCGCCGGCCGGGTCGGCCTCGGCACGCAGGTTGACCGGCACGGCCATCGGCAGTGTGGTGATCGGCACGCCGAGTTCGGCGTGGTAGAGCCGCAGCGCCCCGCACAGGCCGGCGAGGTAGGCGTCATTGATGGAGCCCCCGGCCGCGTGCGCGGCCCGGTGCAGGTCACCCAGACGCATCTCGATGGCCTCGGTGCGGGTGGACAGGCTGCGCCGGCGCAGCAGCGGCGAGGGGTCGGCGGCCCGGCGCATCATCCGCCGTCCGGACCGCAGGTATTCGATGGTGCCGAACACCGCCGAACCCGGGCTGCGGACCAGCTGGCCGACCACCCCCAGCCCGGCGGCCACCGCCCCGGCCAGCCCGTCGGCCACGGCGCCGGGAAGATGACCGATGCCCTCGCGCATCAGGTCGATGCCGGTGACGTCCTCGGGCACCGGCAGCGGCGGGACCGGCCGCGGCGCGGCGTCGCGTTTGAGGTCGTAGATCTCGGCGAACATGGCGGTGGCGCCGACGCCGTCGGTGACGGCGTGACTGAGGTGCAGCAGGGTGGCCGCCCGGCCGCCCTTGAGCCCCTCCACCAGGGTGGCCGTCCACAGCGGCCGGGAGATGTCCAGCGGCGACTGCAGCATCACCTCAGCCAGATCCAGGACATCGCGCAGTGAGCCGGGGTGGGGCACCCGAACCCGGCGGACGTGAAAATCCAGGTTGAAGTCGGGGTCGACGACCCAGCGCGCCGGGGCGGTCGGCAGGGTGGGCATCACCACCTTCTGCCGCAACCGCAGCACCTTGCGCGAGGCGTTCTCGAACAGGCTGCGGAACCGGTCCCAGTCCGGCGTCCGGTCCAGGATCTCCAGGGCCATGATCCCCGAGCGGGTACGCGGGTTGGCCTCGCCGCGGTGCATCAGCAGGTCGAAGGCGCCGAGTTCGGACGGCAGCCCGGACGCGTCAACGGGGCCGCTCATCGAAGTCCTCCTCCCGCGTGTGTGCTGGGCAGTCTGACCCGCCAGGCTGCCTCTTCACGCTAGTGGAGACCCCGACGACGGCGAGGTCGAATGATCAGCCGGCGGAGCGGACGGCGGCCTGGCGGCGCAGCCTGCGCGCGGCCTGGTGGCGGCCGAAGACCACACCGAGAAACGCCGCGACCGCCTCGGCGGCGAACTGGCAGCGCAGTGTGGCGATGGCGTCGAAGGCGTGGTGGGCGTTGGGGATCTCCGCGTAGGCCACGGTGCCGGCGCCGGCACGGCGCAGCGCCTGCTCGAAGCCGCGGGCCTGGGAGCTGGGAACCACCGTGTCGTTCTCGCCGTGCAGGATGAAGAACGGCGGGGCGTTGCGGTGCGCCCGGTGGGTCGGTGAGGCCTGCTCGAACAGGGGTCGGTCCTCTGCCAGCCGGCGCTGCATGACCAGTTGCTCGAGCAGTGGCATCGCCAGTTTGTGCATGCCACTCACGTCGGTCAGGTCGTACATGCCGTAGAACGGCGCGGCCGCCTGCACGCTGGTGTCGGCGTCCTCGAACCCCGGTTGCAGGCTGCGGTCCCCCGCAGTCAGCGCGGCCAGCGACCCCAGGTGCCCGCCCGCCGACCCGCCGGTGACGGCGATGAAGCCGGGGTCGCCGCCGAATTCCGCGATGTTCTCCCGGACCCAGGCGATGGCCCGCTTGACGTCGACGATGTGCGACGGCCAGGCGTTGCGGGGGCTGCGGCTGTAGTTGATCGAGACGCAGATCCAGCCCAGTTCGACCATCCGGGTCATCAGCGGATAGCCCTGTCCCCGTTTGTCGTTGACCGACCAGCCCCCGCCGGGAATCTGGATCAGAACCGGCGCGCGGTGTCCGCTCGGCAGGTCGGGACGGCGCCAGACGTCGAGCAGGTTGCTCCTGCCGCCGGGGCCGTAGGGAATGTCGGTCGTGGTGGCGGAGTAGTGCCGCCGCTGCCGCATCGCCTGCGCGAGTCCGGCGAGGGTGGGCCGGCGCGCGGAGTAGGACTCCAGCGGATGGTGCACGGCCGAGAGGTAGTCCTCACCGAAGGTGTCCCGCAGGGCCGCCTCCAGGACGTGGTCGGCGCGCTGGGCGGCCAGCCCGCAGGCGGCCCGTTCCAGGGGCAGCGGCAGGGCCGAGAGCGCATGCCCGGTGACGGCGTGCGGCGCCAACTCGGCGGCCAGCCAGCCCAGCACCCACCCGGCGATCGCCGGCGAACCGCGCAGTACCAGCGAGCCGGCCTGCAAGGTCCGGGCACAGCGCGCAGGGACTCCCGCGGAGGCACTGCCCATGGCTGTCGACTCCCTTGATCGTCGGCCGTGAAACACCGCCGCCGCGCTTACGCCCGGCGCCCCCGCCACGCTAGCGGCTGACCCCCGCCGGATCGGTGATTTGCGTCGTCCGGGAGTCCGTAAATCGGCGTCTTCCCAGACCACGGCCGATAAATCCGGCGGCGCGACACGATGGGACGCCGTCCACGGAACCCCGAGGCGGAAAAGGTGAAAACGGGTTCTCTTGTGCCCGAGCCCGGCCGAAACAAGAGTGATCTGGGGTTTTGTCTCGGTTGGAGGGCCGCCATGTCGGGGAGAGCTACGTCGGGGAAATCGGTGTCGGGAAGGCTCCAGGCGGCCGCGTTCGGTTTGGGTGTCTGGCTGGTCGCGCCCGTCGGCTTCGCCGCCGCCGACAGCGGAACCGCAGGCGAGAGCGAACCTCCGCCCGCGGTGGAGCAGGCGCAGGACCGGTCTGACCTGCAGATCGGTCGAAGCAGAGTCCCCCGGAGAACGCACCCGCGGACTGCTGCACCTGCGGGGAAAGCCCGCGTCGACGCATCCGTCGCTGGTCATCGGAAGCGGAATCCGCGGCCTGCAGCGGCAGTGCCCGCGCGATCGGCGGTGGACGTCGACTCGTTCGCCCCGCCGGCCATCGGAGCCGAGGTCGGCGATAGCTTCAACGCCACTGGCCCGACTCGCGTTGCGGTCGACGACAGCGCGGTTCCCAGCAGAGTCGACGGGGAGCCGTCTGTTCTCTCGACGGTCGGCCAGTTGGCCGCTCCGCCGAAAAGGGCGCAAGCTCCGAATCCGCCCACCCTCGGGATGGTGTCCGCTCCCGAAACCGTAGGACCGGGCGATTCGCTGACGCGGCGGCTGTCCAGGCTGCTAC
>NZ_JBJTJF010000188.1:0-12036 GCF_046095365.1 Mycobacterium sp.
GGGCCGGCACCACCGGCGCGGTCAACTTCCACGCCCTGGTCGCCGCCAACGCGCTGCGCATCGTCGAACGTGAGCTGCTCGACGACACCGCCGCCGAACCGCTGGCCGCGCTCCGCCGACTGGGATATCCGAGCGAAGCCGGGCTGTCGGCCGCAATCCGCGCCGGCGAACTGGACCGGCGGGCACCCGAGGCGCTGGCCTGCCTGCGCTCAGTCGTCGGTCATCGCTTAGCGATTTCTAATCCGGGGTATTTGCGGCGGTAGCTGGGCGCGTCGGCGGTGGTGCGGTTCACGCACGTCAGAAGTGACTTTCGTCCCGTCCCGAATACTTGCCTCTAAGCTGAGAGTTAGGTTAGAGTGGCATGAGTGCCCGCTTTGGGTCACCTCAATAGGACATATAAGGGGATGGTTCACGATGAACAAGATGAAGTGGAAGGTTGCGGCCGCCGTCGTGGCCACCGCGGCCGTCGTCTCGGCGCCGCTGGCTGACGCCAAGCCCGGCAACGGAAACGGAAAGAAGCCGGTCAACCCGCCTGGGCAGACCATCTCGGCGGTCGCCAAGAGCGGCGGCGGCGCGGCCGGTGTGCTCGGCGCCCTGGCCGGGCTGAAGCCGAACAACAAGGGGATCAAGAACGCCCTCACCCAGGTGACCAAGCCGAAGCCGACCCCGACGCCGACGCCCACTCCGACGCCGACCCCCCCGCCGACGCCCACGCCGACGCAGACGCCCACTCCGACGCCGACGCCCACTCCGACGCCGGACCCGACTCCGACGCCGACCCCGACGCCGGACCCGACTCCGACGCCCACTCCGACGCCGGACCCGACACCGGCCCCGTAGTTCGCGTCGAGACTGCGCCCAGATCGCCTTTTCAGCCGAAATCGTGATCTGGGCGCAGTTTCGGTATTGCCTGGAGTCATGACGGACCTCGACGACCTCGCCGACCGGATGTTCGGCGCGATCGAACGCGCGGACACCGCCGCGCTGGCCCGGATGTGGTCGGACGACGTCGTCGTCTGGCGCCTCGGCGGCGGCGGGGAACGCGACAAGACGCGCGCCCTGAAAGTCATCGAGTGGTTCGTCGACGCCACCTCCGAACGCCGCTACGAGGTCCTCGACCGGCAGGTCTTCGAGGGCGGCTTCGTCCAGCAGCACATCCTGCACGCCCTCGACCGGGCCGGCACGCCAATGGCTTTCCGGGCCTGCCTGGTGGTCAAAGCCGGCCCCGACGGCCGGGTCGGCCGGATCGACGAGTACCTCGATCCCGCCGATCTGGCTCCGCTGACCGCGACCCGGGGATAGCGCACACCACCCCGGCCGCTGGGCCTACCATCGGCTCGCATGACACTGCAGAGCCTGCTGTCCGACCCCGCCCTGGCCGGAGCCTGGACCCTCGAGCCCGAGCAGTCCTCGGTGCGGTTCACCAGCCGGACGCTGTGGGGACTGATACCGATCAACGGCCGGTTCACCGAGTTCAGCGGCGAGGGCCGGATCACCCCGGACGGCGGACTGTCGGGACGGCTGGTGATCCGGGCCGACTCGGTGCGCACCGGCATCGGCATGCGCGACCGGCACCTGCGGGCCGCGGACTTCTTCGACGCCGCCAACCACCCGGACATCGTCGTGGACGTGACCGCCGCGCCCTCGGCCGGACAACTCGCCGCGACCCTGACCATCCGCGGCACCACACTGGAGGCGCCGCTGCGGGCCTCGCTGGAACGCCAGGGCGCCAACAGCCTGCAGATCACCGCGCGCGGCGAGATCGACCGCACCCGCTGGGGCGTCAGCGGGAACATGCTCGGGATGATGCCGCCGGGCACCGTGCTGGCCGTCGACGCGGTCTTCGTTCGGTGAGCGCGACCGGGGGCCGTAGCATGACCCCCGTGTCCGGCCCGCTTCGAATCCTCAACTACAGCAGCAACGCCCATACCCGCGAACAGGTTCGGCTCGCGCTCGGGACCCGCGTCCACCCCGACCTGCCCGAGCTGGACTACACCGACGTCGCCACCGGTCCGATGGTGATATCCCTGATGGACGCCGGCGGTTTCGACCTGGTGATCCTCGACGGGGAGGCCACGCCGGTCGGCGGGCTGGGGATCGCCAAGCAACTCAAGGACGAGATCGCCGACTGCCCGCCGGTGCTGGTTCTGACCGGCCGCGCCGACGACGCCTGGCTGGCCAGTTGGTCCCGGGCCGAGGCCGCCGTACCGCACCCGCTCGACCCCATTGAGCTGGGCGAAGCGGTGGTGGGCCTGCTGCGTTCGCCGGTCCGGTAGGCCCCCGCTACGCTGTCCGACAGGTCAGTCCACGCGCGCTAGCCGAGGAGTAGGGATTACGTGAGTCTGTACACCCCGATC
The DNA here is from genome assembly GCF_046095365.1 of Mycobacterium sp. Classification (GTDB taxonomy): domain Bacteria; phylum Actinomycetota; class Actinomycetes; order Mycobacteriales; family Mycobacteriaceae; genus Mycobacterium. The sequence continues at coordinate 2,358 of NZ_JBJTJF010000188.1, forward strand.
CTGGTGTTGGGGGCCATCGCGACCGCATTCGCGGTGGTGTCTCTGGTAGCCGCGCTGGTGGTCGGACCCCGCCGGTACAACCGGGCCAAGCTGGAGGCCTACGAGTGCGGGATCGAGCCGCTGGCCGTCAACCCGGTCGGTCAACGCTTCCCGATCAAGTACTACCTGACGGCAATGCTGTTCATCGTTTTCGACATCGAGATCGTCTTCCTCTACCCCTGGGCGGTGGCGTTCGACGGGCTGGGCACCTTCGCCCTGGTCGAGATGGCGATCTTCATGGCGACCGTGTTCGTCGCGTATGCCTATGTGTGGCGACGGGGGGGTCTGGAGTGGGATTAGAGGAGTCCTTGCCGGGCGGCATCCTGCTGTCGACGGTGGAGAAGGTCGCCGGTTTCGTCCGTGCCGGGTCGCTGTGGCCCGCTACCTTCGGATTGGCTTGCTGCGCAATCGAAATGATGGCCACCGCCGGGCCGCGGTTCGACATCGCCCGGTTCGGCATGGAGCGGTTCTCGGCCACCCCGCGCCAGGCCGACCTGATGATCGTCGCCGGCCGCGTCAGCCAGAAGATGGCGCCGGTGCTGCGCCAGGTCTACGACCAGATGGCCGAACCCAAGTGGGTGCTGGCGATGGGCGTGTGCGCCTCCAGCGGGGGGATGTTCAACAACTACGCGGTGGTGCAGGGGGTGGACCACGTCGTGCCGGTGGACATCTACCTTCCCGGCTGCCCGCCCCGGCCGGAGATGCTGCTCAACGCGATCCTGGCGTTGCACACCAAGATCTCCGAGATGCCGCTGGGCGTGCACCGCGCCGAGGCGATCGCAGCGGCCGAGCAGGCCGCGCTGGCCGCCCAGCCCACCATCGAACTGAAAGGCCTGCTGCGGTGAGCGAATCGGGCCACAACACCGTCGGCGGAGAGCGGATCGGCGTGCGGCGCGGGATGTTCGGCGGCAGCGGCACCGGCGACACCTCGGGTTACGGCCGGCTGGTGCAGCCGGTGACGCTTCCCGGCGGTACGCCGCGGCCGTACGGCGGATACTTCGACGACGTCGTCGACCGGCTCGCCGACGTGCTGGGGCCGCAGGTTTTCGACGACGCCGTCCAGCGGGTAGTCGTGCACCGCGACCAACTGACGCTGGACGTCCACCGCGACCATCTTCCGACCGTGGCCTCGGCGCTGCGCGACGACGAACGTCTGCGCTTCGAATTGTGTTGCGGCGTATCGGGTGTGCACTACCCCGACGACACCGGCCGGGAGTTGCACGCGTTCTATCCGCTGATGTCGATCACCCACAACCGCCGCATCCATCTGGAGGTGGCCTGTCCGGACGACGACCCGCACATCCCGTCCCTGTTCGCGGTCTACCCGACCTGCGACTGGCACGAACGTGAGACCTACGACTTCTTCGGCATCGTCTTCGACGGCCACCCGGGGCTGACCCGCATCGAGATGCCCGACGACTGGGTGGGCCACCCGCAGCGCAAGGACTATCCGCTCGGCGGGGTGCCGGTGGAGTTCAAGGGCGCCCAGATCCCGCCGCCCGACCAGCGCAGGTCCTACCGATGACGACCGCCGAAGACCCCGTCGTCGTCCTGGGCGGTCAGGACTGGGACGAGATCGTCACCGCCGCGCGCTCCGGTGAGGCAGGCGAGCGCATCGTGGTCAACATGGGACCGCAGCACCCGTCCACCCACGGCGTGCTCCGACTGATCCTGGAGATCGAGGGCGAGACCGTCGTCGAAGCCCGTTGCGGCATCGGCTTTCTGCACACCGGCATCGAGAAGAACCTGGAATACCGCACCTGGACCCAGGGTGTGACCTTCGTTACCCGGATGGACTACCTGTCCCCGTTCTTCAATGAGACCGCCTACTGCCTCGGGGTGGAGCGGCTGCTGGGCATCACCGACGACATCCCCGAGCGGGCCTCGGTGATCCGGGTCATGCTGATGGAGTTCAACCGGATCTCCTCGCACCTGGTGGCCCTGGCCACCGGCGGGATGGAACTGGGCGCGATGACGCCGATGTTCTTCGGCTTCCGGGAACGCGAACTGATCCTCACGCTGTTCGAGGCGATCACCGGGCTGCGGATGAACAACGCGTTCATCCGTCCCGGCGGCCTCGCCGCCGACCTGCCCGAGGACGGCCCGCAGCGGGTGGCCGAGGTGCTCAAGATCCTGCCCGACCGGCTGCACGAGATGGCCGACCTGCTCACCGAGAGCCACATCTGGAAGGCCCGCACCCAGGGCGTCGGGTATCTGGACCTGACCGGCTGCATGGCGCTGGGCATCACCGGCCCGGTGCTGCGCTCCACCGGACTGCCGCACGACCTGCGCAAGACCCAGCCGTACTGCGGTTACGAGACCTACGACTTCGACGTCGTCACCGACACCGCGGCGGACTGCTACGGCCGCTATCTGATCCGGGTCGGTGAGATGCACGAGTCGCTGAAGATCATCGGCCAGTGCCTGGAGCGCCTCGAGCCGGGTCCGGTGATGATCTCCGACAAGAAGCTGGCGTGGCCGGCCGACCTGCAACTCGGCCCGGACGGGCTCGGCAACTCCCCGGCCCACATCGCGAAGATCATGGGCACCTCGATGGAGGGTCTGATCCACCACTTCAAACTCGTCACCGAGGGCATCCGGGTGCCGGCCGGCCAGGTCTACAGCGCGGTGGAGTCGCCGCGCGGCGAACTCGGCGTGCACATGGTCTCCGACGGCGGGACGCGTCCCTACCGGGTGCACTACCGGGATCCGAGCTTCACCAATCTGCAGGCGGTGGCGGCGATGTGCGAGGGCGGGATGGTCGCCGACGTCATCGCCGCGGTGGCGAGCATCGACCCGGTGATGGGCGGCGTGGACAGGTGACAGTACCCAGGACGAACAGAAGGTACCGATGAGCGTCGAGTTGACCCTGGGCCCGCGGCCCGACGAACCCGGCCCCCCGATCGGCGGGCCGGACTCCTATCCGGCCGATGTCACCGCACGGCTGGCCGCCGACGCCGCCGTCGTCGTCGCCCGCTATCCCCAGGCGCGTTCGGCGCTGCTGCCACTGCTGCATCTGGTGCAGGCCGAGGACGGCTACCTCACGAAGGCCGGAATCGCTTTCTGCGCGGCGCAATTGGATCTGACCGAGGCCGAAGTGACGGCGGTCGCCACCTTCTACTCGATGTACCGGCGCACACCCACCGGTGAGTACCTGGTCGGGGTGTGCACCAACACGCTCTGCGCGATCATGGGCGGGGACGCCATCCTGGAGACCCTCGAGGCCGAACTCGGCATCCACCACGGCCAGACCACCGCCGACGGCACCATCACTCTGGAGCACGTCGAGTGCAACGCGGCGTGCGACTACGCTCCCGTGGTCATGGTGAACTGGGAGTTCTTCGACAACCAGACACCCTCCAGCGCAGTCGAACTCGTCGCCGCGCTGCGCGAGGGCCGCACCGTGACCCCGACCCGCGGGACGCTGTGCCGGTTCCGCGAGACCGAGCGGACGCTGGCCGGCCTCGGCCCGCACCCGGGCGACGACAGCGGTCCGGGCGCGGCCACCCTGGCCGGGCTGCGGGCGGCCCGTGCCGAGGGAGGGACCCCGTGAACGCCCCGCGGACCCCCGTGCTGACCCCGGTGCTGAGCCGGTTCTGGGACGCGCCGCGGCCGTGGACCCTGCAGACCTACCTCGACCACGACGGCTACCGGGGCCTGCGCAGGGCGCTGGCGATGACACCGGAGGCCGTCACCGCCGAGGTCAAGGAGTCGGGTCTGCGCGGCCGCGGCGGGGCGGGCTTCCCGACCGGCACCAAGTGGTCGTTCATCGACGCCAACTCGCCCAAGCCGAAGTACCTCGTCATCAACGCCGACGAGTCCGAGCCCGGCACCTGCAAGGACATGCCGCTGCTGCTGACCACCCCGCACTTCCTGATCGAGGGCGTGATCATCGCCTCCTACGCGATCGGCGCCCGGCATGCCTTCGTCTATCTGCGCGGCGAGGTGGCCCCGGTGCTGCGCCGGCTGCAGGCCGCCGTCGACGAGGCCTACGCCGCGGGCTACCTGGGCACCGACATCCTGGGCTCGGGCTTCGACCTGGACCTGATCGTGCACGCCGGGGCGGGCGCCTACATCTGCGGCGAGGAGACCGCGCTGCTGGACTCGCTGGAGGGCCGCCGCGGCCAGCCGCGGCTGCGCCCGCCGTTCCCCGCCGTCGCCGGTCTGTACGCCTGCCCGACGGTGGTCAACAACGTCGAGTCGATCGCCAGCGTGCCGCCGATCCTGGCCAACGGGGTGGACTGGTTCAAGTCGTTCGGCACCGAGAAATCCCCCGGTTTCACCCTGTACTCGCTGTCCGGCCACGTCACCCGGCCCGGACAGTACGAGGGGCCGCTGGGCGTCACGCTGCGCCAGTTGCTCGACTGCGCCGGAGGCGTGCGGGCCGGCCACGAGCTGAAGTTCTGGACGCCGGGCGGGTCGTCGACTCCCCTGCTGACCGCCGAGCACCTCGACGTGCCGCTGGACTACGAGGGCATCGCCTCGGTGGGGTCGATGCTGGGCACCAAGGCGCTGCAGATCTTCGACGAGACCACCTGCGTGGTGCGCGCGGTGCGCCGCTGGACGCAGTTCTACGCCCACGAGTCCTGCGGCAAGTGCACGCCGTGCCGGGAGGGCACCTACTGGCTGGCCCAGATCTACGAGCGGCTGGAGACCGGGCGCGGCACGCAGGAGGATCTGGACAAGCTCTTCGACATCTCCGACGCCATCAACGGCAAGTCGTTCTGCGCGCTCGGCGACGGCGCGGCCGCGCCCATCATCAGCTCGCTGCAGTACTTCCGCGCCGAGTACGAGGCCCATGTGTTCGGCGGCGGCTGCCCGTTCGACCCGTACGCCTCCATGCTCGCCGCCCCGCAGGGGGTGGGCTCGTGACCCAGGCGCCCACCGAGACCGAGCTGGTCACCGTCACCATAGACGACACCACCCTGTCAGTTCCCAAGGGCACCTTGGTGATTCGGGCTGCCGAGCTGATCGGCGTGCAGATCCCGCGGTTCTGCGACCACCCGCTGCTCGAGCCGGTCGGCGCCTGCCGGCAGTGCCTGGTGGACGTCGAGGGGCAGCGCAAGCCGCTGGCCAGCTGCACCACCACCGTCAGCGAGGGCATGGTGGTGCGCACCCAGATGACCTCCGAGGCCGCCGACAAGGCGCAGCAGGGCGTGATGGAACTGCTGCTGATCAACCACCCGCTGGACTGCCCGGTGTGCGACAAGGGCGGCGAATGCCCGCTGCAGAACCAGGCGATGTCCAACGGCCGGGCCGAGACCCGGTTCACCGACGTCAAGCGCACCTTCCCCAAGCCGATCAACCTGTCCAGCCAGGTGCTGCTGGACCGCGAGCGGTGCGTGCTGTGCGCGCGCTGCACCCGCTTCTCCAACCAGATCGCCGGCGACCCGTTCATCGAACTGCTCGAGCGCGGCGCCCTGCAGCAGGTCGGTATCGCCGCCGGGGAGCCGTTCGACTCCTACTTCTCCGGCAACACCGTGCAGATCTGCCCGGTGGGGGCGCTCACCGGGACCGCCTACCGGTTCCGGGCGCGGCCGTTCGACCTGGTTTCCTCGCCGAGCGTGTGCGAGCACTGCGCCTCGGGCTGCGCCCAGCGCACCGACCACCGCCGCGGCGTGGTGCTGCGCCGGCTGGCCGGGGACGACCCCGAGGTCAACGAGGAGTGGAACTGCGACAAGGGGCGGTGGGCGTTCGCCTACACCCGGGTCGGCGACCGGATCACCACCCCCTTGGTGCGCGGGGAGGACGGGGCGCTGCGCGCCGCGTCCTGGTCCGAGGCACTGGCGCGGGCCGCCGCCGGACTGGCCGGTGCCCGGGCCGGGGTGCTGGTCGGCGGGCGGGTCACCGCCGAGGACGCCTACGCCTACGCGAAGTTCGCCCGAATCGCACTGGGCACCAACGACATCGACTTCCGGTCGCGCCCGCACTCGGCCGAGGAGGCCGATTTCCTGGCTGCCCGGGTCGCCGGCCGGCCGATGGGCGTGAGCTACTCCGACCTCGAGTCCGCCGCGGCCGTGGTGCTGGCCGGACTCGAGCCCGAGGACGAGTCGCCGATCGTCTTCCTCCGGTTGCGCAAGGCGGTCCGCAAGCGCGGCCTGCCGGTGAAGACCATCGCGCCCTTCGCCTCCCCCGGCACGACGAAGCTCTCCGCCCGGCTGATCCCCACCGCACCCGGCGCCGAGGCCGCCGCCCTGGACGCACTGGCCGGCGAGCTTCCCGACGGCGCGATCATCCTGGTCGGCGAGCGGCTGGCCACCAGTCCCGGTGCGCTGTCCGCGGCGGCGCGGCTCGCCGACAGAACCGGGGCCCGGCTGGCCTGGATCCCGCGCCGGGCCGGCGAACGCGGCGCACTCGACGCCGGCTGCCTGCCGGCCGTGCTGCCCGGCGGCCGTCCGGTCGCCGATCCGGTTGCGCGCCTGCAGGTCCGCGACGTCTGGCAGGGCCGAGACGTCCCGGCCGAACCGGGCCGGGACACCACCGGCATCCTGGCCGCCGCCGCGCACGGCGAGCTGGGTGCGCTCGTGGTGGGCGGGGTGGAGCCGGCCGACCTGGCCGACCCGGACGAGGCACTGGCCGCGATCGCGGCGGCCGGCTTCGTGGTCAGCCTGGAACTGCGCGAGTCGGCGGTGACCGCCCTGGCCGACGTGGTCTTCCCGGTGGCGCCGGTCGCCGAGAAGGACGGCTCGTTCACCGACTGGGAGGGCCGCACCCGGCCCTTCGACGCCGCGCTGTCCTCCAACGCGACACCGGATCTGCGGGTGCTGTCCACGCTGGCCGCGGAACTGGGCGTCGACCTCGGGTTGGGCACGACCGCGCAGGCCCGCTCCGAGATGGCCGCACTGGGCGGCTGGGACGGCGCCCGCCCGTCCGGACCCGACGTCGCCGCCGGGCCGGGCGCCGTGCCGGGAAGCGGTGAGGCGGTGCTGGCCGGCTGGCGGATGCTGTTGGACGCCGGGCGGTTACAGGACGGCGAGCCGCACCTGGCCGGGACGGCCCGGCCGGCGGTGGCCCGGCTCTCGGCGGCGACCGCGGCCGGCGTCGGCGCCTCCGGGGCGGTGACGGTGTCCACCGGGCGCGGCTCGGTGACGCTGCCGCTGGAGGTCACCGACATGCCCGACGCAGTGGTCTGGCTGCCGCTGAACTCACCCGGCAGCGCGGTGCACACCCAGCTCGGCGTCACCGCCGGGGCGGTCGTCCGCATCGAATCAGGGGGACCGCAATGACACATCCCGACCCGACGACATATCCCGACCCGACGGTGTTCGGCCACGACCCGCTGTGGCTGATCCTGGTCAAGGCGGTCGCGGTGTTCGGCTTCCTGCTGCTGACCGTGCTGGTCGCGATCCTCGCCGAGCGGAAACTGCTGGGCCGCATGCAGATGCGCTACGGCCCCAACCGGCTGGGCCCCTTCGGCCTGCTGCAGTCCGCCGCCGACGGCATCAAGCTGGCGCTCAAGGAGGGCCTGGTACCCGCCGGCGTGGACAAGCCGATCTACCTTCTGGCGCCGGTTATTTCGGTGATCACCGCGATCCTGGCCTTCGCCGTGATACCGCTGGGACCGGTGGTGTCGGTGCTCGGCCACCGGACCCCGCTGCAGCTGACCGACCTTCCGGTCGCCGTGCTCTACATCCTGGCGATCACCTCGATCGGGGTGTACGGGATCGTGCTGGCCGGCTGGGCGTCGGGATCCACCTACCCGCTGCTGGGCGGGCTGCGGTCCAGCGCCCAGGTGGTCTCCTACGAAATCGCCATGGCGCTGTGCTTCGCCTCGGTGTTCCTCTACTCGGGCACCATGTCCACCTCGGGCATCGTCGAGGCCCAGACCCACACCTGGTACGTGCTGCTGCTGCTGCCGTCGTTCGCGGTGTACCTCACCTCGATGGTCGGTGAGACCAACCGCGCACCGTTCGACCTGCCCGAGGCCGAGGGCGAACTGGTCGGGGGCTTCCACACCGAGTACTCCTCGCTGAAGTTCGCGATGTTCTACCTCGCCGAGTACGTCAACATGACCACCGTCTCCGCGCTGGCGACCACCCTGTTCCTCGGCGGCTGGCGCGCGCCCTGGCCGATCAGCATGTGGGCCGGCGCCAACTCCGGATGGTGGCCGCTGCTGTGGTTCGTCGTGAAGGTGTGGCTGTTCCTGTTCGTGTTCATGTGGCTGCGCGCCACCCTGCCCCGGCTGCGCTACGACCAGTTCATGGCGCTGGGCTGGAAGCTGCTGATCCCGATGTCGCTGGTGTGGATCCTCGTCGTCGCCGTGCTACGCGCCACCGGCGTCAGCAGCATCCCGGTCAACCTGGCGGCCGCCGCGCTGCTGCTGGCCGTGCTGGTGGGCCTGAACCGCCTGCGGCGCAGGCACATCCGGCGTTCGCTGCCGCCGCCTGTGCCTCCGCCGGCCGGATCGTTCCCGGTTCCGCCGCTGCCCGCTTCGGCTAAGGAGGCCGCTAATGCCTAAATTCCTGGACTCCGTCGCCGGCTTCGGGGTGACCCTGTCGACGATGTTCAAAAAGCCCATCACCGAGCAGTATCCGGAGAAGCCCGGCCCGACCGCGCCGCGCTACCACGGCCGCCATCAGCTCAACCGGCATCCCGACGGACTCGAGAAGTGCATCGGCTGCGAACTGTGCGCCTGGGCCTGCCCGGCCGACGCGATCTTCGTCGAGGGCGCGGACAACACCGAGGAGGAGCGGTTCTCCCCCGGTGAGCGCTACGGGCGCGTCTACCAGATCAACTACCTGCGCTGCATCGGCTGCGGGCTGTGCATCGAGGCCTGCCCGACCCGGGCGCTGACCATGACCAACGACTACGAGATGGCCGACGACAACCGCGGTGACCTGATCTACGGCAAGGACAAGCTGCTCGCCCCGCTGCAGCCGGGCATGGCGGCCCCGCCGCACGCGATGGCGCCGGGGACCACCGACGACGACTACTACCTGGGCCGGGTCGGCCCGTCGCAGGACCGGGAGGTGGAGCGGTGACCGCCGAGGCCGTCGCGTTCTGGGTGCTCGGCGCCATCGCCCTGGCCGGGGCGATCGGTGTGGTCGCCGCGCCCAAGGCGGTCTACTCCGCGCTGTTCCTGGCCTCGACGATGATCGCGCTGGCCATCCTCTACGTCGTGCAGGACGCCCTGTTCCTCGGCGTCGTGCAGGTGGTGGTCTACACCGGCGCGGTGATGATGCTGTTCCTGTTCGTGCTGATGCTCATCGGTGTGGACTCCGCGCAGTCGCTGGTGGAGACCATCCGCGGACAGCGGGTCGCCGCCGCTCTGGCCGGGGTCGGCTTCGGCGTGCTGCTGATCGCCGGGATCGGCAACATGGCCGCCACCGGTTTCGCCGGTCTGGAGAAGGCCAACGAGGGCGGCAACGTCGAGGGCCTTGCGGTGTTGATCTTCACCCGCAACCTCTGGGCGTTCGAGCTCACCAGCGCACTGCTGATCACCGCGGCACTCGGCGCGATGATCCTGGCCCACCGGGAACGCTTCGAACGGCGCAAGACCCCGCGCGAGATGGCCATCGAGCGCTTCCGCGGCGGCGGCCGGCCGACCCCGCTGCCCCATCCGGGGGTCTACGCGCGGCGCCACGCCGTCGCCCGGCTCGCCCTGCGGCCCGCCGGCGCCGAGGCACTGTCCTCGGGCCGC
>NZ_JBJTJF010000189.1:0-12154 GCF_046095365.1 Mycobacterium sp.
GCCCCGGCCCCGCCGCCGGCCGCCGAGGCGCCGGCCCTGCCGCCGCCACCGTGGCTTCCCGCGCCCCCACCGCCTCCCGGACCGGGCAGCGGGGCTCCGGCGGGTGCGGGCCCGGGCAGCGGCCCGCCCGCCGGCGCCGGACCGGGCAGCGGTGCCCCGGGCATCGGAGCGCCGGGCAGCGGCGCCATCCACGGCGGCGGTGCCATCCACGGCGGCAGGTCGGGGTTGGGGGCTTGTGACGGCGCCAGCTGGGACGCCATGCAGATGACCTCGCAGCCGTGCTCGGGCATCACCGCGGCGGCGCCCGGACCCGGGCCGGGCAGCATCTGACCGGCCTGCGCGGTGTTGCTCAGCGCCAGTTGCGCCAGGGGGTCGCCCGTGGGCATGGCGGGCATGCCGGGCCCGAGACCCTCGGGCCGCTCGAGGTGGACATCGCCGATGGCCGGTACCGGCCCGGTGATGGGCGGCAGGTTGACCGGGGCCACGCCGGTGGCATAGGCGGCCGCCCAGCCCAGCACGTTCTCGGCGTAGGCCATCGAGTTGTTGTAGCGCAGGATCGCGGTGAGGACCTGGGCCTGGTTGCGCAGGTTCAGACCGCCGCTGCACAGGTAGCGCGCGGTGGCCAGGGTGGCGTCGAAAAGGTTCTGCGGATCGGCCTTGCCGTCGCCGTCGCCGTCGGAGGCGAACCGTGACCAGGTGCCCGGCAGGAACTGCATCGGCCCCATCGCCCGGGCGTAGACCGGGCGCCCGCCCAGGTTGCTCTGCACGATGATCTCGTTGCCGGGCAGGCTGCCGTCCAGAGCCGGTCCGTAGATCGGGCGGACCGCCGTGCCGCGCGCATCGGTGGCGCCGCCGTTGGCGTGCGAGGACTCGATCCGGCCGATGCCGGCCAGCAGATTCCAGCTCACCCCGCAGCCCGGAGCGGCCGCTGCCATGGTCTGTTCGGCCTTTCGATAGGCCGACAGCGCCATGGACGGAATACGCAGCCCGCCCACCGGTCCGCCGGTCCCGCCGAGGACGGCTGCGGGCGGGGGCGGTCCCAGGGTGGTGGCGGCGAAGCGGAAGTCGGCCGGCGGCTTGCTCATCGCCACCACCGAGTAGCCCTCGCTGCGGGCCGGTTCAGCGGCGGCCTGCGGGGCGGGTGCGGCGCTCTTGGCCGGGGCGCCGGGGCGGTCGGGAGACGCCGCCACCGCACCGGCGAGAACCACCGGAGTCAGCAGCGCGATTCCGAATGCCGGGGTCCGCACAACCCGGCCGACCCGCCGTCCTATCCCCACTGGTCCCCTCACAGCTATCCCTTGTGAACCAAGTCACCATACATAAGGAGGTGACCCCCGCGAAACGCATTGCCCCCAGTTGTCACTCGCCGGGGTCGATCGGGCGGGTTTCGGGGGCGACCTTTTTAGCCGCGGGAGTCTTGGTCGGCTTCTTCTTGCCTAGCGCCTCGCGCAGTTCCTCGATCTCCCGGCGCAGGTAGTCGCGGGTGGCGACCTCCCCGACCGCCAGGCGGAGCGCGGCCAGTTCGCGGGCCAGGAACTCGGTGTCGGCCTTGGTCTGCTCGGCGCGCCGGCGGTCCTCCTCCAGGGCCACCTTGTCCCGGTTCTCCTGGCGGTTCTGAGCGAGCAGGATCAACGGGGCCGCGTAGGCCGCCTGGGTGGAAAATGCCAGGTTGAGCAGGATGAACGGGTACGGGTCCCAGCGCAGCCGGACCGCGAACAGGTTCAGGCAGATCCAGACGATGACGACGACGGTCTGCCACAGCAGGTAACGGCCGGTGCCCAGAAACCGGGCGACGGCTTCGCTGACCCGGCCGACCGCCTCGGGGTCGAGGGTGAACGAGGGCCGCCGGGAGGTGAGCGGGGTGTCCAGACGCTGCCGGGGGTCGCTCATGACGGCCTCCCCGCGCCGGTGGTGCCCTGGTTCACCGAGGTGATCTGGGCGCCCTCGAAGCTCTCCCGCCAGTCGTCGGGCAGCAGATGGTCGAGCACGTCGTCGACCGTCACCGCCCCGAGCAGGTGGCCCTGGTCGTCGACGACCGGGCCGCAGACCAGGTTGTAGGCGGCGAAGTAGCGGGTCACCGCCCCGAGTGCGGAGTCGGGGTCCAGGCTGGGCAGGTCGCTGTCCACGATGCCGCTGACCAGGTTGGCCGGCGGCTCCCGCAGCAGCGCCTGCAGATGCACGCAGCCCAGGTAGCGCCCCGTCGGGGTCGCCGTCGGCGGGCGCACCACGAACACCAGCGAGGACAATGCCGGTGTCAGGTCGGGGTCGCGCACCCTGGCCAGGGCCTCGGCGACCGTGGTGTCCGGGGCCAGCACCACCGGGTCGGAGGTCATCAGGCCGCCCGCGGTGTCCGGTGAGTGGCTCAGCAGCCGGCGCACCGATTCGGACTCCTCCGGATCCATCCTGGTCAGCAGGGCCTCGGCCTCCGTCGGGTTGAGCACCCCCAGCAGGTCGGCCGCGTCGTCGGGGTCCATGGCCTCCAGCACGTCGGCGGCGCGTTCGGTGTCGAGCTGGCGCAGCAGGTCGGTCTGGTCGTCCTCGGAGAGCTCCTGCAGGATGTCGGCGAGGCGTTCGTCGTCGAGTGCGTTGACCAGTTCCGTGCGGCGCTTGGCCGGCAGGTCGCGCAGCGCGTCGGCCACCTCGACGGGGCGCTGTCCCTCGAACTGATGAAGCAGCTGTGCCACGCCCTGGCCGGGCATGTCCAGCCCGGACGGTGTCAGACCCTGGACGTTCTGCCAGTCCACCACGACGACCGCCCCGCGCCGTCCCAGACGCCGGTGACCGCGCACCGCCACCCGGGTGACCACCCAGTCCCGGGTGCGGGTCTGCTCGATGCCCAGATCCACGACCACCACGTCGAGGCCGGCCAGCTGCTCCTGCTCGGGGTCGTCGACCCGCACCCGGGTGTCGAGCACCTGGCCCACCACCAGCACCTCGCCGGGGCGCTGGACGAACCGGCGCAGCGACACATTTCCGGTGGTCAGGGTGACCGCGTCGGGCTCGATGGCGGTGACCCGCAGAATCGGGACGAAAATCCTTCGACGGGAGAGTAATTCGACCACCAGGCCGAGGACGCGCGGCTGCTGGCGCACGATGCTGATGCTGATCACCACGTCGCGCACCCGGCCGAGGGACTCGCCATCGGGGCCGAGCACGACCATCCCCGCCAGCCGCGCCGCGTATACCCTGTTCACCGACGCCATAACTGAAGGGTAGGAGTCCTCGGGTGGAGCGGACCGATCGACCCGCCTATCGGCCGCGCAGAACCTGCCTGTCGGTCCCCGGCAGCAGTCCGACGATGATCGAGAAGGCCAAGGGTCTGCCCGCCGACGAGGTGTTCCTGGATCTGGAGGACGCCGTGGCCCCGGACGCCAAGGCGGCCGCCCGGACCCGGGTTGCCGCGGCGCTGGCGGGGCCGGGCTGGTCGGGTCAGTTGCGCGGGGTGCGGGTCAACGACTGGACCACACCGTGGACGCACGCCGACGTGATCGAGGTGGTGTCGGCCGCCGGCCCGCATCTCGACGTGATCGTGCTGCCCAAGGTGACCGACGCCACCCACGTGCACGCCCTCGATCTGCTGCTGACCCAACTGGAACGCAGCCACGGCCTGCCGGTCGGGGCCATCGCGATCGACGCGCAGATCGAGGACGCCCGCGGTCTGACCAACATCGACGCGATCGCCGCGGCCCCGCGGGTGCAGGCGCTGGTGCTCGGACCCGCCGACCTGATGGCGGACCTGAACACGCGCACGCTGGTGGTCGGCGAGCAGCCCGAGGGCTACGACGTCGGCGACGCCTACCACCACGTCCTGATGACCATCCTGATCGCCGCCCGCGCACACGGGGTGGCCGCGGTCGACGGGCCCTACCTGAAGGTGCGCGACGTCGACGCCTTCCGCCGGGTGGCGGGACGTTCGGCGGCGCTGGGCTATGACGGCAAGTGGGTGCTGCATCCCGACCAGATCGCGGCGGGCAACGAGATCTTCAGCCCGCGGCAGGACGAATACGACCGCGCCGAGTTGATCCTGGAGGCCTACGCGTGGCACACCTCGGCCGCCGGCGGGGCGCGCGGCGCGGTGATGCTGGGTGAGGAGATGATCGACGAGGCCAGCCGCAAGATGGCACTGGTCGTGGCCGCCAAGGGCCGGGCCGCGGGGATGGCCCGCAGTGCCGCGCCGTTCGTCCCGCCCGGCGGCCGGTGAGGCGCGTTCCGCCGCTTTCCGCGGGGCGGCCGCCACGGATGTCATGCTGAGGGCAGCCAGGCAACACCGGCGCAGGCCGGCGTCGAGAGGAGAGCCGAAACGATGACCAGTCCCTTCCCGCCAGCACAGAACCCGGGCGGTGTCCCCGGTGGCGCCCCGCGGGGGGCGCGCGGCGGGCCGCTGGGCCTGCCGACACCGCCCAAGGGCTGGCCGGTCGGGTCCTATCCGACCTACGCCGAAGCCCAGAAGGCCGTCGACTACCTCTCCGACAACCAGTTCCCGGTCCAGCAGGTGACCATCGTCGGCGTCGACCTGATGCAGGTCGAGCGCGTCACCGGCCGGCTCTCCTGGGGCAAGGTGCTGCTCGGCGGGGTGGCCAGCGGCGCCTGGCTGGGTGTCTTCATCGGCCTGCTGCTGGGCCTGTTCACCAACAACATCGGCGCGGCGCTGGTGGCGGCGATTCCCGCGGGCATCATGTTCGGCCTGATCACCTCGGCGGTCCCGTACGGAATGTCCAAGGGCACAAGGGATTTCAGCTCCACCATGCAGTTGGTGGCCGGGCGCTACGACGTCTTGTGCGATCCGCAGAGCGCCGAGCAGGCGCGGGACATGCTGGCGCGCCTGACGCTGTAGCACGCTCGGGCCGCTGAGCGGGGCTAGAGTAGCCCGCGGAACGGTTCAGGAGAGGGCTACGGGGTGACAGGCGTTGGCGGGCGTTGCCGGCGGATGACCGCCGCCGCTCTGGCTGCTGCGAGCACCTGCCTGTCCGCCTGCGCGCCGGACTCGCAGAGCCGCATCGTCAGCCTCTACACCCCGGCCAGTGAGACCGCCACCTTCACCGCGGTGGCCAAACGCTGCACCGAGGAACTCGGCGGCAGGTTCACCGTCAAGCAGTTCGCACTTCCCAAGGGCGCCGACGACCAGCGGCTGCAACTGGCCCGCCGGATCACCGGCAACGACCACACCCTCGACATCATGGCGATGGACGTGGTGTGGACCGCCGAGTTCGCCGAAGCCGGCTGGGCGCTGCCGCTCTCCGCCGACCCGGCCGGCCAGGCCGAGGCCGACGCCACCACCGACACCCTGCCCGGCCCGCTGGCCTCGGCCACCTGGGGCGGCAAGCTCTATGCCGCGCCGGTGACCACCAACACCCAGATGCTGTGGTACCGGCCCGATCTGGTGGCCCCGCCACCGGCCACCTGGGACCAGATGGTGGCCGAGGCCACCCGGCTGCACGACGAGGGCAAGCCCAGCTGGATCGCCGTGCAGGCCAAGCAGTACGAGGGCCTGGTGGTGTGGTTCAACACCCTGCT
This sequence comes from Mycobacterium sp., assembly GCF_046095365.1. GTDB lineage: Bacteria > Actinomycetota > Actinomycetes > Mycobacteriales > Mycobacteriaceae > Mycobacterium. The sequence goes on from NZ_JBJTJF010000189.1 coordinate 5,515, forward strand.
GGAGAGCGCCGGCGGGCGGGTACTGGCCGACGACGGCAAGACCGTCACCCTCGTCGACACCCCCGAACACCGGGCCGCCACCGTCAAGGCGCTGAGCATCATCAAGGCGGTGGCCACCGCACCCGGTGCGGACCCGTCGGTCACCCAGACCGATGAGGGCACCGCCCGGCTGGCCCTCGAGCAGGGCAACGCCGCTCTGGAAGTCAACTGGCCCTTCGTGTTCGCCTCCATGCTGGAGAACGCCGTCAAGGGCGGAGTGTCGTTCCTGCCGCTCAAGGACCGGCCGGAACTGGCCGGCAGCATCAGCGACACCGGCTCGTTCAGCCCCACCGACGAGCAGTTCCAACTCGCCTTCGACGAGAGCAAGAAGGTGTTCGCCTTCGCCCCCTACCCGGGGGTGATTCCCGGCCAGCCCGCCCGGGTCACCCTCGGCGGCCTCAACCTCGCGGTGTCCTCCACCACCCGCCATCCCGCCGAGGCGTTCGAGGCGGTGCGCTGCATCCGCAGTGAGGCCAACCAGCGCTACACCTCCATCGAGGGCGGCCTGCCCGCGGTGCGCGCCTCGCTCTACGACGACCCGGACTTCCAGAAGAAGTACCCGCAGTACGCGATCATCCGCGACCAGTTGACCAACGCCGCGGTGCGCCCGGCCACCCCGAACTATCAGGCGGTGTCGACGCGGATCTCCGTCACCCTGGCGCCGGTCACCGGCATCGACCCGGAGCGCACCGCCGACGAACTGGCCGCCCAGGTGCAGAAGGCTGTCGACGGCAAGGGGCTGATCCCGTGACCGCACCGACGCCGACCCGTACGGTGCTGACCAGCGACCGCCGCTCCCAGCGCCGGCTTGCCTACTGGCTGATCGCCCCGGCGGTGATCCTGATGCTCGTCGTCACCGCCTACCCGATCCTCTACGCGTTCTGGCTGAGCCTGCACCGCTACAACCTGGCCAGCCCCGCCGACATCAAGTTCGTCGGGTTCGCCAACTACGCCACCATCCTGGGCGACAACTACTGGTGGACAGCGTTTTTCGTCACCCTGGTCATCACCGTCATCTCGGTGGCCATCGAGTTCGCCCTCGGACTTGCACTGGCGCTGGTGATGCACCGCACCATCGTCGGCAAGGGCCTGGTGCGCACCGCGATCCTGATCCCGTACGGCATCGTCACCGTCGCCGCGTCCTACAGCTGGTACTACGCCTGGACGCCGGGCACCGGGTATCTGGCCAACCTGCTGCCCGACGGCAGTGCGCCGCTGACCCAACAGATCCCGTCGCTGGCCGTCATCATCCTCGCCGAGGTGTGGAAGACCACCCCGTTCATGGCGCTGCTGTTGCTGGCCGGTCTGGCGCTGGTGCCCGAGGATCTGCTCAAGGCCGCCGAGGTCGACGGCGCCGACGCCTGGACCCGGCTGTGGCGGGTGACGATCCCGCTGATCAAGCCGGCCATCCTGGTGGCGCTGCTGTTCCGCACCCTGGACGCCTTCCGCATCTTCGACAACATCTACGTGCTCACCGCCGGCGCCAACGACACCGCGTCGGTGTCGATCCTGGGCTACGACAACCTGTTCAAGGCCTTCAACCTCGGGCTGGGCTCGGCGATCAGCGTGCTGGTGTTCCTGGCGGTGGCCGCCATCGCGTTCGTCTACATCAAGCTGTTCGGCGCTTCGGCCCCCGGCGCCGAGACCGAGGTGCGTTGATGGCGCGGCGGGCGGGCTTCTGGACGGTGATCAACGCCCTGGTGCTGATCTACGCGCTGCTGCCGGTGCTGTGGATCCTGAGCCTGTCGCTCAAGCCGACCTCGAATGTCAAGGACGGCAAGCTGATCCCGTCGTCGATCACCTTCGCCAACTACAAGGGCATCTTCACCGGCGACGTGTTCTCCTCGGCGCTGATCAACTCCATCGGCATCGGTCTGATCACCACCGTCATCGCCGTGGTGATCGGCGGGATGGCCGCCTACGCGGTGGCCCGGCTGGACTTCGCCGGCAAGCGGCTGCTCATCGGTGCGGCGCTGCTGATCGCGATGTTCCCCCAGATCTCGCTCGTAACTCCGCTGTTCAACATCGAACGCCGCATCGGGCTGTTCGACACCTGGCCGGGGCTGATCATCCCCTACATCACCTTCGCGCTGCCGCTGGCCATCTACACGCTGTCGGCGTTCTTCCGGGAGATCCCCTGGGATCTGGAGAAGGCCGCCAAGATCGACGGCGCCACACCGGCGCAGGCGTTCCGCCGGGTGATCGCGCCGCTGGCCATGCCCGGCATCGTCACCGCCGCGATCCTGGTGTTCATCTTCGCCTGGAACGACCTGCTGCTGGCGCTGTCGCTGACGGCCACCAAGGCCGCGATCACCGCGCCGGTGGCGATCGCGAACTTCACCGGCAGTTCGCAATTCGAGGAGCCGACGGGATCCATCGCCGCCGGCGCCATGGTGATCACCATCCCGATCATCATCTTCGTGCTGATCTTCCAACGACGGATTGTCGCCGGGCTGACCTCCGGCGCTGTGAAGGGGTAGCGGGCTATGGCAGAGATCGTGTTGGACCGGGTCACCAAGCGCTACCCCGACGGCGCCACCCCGGTCAAAGACCTGTCGCTGACCATCGCCGACGGCGAGTTCGTCATCCTGGTCGGGCCGTCCGGATGCGGAAAGTCCACCACGCTCAACATGATCGCCGGCCTGGAGGACATCACCTCCGGGGAGTTGCGCATCGGCGGGGTCCGGGTCAACGACAAGGCGCCGCGGGACCGCGATATCGCCATGGTGTTCCAGTCCTACGCGCTCTACCCGCACATGACGGTGCGCCAGAACATCGCCTTCCCGCTCACCCTGGCCAAGCTCGGCAAGGCCGACATCGACGCCAAAGTCGCCGAGACCGCCCGCATCCTCGACCTCACCGAACTGCTCGACCGCAAGCCCTCCCAACTCTCCGGCGGGCAGCGCCAGCGGGTGGCCATGGGCCGGGCCATCGTGCGCAACCCCAAGGCCTTCCTGATGGACGAGCCGCTCTCCAACCTCGACGCCAAGCTGCGGGTGCAGATGCGCGCCGAGATCGCCCGGCTGCAGAACCGGCTGGGCACCACCACCGTCTACGTCACCCACGACCAGACCGAGGCGATGACCCTCGGGGACCGGGTGGTGGTGCTGCGGGCGGGGGAGGCCCAGCAGATCGGCACGCCCGACGAGCTGTACAACTCCCCGGCCAACCTGTTCGTCGCCGGGTTCATCGGCTCGCCGGCGATGAACTTCTTCCCGGCCGCCCCCACCGAGACCGGGTTCCGGCTGCCGATCGGCACCGTGGTCTACCAGGGGCCCGCCCACCCGCTGCCGGCCGACATCATCGTCGGCGCCCGACCCGAGCACTTCGAGGACGCCGCCCTGCTCGAGCCGCACGAACGGGCCCGCACCCTGACCTTCGGCGTCACCGCCGACCTGGTCGAGTCCCTGGGTGCCGACAAGTACGTGTACTTCTCCACCGGCGGCGCCGGCGCCCGCTCGGCCCAGCTGTCCGAACTGGCCGACTCCGGCATCGGCGAGAACCGCTACGTGGCAAGGGTTTCCGCGGACTCCCGCGCGGCGACCGGCCAGAACGTGGAGTTGGCGCTCGACATCTCGAGGCTGCAGGTGTTCGACGCCGCGTCCGGGGTGAACCTCACCGCCACCCCCCGGTGACCGACCCGCCGCCGGCGGTATCCGGTCACCTTCGCGCCCACTTCGCCGCGCGGGGCGCCGCGTCGGAACCCGACGTCGCCGGCGTCACCTTCCTGGGCGTGGAGCGCATGGATGTGCTCCGCTTCGGACCCGACCCTGACGGGGTGTATCACCATGTCTCGCTGGGCTGTTCGCGCTATCCGATGACCGACCCGTCTGAGGCGGTGGCCGATCCGCTGCGCGGTCCGCGGGCGGAGGTCGTAGTGAGCCTGCGCGGCGGGTCCGACACCACCGGCCTGGCCCGCAGCGTCGCGGTGGTCGCGGCGACCCCGGCGGTCGAGGGCGTGGTGCTGGTGCCCGACGCGCTGGTCGACCTGTCGGCGCCGCTGTGGGCCGGTGCGCCGTTCACCGCTGTGCTGCTGGGGCTTTCGGACATCCCGGACCTGCCGCTGGAACCACCGCGCGACCCGGTGCGGTTCCTCGCCGCGGTGCCGCTCACCCAGACCGAGGCGGCCTGGGTGCGGCTGAAGGGCGCCGGGGCGATGCGGCAGGCGTGGGCCGACGACGGGGTGGACGTGCTCGATCCGCGGCGGCGAGCGGCGCGACCGTCGTGAGGGCGGCGGTCAGGCTGTGATGTTCACCGGCACAACGACGCTGCCGCCCTTACCGTCGGATACGACCACGGTGAAGGAATCCGAGCCGCCGGCCCCGTTCGGGGTGTAGACGTAGCTGCCGTCGACAGCGAGGACGACCGTGCCATTGGTGGAGGGGGTACCCACGGTGTAGGTCAGGGTGTCTCGGTCGGGATCCGTGCCGATCACCCGGCCGGTGCGGCCGGTCCGATCCCAGATGCCCAAACCCCCACCGTTGGCTACGTACACTTTGCCCCCGCTGACTTTCACTCCGTACATCGCGTCTGAGGCGAAACCGATCGCTCTGCCGTAGTTGGTGAAAGTGTTGCCACCGTCGGTCGAGACGCCCAGCCCGCCACTCGTTGCCGCATAGACGGTGTTGCCGTCGCCGCAGACCCCGAGCACAATGTTGCTGCCCAGGCCGTTGGCGATAGTCCGGGTGTTGAAGGTGTTGCCGCCGTCGGTCGAAACGGCCAACCCGCTCTGCCTTGCCGCGTAGATGTTGTTTCCGCTGGCGTAGACACCGCCACGTAAATCGTTAGCAGCGAGTCGGCGGGTGAAGGTGTCGCCACCGTCGGTCGAGACGCTTAAGCCGCTAGTCGTTGCTGCGTAGACGTTGTTGCCATCGACGTGAATGCCAAGACCGTAGCCCCCGAGTGAGCGGAGCGTGAAGGTGTTCCCCCCGTCACTCGAGATGCTGAGGCCTTGATTCGACCCCACATAGACCTTCCCGCCGTTGGTGTATGCGGAGTAGACAACGCTACCTAGTCCGGTGCCGGTGCGGTTGGTGAACGTTGCGCCGCCGTCCCTGGAGGTGGACAGCCCGCTGTAGCTGTTGGTCCCCGCGAAGATCGCTCCGCCGGTTGCGGCGATTGCAAAAGAATAATCGTTGGGTAGGCCGTTAGCGGTGGTGCGGTTGGTGAATGTCCTGCCGCCGTTGGCGGATATACCGAGGCCTCCCGTGGTCGCCACATAGACGGTGTTCCCGTCGACGCAGATCGAATTCCCGTAGTTGGTAATGAGGTTGCTTCCGAGGCCATCTGCAACGGTGCGGGTGACGACGTTGGAGACGGTCGCTGTCGGCGCTCTGTTGGGGGTCAGCGGGCTTACCGGCACGGCGATGCTCTGAGTGACTCTGCCTCCGTAGCCATCGTTTATGGTCACGTTGAAGCTGTCGTTGAAGGCGCCACTGTTCGCCCTCAAGCGTGCACTGTAAGAGGGGGTGTACGCGAATCCGGAGGCGTTAAGGACGACGCTTCCCGAAGTTGGTGCGTTGGCCACGGTATAGGTCAGCGGGTCGCCGTCGGGATCCGTGCTTCGCCACGTGCCGGCGACGGCGCCATTGCTCGGATTGGCCGCACTCAGGCTTGGTTGGCTCAAGGCCGGTGGCCTGTTCGCCGGGTTGATGGTGACGCTGACTTGTCTGCTGGCAGTGCCGCCGTGGCCGTCGGTGACGGTGATGGTGATGGTGTCGGTGCGCTGGGTGTCGGTGGCGGTGTCGGCGGCGGCGGTGTGTCGGGCGGCCGGGTCGGGGGTGTAGGTGAAGGTGCCGTCGTCGTTGAGTACGACGCTGCCCTTGGCCGGGTCTCCGGTCAGGGAGTAGGCCAAGGTGTCCCCATCGGCATCAGTGACGCCGAGTGTTCCAGTGACGGTTCCGATGGCGGCGGGATTGGCGAAGCTGAATTCAGCTGCGACCCCGTAGAACCCGCCGCCGCTTCGCAGATACCGAGAGAATGCAGACCCGGCAAAGTTGAGTGGCGTGTCGGTGTAAATGTGGTACTTCGCCCAGTTTTCCGGATCGTAGGAGTCGAAGGTGATGGGGCCGTTCCACAGATCGAATAGCTCCAGGCTGCCCACGTTGTTCGGGGCTACGTCACTACCGATGAATTCACGCGCGTCGATGAGTACCGGATAGCGGCCTGCTTGCGCGTCGTAACCCATGATGACCGCCCACTCGATTTCGCCGGCGGCGGCTACGGCCTTAACCGTCGCCGGTGCGGTGGCCGGGGCGGCGGTGGGGGCCTGGTTGGCGGCCAGGACCGACAGGCTGATCGGGACGGAGATGGTGCCGCCGTGGCCGTCGTTGACGGTGACGGTGATGGTGTCGGTGCGCTCGGCGTCGGTGGCGGTGTCGGCGGCGGCGTTATGCCGGGCGGCGGGCGTGGGCGTGTAGGTGAAGGCGCCGGTGGCCGCATCGAGGATCACCGCACCCTTGGCCGGGTTGCCGGTCAGGGTGCGGTGAGCCTCGATGCGGCCACCGGCGCCTTCCCCTACACGCCCACGCCCGCCGCCCGGCAGCACGCCGCCGCCGACACCGCCACCGACGCCGAGCGCCCCGCCACCAGCACCATCACC
>NZ_JBJTJF010000190.1:0-58363 GCF_046095365.1 Mycobacterium sp.
ACCCGCACCAGCGGACGCAGCTTCTCCAGCCGGGCCGGACCGATACCGTCGATCTCGGCGAGTTGATCGACGGCCGAGAACCGGCCGTTGGCCGTCCGCCAGGCCACGATCGCCGAGGCGGTGACCGGGCCCACCCCCGGCGAGAGCCCTCGGCAGTCCGGACCCGGGCGGCTGATGTTCCGTGCCGAACTGTTCAGCGGCGACGACGCTGAGGCCTCCGGAGCGGTGACGGTTTTCGCCAGGTCCGTCGACTTCGGCCGGCTGACTGCCGGGCAGCCGGCGAGTTTCCGGGCGCGCATCGCACCGCCGCGCCGGCACGACCTCACCGTGGCCGTCCTGACCGCGGTGGGCCGTCCCCGGTTCGGGCAGGCGTCGTTCGCGCAGCGCGCCGCCGAGGCGGTGCGGACCCGGTTCGCCGAGGCCGCCCGCGAGGTGTTGCCCGCCGATCAGGCGTCCGTGCTGCCCGGTCTGGTGCTGGGCGACACCTCCGCCGTTCCGGCTTCCACCACCGAGTCCTTCAGGACAGCGGGTTTGATGCATCTGACCGCGGTGTCCGGTGCCAACGTCACCATCGTCTGCGGCACGGTGCTGCTGTCTGGCTATCTGCTCGGGCCCCGCGCAGCGGTCGGGCTGGCCGCTCTGGCACTGGTGGCCTTCGTGGTCGTGGTGCAGCCGGGGGCCAGTGTGCTGCGCGCGGCGATCATGGGCGCCATCGGCCTGCTCGCGATCGCCTCCGGCCGGCGCCGCCAAGCCATTCCGGCCCTGGCGGCAACGGTGATCGCGGTCCTGCTCGTCGCACCCCACCTGGCACTGGACGTGGGCTTCGCCCTGTCGGTGTCGGCGACCGCGGCTCTTGTCACGGTGGCGCCGGTGTGGTCGGCGCGACTGGTCGCCGCGGGCTGGCCGCGGCCACTGGCCGCAGCCGTGAGTGTCGCACTGGCTGCGCAGTTGGTCACCGCGCCGCTCATCGCGGCGATCTCCGGACGGTTCAGCGTGGTCTCGGTGCTGGCCAATCTCGCAGTGGCAGCCGTCATCGCGCCGATCACCGTGCTGGGCACCGCCGCCGCGGCGCTGGGGTGCCTGTGGCCGGGCGCGGCCGGGCTGCTCATCCGGTTCACCGGGCCGGAACTGTGGTGGCTGCTGCGGGTGGCGCACACCGCCGCCCAACTGCCGGGCGCAGCGGTGCCGGTGCCCTCAGGGTGGGCGGGTCTGGTCACCGTCGGCGCCGCGGCGGCGGCGGCGATCGTGTGCTGGCGCCGGCGGTGGTTCCGGCTGTCGGCGGCGGGCGCTTCGCTGTGCGCCGCGGCCTGGTCGGTGTCGGGTCTGGTCGGCGGTCCGTGACACCATCGTGAGGTGAGCGAGACGCCCGGACTGCATCTGGTGCTCGGCGACGAGGAGCTTCTCGTCGAGCGCGCGGTGAGCGCCGTCCTGCGTGCGGCCCGCGACTCGGCCGGCACCGACGACGTGCCGGTCAACAGGCTGCGTGCCGGGGAGGTCTCCACCCACGAACTGGCGGAGTTGCTCAGCCCGTCGTTGTTCGCCGACGAGCGTGTGGTCGTCCTGGAGTCTGCCGGCGAAGCCGGTAAGGACGCCGTCGCGCTGATCACCGCGACGGCCGCGGATCTGCCGCCGGGAACCGTGCTGGTGGTTCTGCATTCAGGCGGCGGGCGCGCCAAAGCCCTCGCCGGTGAACTGCGCAACCTGGGTGCGCAGACCCACCAGTGCGCCAAGATCACCAAGGCCGCCGAACGCGCCGACTTCGTGCGCACCGAGTTCCGCTCGCTCAAGGTCAGGGCCGACGACGACACCGTCGCCGCGGTGCTGGAGGGCGTCGGCTCGGACATCAGGGAACTCGCCGCGGTCTGTTCGCAGTTGGTGGCCGACACCGGCGGCCGGGTCGACGCGGCCGCGGTGCGCCGCTATCACAGTGGCAATGCGGAGGTCACCGGCTTCGACATCGCCGACAAGGCGGTCGTCGGCGACGTCGCCGGCGCCGCCGAGGCGCTGCGCTGGGCGATGGCGCGGGGGGTGCCGCACGTCCTGCTGGCCGACGCGCTCGCCGAGGCCGTGCACTCCATCGCCCGGGTGGGCCCACTTCGGGGAAGTCACTACCAACTGGCCGGTGAGTTGGGAATGCCGCCGTGGCGGGTGCAGAAGGCGCAGAAGCAGGCCAGGCGATGGTCGCGGGACAGCGTCGCGACGGCGATCCGGTTGGTGGCAGCGCTCAACGCCGACGTCAAAGGAGCGGCGGCCGACGCCGACTACGCACTGGAGACAGCGGTGCGGAAAGTCGCGGAACTGGCCGCGGCGCGCGGCTAGCTCAGGAGAGCTTCGCGAGGGCGTGTGCCAGGGCCGACTTCTTGTTGGCGGCCTGATTCTTGTGGATGACGCCCTTGGTGGCGGCCTTGTCGAGCTTGCGGCTGGTCGAGACCAGCAGTTCGGCAGCCTTGTCCTTGTCGCCCTCGGCGGCGGCGGTGCGGAACGCGCGGATGGCGGTGTGCAGGGACGACTTCACCGACTTGTTGCGCAGCCGACGGCGCTCATTGGTCAGAATGCGCTTCTTCTGCGACTTGATGTTGGCCACGCGTCTAGGTCCTCAATCTCAGATCTGGCTTTCGGCTGTCGTGCACCGGGACTTGAGAGCCCTCGCGGCGCTCTGCGAGACTACCAGCCCGGGCCGCCCGGACCCAAAGTCGAGCCGCTCAGCCTGCGAAAACGGCCGATGTGATGCAGCATGTGACGGGTGACTGTCCGTAGCGCCGACGCCAGCGCCCCGGCCGACGACCACCGGATATTCGGCGGGTACCGCGAGCCGGGGCCGTATGCCGCGGCGTTCGACGAGATGTTCGACAGGCGCGGCAACGTGCGGGCGCCCTACAAGGGCATCTTCGCCGAACTGGCCCCCACCGGTTCGGAGGAACTCAGCGCCCGCACCGAGGCGCTCGGCCGGGCCTTCGTCGACCAGGGCATCACGTTCTCGCTGTCCGGCCAGGAGGAGCGGCCCTTCCCGCTGGATTTGGTACCGCGGGTGATCTCGGCCGCGGATTGGGCCAAGCTGGAGAGCGGCATCACCCAGCGGGTGGTCGCGCTGGAGAGGTTCCTCGACGACATCTACGGCGATCAGGAGATCCTGCGCGACGGCGTCATCCCGCGCCGGCTGGTCACCTCCTGCGAGCACTTTCACCGCGAGGCCGTCGGTATCGACCCGCCCAACGGGGTGCGCATCCACGTCGCCGGCATCGACATCGTCCGCGATGCGCAGGGCACCTTCCGGGTACTCGAGGACAACCTGCGCTCGCCCTCGGGGGTGTCCTACGTCATGGAGAACCGCCGGGTGATGACCCGGGTGTTCCCCAACCTGTTCGGCACCCACCGGGTCCGCTCGGTCGACGACTATCCGTCGCACCTGCTGCGCGCCCTGCGCAACGCCGCGGCCACCAACGAGTCCGACCCCACCGTGGTGGTGCTCACCCCGGGGCCGTTCAACTCCGCCTACTTCGAGCACTCCCTGCTGGCCCGGCAGATGGGCGTCGAACTCGTCGAAGGCCCCGATCTGTTCTGCCGCGACAACATCGTCTACATGCGCACCACCGAGGGTGAGCGACAGGTCGACGTGATCTACCGCCGCATCGACGACGAGTACCTCGATCCGCTGCATTTCCGGCCCGACTCGGTGCTCGGGGTGGCCGGCCTGCTCAACGCCGCCCGGGCCGGCAATGTGGTCGTCTCCAGCGCGGTCGGCAACGGCGTCGGCGACGACAAACTGGTCTACACCTACGTGCCGACGATCATCGAGTACTACCTCGGCGAGAAGCCGCTGCTGGCCAACGTCGACACGCTGCGCTGCTGGCTGGAGGACGAGCGGGCCGAGGTCTTGGACCGGGCGCACGAACTGGTCGTCAAACCCGTCGAGGGATCCGGCGGTTACGGAATCGTCTTCGGCCCGCACGCGTCCGAGAAAGAACTGGCCGCGGCGCGGCGCAAGATCAAGGCCGACCCGCGCGGCTGGATCGCCCAGCCGGTTGTGCAGTTGTCCACAGTGCCGACCAAGGCCGGCGACACCCTGGCTCCCCGCCACGTGGACCTGCGCCCCTTCGCGGTCAACGACGGTGAGCGGGTGTGGGTGCTGCCCGGCGGGCTGACCCGGGTTGCGCTGGTCGAAGGCTCGCTGGTGGTCAACTCCAGTCAGGGCGGGGGATCCAAGGACACCTGGGTGCTTGCCTCGAGGTCCTCGGCGGCCGCCCGCGAAATGGCCGCCGCCCAGGTGGTGCGCACCCTGCCGCGGACCGCGGCCGCCGAGACGCACCCGCTGCAGCAGCAGGCCATGAGCGGTCTGCATCAGCAGCAGCAACAGCAGCAGCAGAGCGGAGTGCGCTGATGCTGGCCCGCAACGCCGAGGCGCTGTACTGGATCGGCCGCTACGTCGAGCGCGCCGACGACACCGCCCGGATTCTCGACGTGACCGTGCATCAGCTGTTGGAGGACTCTTCCGTCGACCCCGACCAGGCCTCGCGGATCCTGTTGGAGGTCCTGGGAATCGAGCCGCCCAAGACCCGGCTGGAGATGTGGGCGCTCACCGACCTGGTGGCCTTCAGCCGCGACCTCTCCCACGGCTGCTCGATCGTCGATGCGATCAGTGCGGCCCGGGAGAACGCCCGCTCGGCCCGCGAGGTCATCTCCGGAGACATGTGGGAGTGTCTGAACACCACCTACAACGCGCTGCCGGAACGAGAGCGCGCGGCACGGCGGCTGGGCCCGCACGAGTTCTTCACTTTCGTCGAGGGCCGCGCGGCGATGTTCGCCGGGCTGTCCGACTCCACCCTGTCGCGTGACGACGGGTACCGGTTCCTGGTGCTCGGCCGGGCGCTGGAGCGCGTCGACATGACGGTGCGGCTGCTGCTGTCGCGGGTCGGCGACAGCGCGTCATCGCCGGCCTGGGTGAGCGTGCTGCGTGCCGCGGGCGCCCACGACACCTACCTGCGCACCCATCGCGGCGTGCTGGACGCCAACCGCGTGATCGAGTTCATGCTGCTGGACCGGCAGTTCCCCCGCTCGGCCTTCTTCTCGCTGCGGCTGGCCGAGCACAGCCTCGACGAACTGAGCGGACCGCGCGACGGCGCGGGTGCCGAGGCCCGGCGGCTGCTCGGCCGGGCCCGCAGCGAACTGGAGTTCGTCCGCCCCGGGGTGCTGCTGGAGTCCCTGGACGTGCGGCTGTCGGGGCTGCAGTCCATCTGTTCGGAGGTCGGGGAGGCGTTGGCGCTCAGGTACTTCCGGCTCGCCCCGTGGGTGGAGTGGTCCGATGCCGGACACACCGATGCGGTGGTCGTGGCCGAGGGGTTGGAGGCCGGTTCCTGATGTGGCGGATGCGGGTGGTGCACGAGACCGGGTACGCCTACAAGGCGCCGGTGACCGCGTCCTACAACGAGGCCCGGCTCACGCCGAGGTCTGACTCCCGGCAGAACGTCATCGTCAACCGCGTCGAGACCGCCCCGGCCACCCGGTCCTACCGGTACGTGGACTACTGGGGAACCGCGGTGACCGCCTTCGACCTGCACGCGCCGCACCTGGAACTCGAGGTGACCTCCTCCTCGGTGGTGGAGACCGACAAGCCCGAACCGCGCACCACCAGCGTCGGCTGGGACGAACTGCGGTCCGCTCCCGTGCTGGACCGCTATCACGAGGTGCTCACGCCCACGGCCTACACGCCGGCCGGCAAGGGCACCGACCGCATCGCCCGTCAGATCGCCAAGGGTCACGACCCGCATGACGCCGTGCTGGCCGTCGTGGACTGGGTGCGCGACAGACTGCAGTACGTGCCCGGCACCACGGGTGTGCACACCTCCGGACTCGACGCCATGCAGGAGGGCAAGGGGGTGTGTCAGGACTTCGCGCACCTGTCCCTGATCCTGCTGCGGGCGATGGGCATTCCGGCGCGCTACGTCTCGGGCTATCTGCATCCGCAGCCCGACGCGGTGATCGGAGACGCGGTGGAAGGGGAGAGCCACGCCTGGATCCAGGCCTGGACGGGCGGCTGGTGGAACTACGACCCGACCAACGACACCGAGATCAACGAGCAGTACATCAGCGTCGGGTCGGGCCGAAGCTACGCCGACGTGAGCCCGCTGAAGGGCATTTATCTGGGCCGCGGGTCCAGTGACCTCGACGTCGTGGTCGAGATGACCCGTCTGGCCTGACAACTTCGGCGCGCTCGTGTGCGCTCAGCGGGCAGAAGCGCGCCGAAGTCACACGGAGAGGCGCAGCAGGTCGTCGCCCAGTTCGACCCTGCCGCCGAACTCGGCGGCCGCCAGCGCGCGCCACTGGTCCTCCTGGCCGGGCACCAGCGGCGGCACGTAGTGGGTCAGCACCAGGGTGCCCACTCCGGCGCGGGCCGCGGTGGCGGCGGCCTGCTCCACCGAGGAGTGGTAGTCGAGGATGTCGCGGATCCGCTGGGCCGGCATCTGCTCGACGAGATCCTTGCGGATCGCGGTGTGCACCAACATGTTCGCTCCGTGGGCCAGTTCGTCGAGGCTGCCGCACGGCACGCTGTCGCCGGCCAGCACCACCGAGGCGCCGTCGTGTTCGACGCGGAAGCCGATGGTCGGCTCGACGGGGCGGTGGTCGGTCGGCGCGGCGGTGATCCGCACGCCGCCGACGTCCCAGACCTGGCCCCCGGTGTGCTCGTGCACCTCCAGGATGGGCGGTTCGGTGATGTCGGCGTGGTGGTGGATCCGATAGGAGATGTCGGGAGCCAGCGCGGCCAGGGTCGCCTCAACCACCGCCCTGGTGCCGGGCGGGCCGATGACCGGCAGCGGGTTGGGGCCGATCGTGGTGACCCATCGGGTGGTGATCACGTCGGACAGGTCGGTGATGTGGTCGCTGTGCAGGTGGGTCAGCAGCAGCGCGGTCAGGTTCGCCGCACCGGTCCCGGCCGCAGCGGCGCGCATCAGCACGCCGCGTCCGCAGTCGACCAGGAAGGTCTGCCCGCCGGCCGTTACGAGGGTGGACGGCCCCGCCCGGTTCGGGTCGACCATCGGACTGCCGGTGCCGAGCAGGGTGATCTCCATGAGAACCGTCTTACCGGGACAACCCGTTCCGCAACGGCCGCACTCGTCGTAGCCTGTTGTGACACCAGTCACACGACCCTATTGTGACACCAGTCACACGACCAAGGAGCGGCCATGCGCATCGCGGACATCCTGCGTGCCAAGGGCGTCTCGGTGGCCACCGTCACCGAGAGCACCACCGTCACCGGCCTGCTGGCCGAACTGGCGGTGCACAACATCGGCGCCATGGTGGTGATCGGCAGCGACCAGGGCGGCATCGTGGGCATCGTCTCCGAGCGCGACATCGTGCGCTACCTGCACGAATACGGATCGGACCTGATGCGCCGTCCAGTCGCGGAGATCATGAGCGCGGTGACGGTGACCTGCCGGCCCGAGGATCCGGTCGACGGCCTGGCCGCGCTGATGACCAACAACCGGGTGCGCCACGTGCCGGTGCTCGAGGGCGGCCGGCTGGCCGGGATCGTCAGTATCGGTGACGTGGTCAAGATCCGGATGGAGGAGCTGCAGGACGAACGCCGCCAGCTGCAGGCCTACATCACCCAGGGCGGCTGAGCGCGGGCTCAGCTCCAGGAGTACTCGGCCCGCAGCCGCGCGGCGACGATCTCGAACGTCGGCCGGTCCAGGATGGCGCCCTCGCGCCGGATGCTCTCCTCGGGCACGTCGAGCACCCGGTCCAGCCGCACCCAGCTGGACCGGCCCTCCCCGCTCGCATAGCCGGAATCCCAGCTCCCCGTGCCGATACCCACCCAGGATGGGTCGTGGGCGTGATGGGTCTGGCTGGACAGCATCAGCCCGAGCAGGGTGCTGTGGTCGCGGCCCACCACCAGCACCGGCCGGTCCTTGCCCCTGGTCGGGTCGTCCTCGTAGACGACCCAGGTCCACACCACCTCGCCCGGGTCGGCGCGGCCGTCGAGGCTGGGGGCGTAGACCACCCTTCGGGCCCGGTGGGCGGTGGGGGCGCTGGTGCGGGTGACCGGCCGGCCCGCGGTGATCGCCGCCGGGGGCGCCGGCGGCATGGCCGAGGCGACCAGGACCTCGATGCCCAGCCGGATGCCCTGGGCGATGCCGTTCTGAATGGTGCGCTGAACCGCATTGGGGCTCTGTAACTGACGGATGAGCTTCGGTGCCTCGTTGAACACCAGATGCTCCGCGAACCGCTGGAACGTCCTCCACTGCGACGCCATTCTGATGAGCATAGGCGAGGATCGCGACGGGGTGCGCGCCGCGATTGTGACCGTGAGCGGTCGGCTGGATACGCTTGTCACCGCCGGACCCGAGCGCGTATTCAGGAGATTCCCATCAGCAGTTTTGCCGATCAGACGTTCACTGCGCCGGCGCAGATCCGTAACTTCTGCATCATCGCCCACATCGACCACGGGAAGTCCACCCTGGCCGACCGGATGCTGCAGTTGACCGGCGTCGTTGACGAACGCTCGATGCGGGCCCAGTACCTCGACCGGATGGACATCGAGCGGGAGCGCGGCATCACCATCAAGGCCCAGAACGTGCGCCTGCCGTGGAAAGTCGGCGACACCGACTACGTGCTGCACCTCATCGACACCCCCGGCCACGTCGACTTCACCTACGAGGTCTCCCGCGCCCTGGAGGCCTGCGAGGGCGCGGTCCTGCTGGTCGACGCCGCTCAGGGCATCGAGGCGCAGACCCTGGCCAACCTGTATCTGGCCCTGGACCGCGACCTGACCATCATCCCGGTGCTCAACAAGATCGACCTACCCGCCGCCGACCCGGACCGCTACGCCGGCGAACTGGCGCACATCATCGGCTGCGAACCCGATGAGGTGCTGCGGGTGTCGGGCAAGACCGGGCAGGGCGTGGGCGAACTGCTCGACGAGGTGGTGCGCCAGGTGCCCGCACCCACCGGTGACGCCGACGCGCCGGCGCGGGCGATGATCTTCGACTCGGTCTACGACATCTACCGCGGCGTGGTCACCTACGTGCGGGTGGTCGACGGCAGGATCACCCCGCGCGAGCGGATCAAGATGATGTCCACCGGGGCCAACCACGAACTGCTCGAGGTGGGAATCGTCTCGCCCGAACCCAAACCCACCGACGGGCTGGGCGTGGGCGAGGTGGGCTACCTCATCACCGGTGTCAAGGACGTCCGGCAGTCCAAGGTCGGCGACACCGTCACCACGGCGCGGCACGGCGCCACCGAGGCGCTCACCGGCTACCGCGAGCCCAAGCCGATGGTGTACTCCGGGCTGTATCCGGTGGACGGCTCGGACTACCCGAATCTGCGTGAGGCGCTGGACAAGCTGCAACTCAACGACGCCGCCCTGACCTACGAGCCGGAGACGTCGGTGGCGCTGGGGTTCGGTTTCCGCTGCGGCTTCCTGGGCCTGCTGCACATGGAGATCACCCGCGAGCGCCTGGAGCGCGAGTTCGACCTGGACCTGATATCCACCTCGCCCAACGTGGTTTACCGGGTGATCACCGAAGACGGGACCGAGAAGATCGTCACCAACCCCTCGGACTGGCCGGCGGGCAAGATGCGCGAGGTCTACGAACCGGTGGTCAAGTGCACCATCATCTCCCCGAGCGAGTTCATCGGCACCATCATGGAACTGTGCCAGTCCCGTCGCGGCGAACTGGGCGGCATGGACTACCTCTCGCCGGAACGCGTCGAACTGCGCTACACCATGCCGCTGGGGGAGATCATCTTCGACTTCTTCGACTCGCTGAAGTCGCGCACCCGCGGCTATGCCAGCCTGGACTACGAGGAGGCCGGCGAGCAGGAGGCCGACCTGGTCAAGGTGGACATCCTGTTGCAGGGCGAGGCGGTCGACGCGTTCTCTGCCATCGTCCACAAAGACAGCGCCTCCGCCTACGGGAACAAGATGACCACCAAGCTCAAGGAACTCATCCCGCGTCAGCAGTTCGAGGTGCCGGTGCAGGCCGCGATCGGATCGAAAATCATTGCCCGCGAGAACATCCGGGCGATCCGCAAGGACGTGCTGGCAAAGTGCTATGGCGGCGACATCACCCGCAAGCGCAAACTGCTGGAGAAGCAGAAGGAAGGCAAGAAGCGGATGAAGACCATCGGCCGGGTCGACGTGCCGCAGGAGGCCTTCGTCGCCGCACTGTCCACCGATGCTGCCGGCGACAAGCCGGGAGAGAAGACCCGGAAGTAGGGTCCATCGCTCGCCGGGGTGCGGTCGTCGGGTCGCGGATCATAGGGGTGGCGCTGGGGGTTGCCGCCGCGTCCGGCTGCGGTCCGACGGTCGGCGGCAGCGCGGTGAACCCTCAGATCGACCTGAGCCGGGTGCTGCCCAGCGCCGAACAGGTGGAGCGGGCGGTGGGCAACCCGCTGGACCCGACCGCACTACCGCAGGTGGGCGGAGTTGATCTGCTGCCCAACGGTATTCGTGACAGCAGTCAGGTCTCCCCGTTCGGCTGCCTCGGTGCGGCGACCCCGTTGATGCGGGTGGTCTACGCGCGCGGGGACGTCCACCGGGTGGCCTTGCAGGACTTCGCCCGCTACGGCGCGGGCTTGACGGTGTCCAGCGCGCACACCGGGGTGGTGCGGTTCGGATCGGAGGCCGAGGCCACCCGGATGTTCGACGAGTTCGTGACGCAGTGGCGGTCCTGCGCACGCACCCGGGTCACCGTGCAGATCACCGCGAACTCCGCGCTGGAGTGGACGGTCACCGACGTACGCGAGACCGGCAGCATCCTGTCGGCGACGGTCCTCAACGGCGAGCCGGGGCAGGAGACGGCTTTCCCCACCGAGCACGCTCTCGGCGTCGCCGCCGACTGCATCCTGGAGGCCGACGTCGCGATCACCGACGCAGTACCGGCCCGGCGGGAGCCGACCGGCCGGGCGGCCGAACTGGTGTCGATGATGCGGGACAACCTGGCCGGCGGCCGCTGAGCTCAGACCGGCGCGTTGGCCGGCTGGAACACCCCGGTCCCGTCGGCCTGCTCCTCGGCGCGGATGACGTGCACCACCGCGTTGATAAGCGCCAGGTGGGTGAACGCCTGCGGGAAGTTGCCCAGGTGCCGGCCGGTGCTCGGTTCGATCTCCTCGGCGTAGAGGTGCAGCGGACTGGCGAACGACAGCAGTTTCTCGCATAGATGCCGGGCCCGGCTGACCTCGCCGATCTCGACCAATGCCGAGACCAGCCAGAACGAGCAGATGGTGAACGATCCCTCCTCCCCGGACAGGCCGTCGTCGGTCTCCTCGGTCCGGTAGCGCAGCACCAGGCCGTCCTCGGTGAGCTCGTCGGCGATCGCCAGCACTGTGGCGCGCACCCGCGGGTCGTCGGGAGGAAGGAACCGCAGCAGCGGGACCAGCAGGAGCGAGGCGTCCAGGGCGTCACTGCCGTAGCGCTGGGTGAAGACCCCGCGCGAGTCCACGCCGTGGGCCAGGATGTCGGCCTTGATCTCGTCGGCGATCGCCCGCCACTGCCGGCCGTAGTCGGTGCTGCCCTGCAGTTCGGCGAGTTTGGCCCCGCGGTCCAGCGCCACCCAGCACATCACCTTCGAGGAGGTGAAGTGCTGCGGCTCACCGCGCACCTCCCAGATGCCGCGGTCGGGTTCGCGCCAGTGCGCGATCGCCTCGTCGACCTGCTCCTTGAGCACCGGCCACAGCGCATCGGAGATGTTCTCCCGGGACTTGCAGTGCAGGTACACCGAGTCGAGCATGGTGCCCCAGATGTCGTGCTGGCGTTGGTTGAAGGCGCCGTTTCCGATGCGCACCGGCCGTGCCCCGTCATAGCCGGAGAGGTGGTCGAGTTCGCCCTCGACCAGTTCGCGCTCTCCACCGACGGCGTACATCACCTGAAGTGGCTGGCGCGCACCGTTGTTGGCCCCCGAAACGTCGGCGATGAAGGAGAAGAAGTCATCGGCCTCCCGGTCCAGGCCAAGAGTGTAGAGACCCCAGAGCGCGAAGGTCGAGTCCCGGACCCAGGCGTATCTGTAGTCCCAGTTCCGTTCCCCGCGTGGGGTTTCCGGTAGCGAGGTGGTGCTCGCAGCCAGCAGCGCGCCGGTGGGGGAGTAGGCCAGGCCTTTCAACGTGAGCGCGCTGCGCTGCAGGTAGGCCCGCCACGGATGGTCGGGGAAATGCCCGACGTTGATCCACTGCCGCCACGCCTCGGCGGTCTGCCACATCTTCTCGGCGGCGTCCTCGTAGGTCTGCGGGGACGGGTGATCCGACCACGACAGTGCGACGAAGACGTTGTCGCCCTCCTTCAGCCGGGTCCGCGCCCGGGCCTCACGGCCCTCCAGCCCGATACGAAGGTTGGTGGTCAGCCGCAGGGTCGGGTGGGCGTCGGAGTCGGTGCGGGCGCGGGCGACCGCCTCGCCGTAGGCGTGGGCGGAGTACTCCCACTCCGCGGTGAGACGACCGTAGTCGAAGGCCGGTTCGCAGTTCATCACCAGCTCCACGGTGCCGCTCACACAGCGCACCGTGCGCAGCAGGATGTGTTCGGCGTCCCAGTCCATCGGGGTGCGCCGGTGGGTGTGCGACCGCTCCTCCACGTCATGCCAGGGACCCATCACCAGGGCATCGCGCACGATCACCCAGCCGGTGGGGGTCTGCCAGGTGGTCTCCATGATCAGACTGCCGGGCAGGTAGCGGCGTGCCGCCGGAACCGACACCCCGTAGGGCGCCAGCCGGAAGTGACCGGCGCCGCGGTCGAGGATCGACCCGAACACGCTCGGCGAGTCCGGCCGCGGGACGCACATCCACTCCACCGAGCCGGCCGAGGAGATCAGGCAGGTGTTCTCGCAGTCCGAGAGGAATGCGTAGTCGGCGATCGGCGGAAAGGGGCTGCGGTGGGAGCCGGCCGGCCCGCCGTGCGCCGGCTGGCCGATTTTGCGGTCCGGCCCGGACGGTCTGGTGTCAGTGTCCCCACCTGCGGGTTGAGCATGCAGAACCATCCCGCCATCATGGGCTTGCCGGGGCTTCGCCGTCTGGCGAACCGGTCAGAATCCACACCGGGGCATAGGGTGGTGCGGTGTCCGGTTTCCTGAGCTGGTGGGACGGCTTCGAACTGTGGTTGTCCGGGCTCGGGTTCGTGCTTCAGACGCTGATCGTCATGCCGGTCGTGCTGGCGCTGGCCTACGGCATCGCGCTGTCGGTGGACGCGGCGCTCGGCGGGGGCATCCGGGCGCTGCGCCGGCTGCGTGGCGGCGGTCACGCATCCGGGGAGTCGGGCCGGTGAACGGAATGCCCCGCTCCCGGGTGACTCTGGCGCTGGTCGCCCTGCTGGTTTTGGTCGTCGTGGTCTGGCTGCTCAACAACCGCTGATCGGTCCGTACGGTGCGGCTCTGTTAGGCTGCGGGCCATGCGATCGGCGCCCGGCTTCAGTGCCCGCCCGGCCATGGCCGGCACCGCGGCCCGCCGCTGTTGTCGCTGACCCCCCTGCCTGTCTGGAAACCGGTGGTGGTCACGGCATGACGCTCGTGAACCTCTCGTTTGACGTGACGGGCGCGCGATCCCCGACTCCCCCCGACGAGAAAGGCCCGTCCATGCTCAGAGTTTCCCCGCGCCGCTGGCGCACCGCCACGGCAATCGCCGCCACTGCGACCGCTCTGGCCGCCTGCGGCGGCGGCGCCAGCGACGTCGTCGGCGGCGGCGACACCGATGCCGAAACCACGCTGACCCTGGTGGCCTACGCCGTGCCCGAGCCGGGCTGGAGCAAGATCATCCCGGCCTTCGCCGACACCCCGGAGGGTAAGGGCGTCGAAGTGACGACGTCCTACGGCGCCTCCGGTGACCAGTCCCGCGCGGTGGTGGACGGAAAACCCGCCGACATCGTCAACTTCTCCGTCGAGCCCGACATGACCCGGCTGGTCAAGGCAGGCAAGGTCTCCCCGGACTGGAACACCGACGTCACCAAGGGCATCCCGTTCGGTTCGGTGGTCTCCCTGGTGGTCCGCAAGGGCAACCCGAAGAACATCAAGGACTGGGACGACCTGCTGCAGCCCGGTATCGAGGTGGTCACCCCCAGCCCGCTGAGTTCGGGCTCGGCCAAGTGGAACCTGCTGGCGCCGTATGCGGTGAAAAGCGACGGCGGCAAGAACCAGCAGGCCGGCCTGGACTACGTCGGCAGGCTCGTCGGTGATCACGTCAAGACCCGGCCGGGCTCCGGTCGCGAGGCCACCGACGTCTTCCTGCAGGGCACCGGTGACGTTCTGATCAGCTACGAGAACGAGGCCATCAACATCGAGCGCAGCGGTAAGGATGTCGAGCACGTCAACCCGCCGCAGACGTTCAAGATCGAGAACCCGGTCGCCGTCGTCACCGGCAGCACCCATCTGGAGAAGGCGGCCGCGCTGAAGAACTTCCTGTTCACCACGCAGGGGCAGAAGATCTGGGCACAGGCCGGCTTCCGGCCGGTCGATCCCGCCGTGGCCGCGGACTTCACCAAGGACTTCCCGGTGCCGCAGAAGCTGTGGACCATCGCCGATCTCGGCGGGTGGGGTGCGGTGGATACCGCCCTGTTCGACAAGGAGAATGGGTCCATCACCACCATCTACAAGAAGGCGACCGGATGACGGCAGCCGCCGGTCTCCGGGCGGAACCGCGACGTGACGCCGCCCCGGCTCTGGCCGGGGCGGCGTCGATCTGGCTGAGCGTGATCGTCCTGCTGCCGCTGTCGGCCATCGTCTGGCAGGCCGGCCGCGGTGGCTGGCCGGCGTTCTGGGCCGCCGTGACCTCCAGCGCGGCGCTGGAGTCGTTCCGGGTAACGCTGACCGTCGCGGTCGGGGTCACGCTGCTCAACGCCTTCTTCGGGCTGCTGGTGGCCTGGGTGCTGGTTCGCGACGACTTCCCCGGCAAGCGACTGGTCGACGCGGTGATCGACCTGCCCTTCGCGCTGCCCACCATCGTCGCCAGCCTGGTGATGCTGGCGCTCTACGGGCCGGCCAGCCCGGTACGGTTGCACCTGCAGCACACCAAGTGGGGTGTCGGGGTGGCGCTGCTGTTCGTGACGCTGCCGTTCGTCGTGCGCACCGTGCAGCCGGTGCTGCTGGAACTCGACTACGAAGTCGAGGAGGCGGCCGCGTCGCTGGGCGCCAACAATCGGGTGATCTTCACCAGGCTGATCCTGCCCGCGCTGCTGCCCGCCCTGCTGACCGGCGCGGGTCTGGCGTTCTCCCGGGCAATCGGCGAGTTCGGTTCGGTTGTGCTGATCGGCGGTGCGATCCCGGGCGAGACGGAGGTGTCCTCACAGTGGATCCGGACCTTGATCGAGAACGACGACAGGACCGGCGCGGCGGCCATTTCCATTGTGCTGCTTATTGTTTCCTTTCTGGTGCTGCTCGCGCTGCGGCTGATCGGCAGCCGCGCCGCCCAGCGTGAGGAGCTCGCCGCGTGACCGCCTCGGCGTGGGTGCGCCACCTCGGACGCTTCGTCGCGGTGGGCTATGTGCTGGTACTGGTCATCGTCCCGGTCGCTTTGATCCTGCTGCGCACCTTCGAGCCGGGCATCGGGGCGTTCTTCGGCTCCATCAGCACACCGGCCGCGATATCCGCGCTGCAATTGTCGCTGCTCGTCGTGGCGATCGTGGTGCCGCTCAACATCGTCTTCGGGATACCTACCGCTCTGCTGCTGGCCCGCAGGAGGTTTCGCGGCAAGGGCATCCTCCAGGCCATCATCGACCTGCCGTTCGCGGTGTCCCCGGTGGTGGTCGGTGTGGCACTGATCCTGCTGTGGGGCACCGCCGGCGTCCTCGGTTTCGTCGAGAACAACCTCGGTTTCAAGATCATCTTCGGCCTGCCCGGCATCGTCCTGGCGAGCATCTTCGTCACGGTGCCCTTCGTCATCCGCGAAGTGGAACCGGTCCTGCACGAACTGGGCACCGATCAGGAGGAGGCTGCCGCCACCCTCGGGTCGACGTGGTGGCAGACGTTCTGGCGGATCACCCTGCCGTCGATCAGATGGGGACTCACCTACGGGGTGGTGCTGACGGTGGCCCGAACGCTCGGGGAGTACGGCGCGGTGCTGATGGTGTCGTCGAACATGCCCGGCACCTCACAGACCCTGACCCTGCTGGTCTCCGACCGTTACAACCGCGGCGCCGAGTACGGGGCCTACGCCATCTCTACGCTGCTGATGATGATCGCGGTGCTGGTTCTGGTGGTCCAGTCGGTGCTCGATGCCCGAAGGAGCGGATCATGACCGACGCGATCGTCGTGCGCGCGGCCAACAAGCGCTACGGCGCGTTCGCCGCGCTGGACAACGTCGACTTCGTCGTCCCGTCCGGATCGCTCACCGCACTGCTGGGCCCGAGCGGGTCGGGTAAGTCGACCCTGCTGCGCGCCATTGCCGGCCTGGACCGGCCGGACAGCGGTTCGGTGGTCATCAACGGCACGGATGTCACCAACGTGCCGCCGCAGCGCCGCGGCATCGGGTTCGTGTTCCAGCACTACGCGGCGTTCAAGCACATGACGGTTCGCGACAACGTGGCGTTCGGCCTGAAGATCCGCAGGCTGCGCAAGCCGGAGATCGACGAGAAGGTGGACAACCTGCTCGAGGTGGTCGGTCTGGCCGGTTTCCAGACCCGCTATCCCAACCAGCTCTCCGGAGGGCAGCGCCAGCGGATGGCCCTCGCCCGGGCGCTGGCGGTGGATCCGCAGGTGCTGCTGCTCGACGAGCCGTTCGGCGCGCTGGACGCCAAGGTCCGCGAGGATCTGCGGGCCTGGTTGCGCCGGCTGCACGACGAGGTTCACGTCACCACGGTGCTGGTGACCCATGACCAGTCCGAGGCCCTCGACGTCGCCGACCGGATCGCGGTGCTCAACAAGGGCCGGATCGAGCAGATCGGCACGCCCACCGAGGTCTACGACAGCCCCGCCAACCCGTTCGTGATGTCCTTCCTGGGTGCGGTGTCGACGCTCAACGGAATCCTGGTACGGCCGCACGATATTCGGGTCGGCCGCTCGCCGGAGATGCCGTTCGCCATGCAGGACGGAACCGCGGAGAGCACCGGCGTCGTTCGGGCCACCATCGACCGGGTCGTCTATCTGGGATTCGAAGTCCGCGTCGAGCTGACCAGCGCAACCGACGGGGCGCCGTTCATCGCACAGATCACCCGCGGCGACGCCGAGACGCTGGGGCTTCGCGACGGCGACACCGTCTACGTGCGTGCCACCCGGATTCCGCCGATCGCCGGCGCGGAGCAACTGCCGGCCGGAGGATGACCGTGACAGGTATGCGTAGGCGGATAGTGGCACTGACGGCCGGCTGCGCACTGGTCGCGACCGTGGCCGCAGGGTGCACCACCACCACGACCGGAATCCCCGACCGGGGGCCGCAGACGACGACGAACGGGAAGGACGGCGACGTGACCGGAGGCAACGGCGGGCAGGGCGGCCAGGGCGGTCAGGGCGGCCGGGGTGGTGACGGCGGTCAGGGGGGCGCAGGCGGCCGCGGCGGCCAGGGCGGTCAGGGCGGCGCCGGCGGTAAAGGCGGCCAAGGCGGTAAAGGCGGCCAGGGCGGTGTCGACGGCGCGGACGGTGCGGACGGTGCCGACGGCGCTCCCGGTGCCGACGGTGCGCCCGGCGCGGACGGCTGAGTCGGCACAGCATCGGCTCTGCGCCAGGATCGCGAATCAGGCGTTCGGGAAGCGGACGGTGTAGAAGGCGACCCCCTGTGGCCGCCAACCGCGTAAAAGCCAGCGGAAGCGTTCTCCGGGTGAGGACGTCACCGCATGCTGACCCCGCCACGACACCATCTGCCAGACGGGATCCAGACCGCGCAGGGGCTTGTCGTACGCGGTGAACACGGTGCCGTCGTTGACGTAGCCGGCCCGCTCCAGGGCGTCGATCCTGCGCGCATTTGCGGTGTACACGGTGTCCTGACGCTTGTCATTGTGCAGCGCAACGACATTGGCCACGTAGCTGTCATCGGGGTTGGTCGCGAACGGTACGTCGACCAGGGCCCAGTCGCCGGTGTCCACCAAGGCGGTGGCGTCAGCAGAACTGCTCGTCAGACGCCATTCACCGGTGGCCGGGTTCGTCAGCCGGAAAGCCACCGCCAGGTCGTTCGCCTGGTCGTAGGCGCTCAGCGACTGGTCGGCCCAACTGACCGTCGCGGGGTCGTGCAGCGCCAGTTCCACGGGCATGGTCTGGCCCGGCGAGGGCGTGGTGAAGCGGTAGGCGGGCTCAGGAACGGTGCCGGGGCCGCCGGGGTTGTAGATGGGGCTGTGCGTGCCGAGCCTGGGATCGGGCAGGACGACGTCGGTGATCGCCCGTGCCGCCCGCGGGCTGGAGGCCCAGACGATGACGTCGAACTGGTTGTCGTGGTCGTCGGAGTAGGTGTACTCGGGGTCGGCGGTCAGTCCGGTGCCCAGATCGGCGATCCCCCTGACCTCGATGTAGCCGCCCCGCACTCGGTACCGCACGCCGGGCTGGCTGACGGTGACCGTCGTTCCGCACTTTCCGGCGGCGGTGAGCTGGAAGTACTTGGCGAAATCCTGGGGCTCGAATCCGCTGACGCCGTTAGGCGAGAATCCGCCGGCCGTGAGCAGACGCAGCCGGTAGAGCCGGGGATCGGTGCCGTAGTACTCGACTCCGTGGTTGGCCACCGAGGTGGGATAGCCCGCGGGCGGATAGTCCCCGGCCAGCGACAGCCGGCTGAGCTTGGCACCGACCAGGGTCGGACCGCTGTAGGGGTCGTAGGGGTTGCTGCTCGTCTGGCTCAGCCCGGTGCCGTCAACCAGTCCCCGCGCGGTGATCAGCTTGAGCGGGGTGGAGGATGCGACGACCTGGAACAGCACCGGGTACACCGCCGCCGGGTCGTCGCTCGGCAGCCGATTACCGAAGTCGCCCAAGGCCACGATGGTCTGGCGCTCGTTGAGGTCGTAGTTCGGATTCTGCGCGACATAGGACGGAGTGACGACCTGGCCGGTGTTGAGCTGCACCCGGAAGTTCTGTGGCACAACGGTGCTCGGCAGGATGGGATGGCTGAACTCGATCGGCATCGCGTCCATGAAGGTCTGGGTGACAGGCGTGTCGCTGAAGCCCGCGATCTCGACTCCCGACGGCGAGTCTCCGGAGGTGATGTTGCGCAACGGCGCCGCGGGATCGCGACCGACGAGTTGTCCGACCACGCCGGCACCGGCGGCGACGGCCAGGTCGATGTCACTCTCGCCGGTCAGGCCGGGGATGCCCTGGATGCCCTCGAATCCGTAGTTGGCGGCCAGGATCCGGGGCTTACTCTTCGAGCCACCGAAGACGTCTGCCGCGACGACGATGTCGCGGTGCAACTGGTCGTACGGCGACCCTTGATCGGTGCCGGTTGCGGTTGCGCGGGAGCGTATCGCAACCGTGCCGGCCACGCCCCGTCTAGGTCTGCGCGTCGGACCCTTTGCCGTCAGACCGGCTGTGACGCGTGCGGACGGCGTACCTGTCGAGTCGGCCGGTCGTGCGGTCTCCTCGGCCGACGCCGACGGCGGCAGCCAGGTCAAAAGCACGGCCCAGCCCAGGCCAAGAGCACCCGCGCCCCATCGTGCGGCCGCGTGGTGCTGCATGGGATGAATGTACGCAGAACGCGTCAGGCGGCCAAGGGTTGCCACGCGGCGCGGTCGAACCGGTCGAGCACGGTCTCGGCAAGTGCGGGATGGGCGCCCAACGGCTCGGCCATCGCGACACCGAAGTCCGCGGCGACACCAGCGACCCGGTCGGTGATCCGGCCCGGCGCGATGAACCACGGCGCGATCGCGATGCGGCCGGCACCGTCGCGGCGCAGTTCGCAGATCCCGTCGGCCACCGAGGGTTCGGTCGTGGCATAGGCCACCCGAACCCTTGCCCAGCCGCGCGCGGACAGAGCCGACGCCAGCGTGGCCGTGCGCGCGTTGGCGGTGGCGTGCGAGGAGCCCACCGCGACCACCAGCACGCCGGTGTCCGGGTCCGGCCGCGGGTCGAGCTCAGTCAGCCGCTGGTGCAGCGCATCCACCAGGCGTGGGTCGTCACCGAGCGTGTCGGCCTGCCGCACCGGAACTTTCGCCGCGTCGATCATCGACGGGATGTCGATCCGCGCGTGATAGGCACTGGCCAGCAGCAGCGGCGTGACCAGCCCCGGACGGTCGAGTCCGGCCAGCACGTCGCGCAGGTTGGGTTCGCTGCGTTCGCAGAACGCCACCCGGACATCGAGCCAGGGCCGCAACCGGCGGACCTGCTCGGCCACCGCGTGCGTGGTCGCCGCGGAACGGGGGTCGGCGCTGCCGTGCGCGGTCAGGATCAGCGCCGGGTGCCGCAGGATGCTCACGAGGCGTGCAGCCCGCACTCGGTCTTGGCCAGCCCCTGCCAGCGGCCACTGCGGGGGTCGGCCCCGGCCAACGGCTTCGCCGTGCAGGGAGCGCACCCGATCGACGGATAGCCCTCCTCGACTAGGGGATTGACCAGGATGCCGTGGCTCTCGATGTAGCTCTGCATGTCCTCGTCGGTCCAGGCGGCCAACGGGTTGACCTTCACCAGCTTGAACGCCTCGTCGAAGCTGACCAGGGGTGCGTTGGCCCGGGTCGGCGACTCCACCCGCCGGATACCGGTGACCCATGCGGAGTACCTGCTCAGCGCGCGGCCCAGGGGGACCACTTTGCGCAGCCGGCAGCACTCGTGCGGGTCGCGGGCGAACAGGTCCTTGCCCAGCAGCAGGTCCTGCTCGGCCACGGTGTGTTCGGCGGTCACGTTGACCACGGTGACGTCGTAGACCGCCTCCACGGCATCGCGGGTGCCGATGGTCTCGGCGAAGTGGTAGCCGGTGTCGAGGAACAGCACGTCCACACCCGGGCGCACCTTGGCGGCCATGTCGACCAGGACTCCGTCCTGCATGTTGGAGGCCACCACGTAGCTGCCGCCGAAGTGCTCGTCGGTCCACGCCAGCAGATCCGCCGCCCCCGCACCGTCGAGTTCGGCCGCGCCTCGGGCGGCCAACTCGCGCAATAGGTCGTGGCTCATCGCAGCGAATCCTCCTCGGCCCGCACCGCCCACTGAGCGAACCGCTCGCCGGGCTCGCGCTGGGCGATGAAGTTGCGCACCACCCGCTCTATGTAGTCGCCCAACTCACCGCTGGTGACCTTGTGCTGGCGCAACTTCCGCCCGAAGTCGCTGTCCAGTCCGAGGCTGCCGCCCAGGTGCACCTGGAAGGCCTCGGTCGGCCCGTCACCGTCGTCGACGATCTGGCCTTTGAAACCGATATCGGCGACCTGGATCCGCGCGCAGGAGTTCGGGCACCCGTTGAGGTGGACCGTGACGGGTACGTCGAGTTCGGCGTTGAGGTCGGCGAGTCGCTGCTCCAGATCGGGCACCAGCGACTGCGCCCGCACCCGGGTCTCGGCGAAGGACAGCTTGCAGAACTCGATCCCGGTGCAGGCCATCAGGTTCCGCCGCCAGCGCGAGGGAGTGACCGAAAGCCCGAGCGCGGCCAGGCCGGTGACGAGTTCGTCGACCCTGTCGTCCGGGACGTCCAGCACGACCAGCTTCTGGTGCGGGGTGAACCGGATCCGGTCGGAACCCACTTTCTCGGCCAGGTCGGCGACCCCGGTGAGGATGGTCCCCGACACCCGGCCGGCGATGGCGGCCGCACCGACGGCGTTGAGTCCGTTGCGTAGCTTCTGAACACCGACGTGGTCGATGGGATGGACCACCGGATCCGGCGCGGGGCCGTCGATGAGCGGCCGCTTGAGGTACTCCCGTTCGAGAACTTCCCTGAATTTTTCAGCACCCCAGTCCTTGACCAGGAACTTCAGCCGCGCCTTCGCCCGCAACCTGCGGTAGCCGTAGTCACGGAACAGACTGACCACGGCCTCCCAGACGTCGGGCACCTCCTCCAACGGCACCCAGGCGCCGAGCCGCTTGGCCAGCATCGGGTTGGTGGACAGGCCGCCGCCCACCCACAGATCCAGGCCCGGCCCGTGCTCGGGGTGGTTCACCCCCACGAAGGCCACGTCGTTGATCTCGTGCACGACGTCCTGCTGGCCGGAGATGGCGGTCTTGAACTTGCGCGGCAGGTTGGCGTACTCCGGCTTGCCCACATAGCGGCGCACGATCTCCTCGATCGCGGGGGTGGCGTCGATCACCTCCTCGAGCGATTCGCCGGCCAGCGGGGAGCCCAGCACCACCCGCGGGCAGTCGCCGCAGGCCTCGGTGGTCTGCAGGCCCACCGCGTCCAGGCGGCGCCAGATCTCGGGCATGTCCTCGATCCGGATCCAGTGGTACTGGATGTTCTGCCGGTCGGAGATGTCGGCGGTGTCGCGGGCGAACTCGGTGGAGATCGCGCCCAGTTCGCGCAGCGAGGCGGCGGTCAGCGCGCCGCCGTCGCTGCGAACCCGGAGCATGAAGAACGGGGCCTCGATGAGGTCGACGTTCTCCTCTCCGGTGAACGTGCCGTCGTAGCCTTCCTTGCGCTGGGTATAAAGGCCCCACCAGCGCAGCCGGCCGCGCAGGTCGGTCTTGTCGATGCTGTCGAAACCCTGCTTGGCGTAGACCTGCTCGACGCGGGTCCGCACATCCAGGGAGTTCTCGACTTTCTTGAACTCCTCGTTGGGGTTGAGCGGGTCGGTGTCACCGAGGGCCCACTGGCCCTCGCTGCGGGGCTTCGCCTGGGTCATCGTGAGTGCTCCTGGATAGTGCGGAGCCGGCAATCGGAATGAAGCATCCACCGGGCCTGGTCCGGCGGCGCAGATCCGGGGCCAGCTGGCAGGCAGTGGGACGGGTCTACGGCGTCAGGCCGGACAACAACAGGTGCAGACGCGCTTGAAGTCGACATGCCGCCGCACGACCAGCGCAACAGCGCGCATCGGGGACGTCGGGGCGGACATGTGCCCGATTCTGCCACGACGGGCACCGAGTTCCCAACCGGCCCGAACTTCCGCTCAGGTTGAGCGCAACCCGGCTCTGCGAAACTCGACGGCATGGAACTGCCCGGGCTCGACCTGACGCCGGGCACGGCCTTCGGCATCTACGTGCACGTACCGTTCTGTGCCACCCGTTGCGGCTACTGCGACTTCAACACCTATACACCCGCTGAACTGGGCGGCACCGACCCGGACGGCTGGCTGAGCGCGCTGTGCGCCGAACTGCGGCTGGCGGCCGCGGCGGTGGGCCCGGTGCGGGTCGACACCGTCTTCGTCGGCGGGGGCACCCCCTCGCTGGTGGGCGCACAGCGGCTGGCCGGTGTGATCGACGCCATCCGGGCGAACTTCGCGCTGGCGCCCGACGCCGAAGTCACCACCGAGGCCAACCCGGAGTCGACCTCGCCGGGGTTCTTCGACGCCGTCCGCGCGGCCGGCTACACCCGGGTCTCGCTGGGCATGCAGTCCGCCTCGCCGCGGGTACTCGCCATGCTGGACCGCACCCACTCGCCGGGGCGGGCGGTGGCCGCCGCGCGGGAGGCGCTGGCCGCCGGTTTCGACCACGTCAATCTCGACCTGATCTACGGCTCTCCGGGGGAGTCCGACGACGACGTTCTGGCGTCGATACAGGCCGCGCTCGGCGCCGGTGTGGACCACGTCTCGGCCTACGCGCTGGTCGTCGAGGATGGCACCGCGATGGCGCGACGAGTACGCCGCGGTGAGATCGACGCCCCCGACGATGACGTTCTGGCCCATCGCTACCGGCTCGTCGACGATCGGCTCACCGAGGCCGGGCTGGACTGGTACGAGGTGTCCAACTGGAGCCGGCCTGGGGGACAGTGCCGCCACAACGAGGGCTACTGGGGCGGCGGCCAGTGGTGGGGCGCAGGCCCCGGCGCGCACGGCTTCGTCGGCGACGTCCGGTGGTGGAATGTCAAGCACCCCAATGCCTATGCCGAGATGGCGCAGCGGGGTGCACTCCCGGTCGCCGGATTCGAGCGGTTGTCCGCCCGCGACAGACACGTCGAGGAGGTGCTGTTGGGAGTCCGGTTGCGGCGCGGGCTGCCCGCTGCGGCGCTGAGCGAGGCCGAACTCCGGCGAGCGGCCCGGGCGGTTGCCGGCGGGCTGCTGCGTGAGGCGGATGACCGGCTGGTGCTGACCGACTCCGGGCGGCTGCTGGCCGATGCGGTGGTCCGTGACCTGCTCGACGACTGACCTGGTTCCGCACCGGGGGATGGGCAAAGCGGGCGGGCCGCGAGGAGCCTCGGAGTCCGAGGCCCCTCGCGGCCCTTTCTCGGGGGAGGGAAACTAGCCAATGGCGAGCAACGGGGGCATCGGGCCGCTCCCGAACGGGTTCAACACGCCGGGGGCGATGGAGTAGCCCTGCATCCGCTGCGCGGGTTCGGCGTAGATCGCCGCGTGGCCCGGCCTCGTGCACACCGCGGCGGGGCCGTTGTCGTTGCAGTCCGCGGAGGATCCCGCGGCTGCCGTCGGGGCGAAGGCGACGGCCGCCGCCGCGGCGCCGGCCAGAAGGAGTGGTGCGAAGATCCTGGTGGTCATTTCCTCGGTCCTTTCAGTTGTGGCGTTGCCGAAACCCTCACCCGCGGTGATGATTTCGACTCTTTCCGCCCTTGTGCCCTAATCGTATGCAGCTACCGAACGCCGGTCACGAACCTCATAGAGGAGTCATAGAATTAGCGAGTTCAACTTCATAGTTCCGCTGGGAGACGGCATTCCCGCAGGAACAGTTGGCGCCCTGCAGGGACACCGTCCCGCCGCGGGCCTGGTGCTGGCGCTGCCAGGCCTCCAGGAACTCCCGGGCGGCGTGGTCGACGAAGCCCACCGACATGACCAGGTGCACGCGCGTCCCGGGCGGGATCGGATCCAGCGCCCGGTGCAGCCGCGGCAGCGACAGGAAGGTGCAGGTCCCTGAGATCGCGACCCGCCATTGGCCGGGGCCGGTCGGGTCGGCCGTCACCACCGTGTGCGCCAGGCGCCACACCGTGAGCAGCATCGACGTCGCGAGCCCCAGCAGCACGCCGTTGAGCAGGTTGAGGAAGACCACCCCGCACACCGTGACCAGATAGATCCAGATGTCGCCGGTCCGGCGCGCGGTCTGGATGTGGGTGATCTTCACCAGCTGCACGCCGATCACCACCAGCAGCCCGGCCAGCGCGGCGGTGGGGATCTGTTCGGCCAGCCCCGCGAACGGAAGGGCGAACACCAGCACCCACACGCCGTGCAGGATGCTCGATGCGCGGGTTCGCGCGCCGGCGGACACGTTCGCCGAACTGCGCACGATGACGCCGGTGATCGGCAGCCCCCCGACCGCGCCGGAGACCATGTTCGCCGCCCCCTGTCCGACCAGTTCGCGATCGAGGTTGCTGCGGGCACCGTTGTGCATGCGGTCGACGGCCACCGCCGTCAGCAGGCTTTCCACGCTCGCGATCAAGGCGACGGTGAGCACCCCGGCGGCGAATCCGCCCCAATTCCCGTCCGGCAGGGCAGGCAGGTGCAATGCCTGCACCAGTGACCCGTTCAAGGTGATCTTCGGCACGTCGATCGCGGTCAGCAGCGGGATCACGCTGGCGACGACGATGGCGACCAGGGGTCCGGGAATCCGGCGCAACACCGCCGGCGCCCGCCGCCAGGCCACCAGGATCGCCACCACCAGCCCGCCGAGTGCGATCCCGGCCGGGTTGGCCTCGGAGAGGTGCGCCGGCAGAGCCGCGATGTTGTGCCATGCCGAACTGTGCGTCTCGCCGCCGAGGATCACGTGAACCTGCTGCAGGGCGATGGTGATGCCGATGCCGGCCAGCATGGCGTGCACCACCATCGGTGAGATGGCCAGCGCCGCTCGTCCCAGGCGGGTCAGCCCGAAGAGGATCTGCAGCAGCCCGGCGAACACGGTGATCGCGCAGGTCACCTTCCAGCCGAACTCGCCGATCAGCGCCGCCACGACGACGGTCAGCCCGGCGGCCGGTCCGCTCACCTGCAGCGGGGACCCGCCCAGTGTCCCGGCCACCACTCCGCCGATGATGGCGGCGATCAGGCCGGCCAGTGGCGGGGCGCCGGAGGCCACCGCGATGCCCAGCGACAGAGGTAGTGCGACCAGGAACACCACCAGCGAAGCCGGCACGTCGTATCGCAGGATGTTCGACACCAGTTCCGTTCGGGCGGAACGGATGTCGCCTTGGAGGGGTTCGCGAGCGATCGCAGTTTCGGCCATGCAACCGAGGTTAGGGATTGCCTATGGGGCCGCCAAGCCGCAGCCGCGCACGCATAGAGAATCCATACCGAATTCCGGGACAACTCCGAATCGGAAAGATATGAAACTCATATGGCGTCCATGACACACGCCGATGGGATACAGACAATTATCGTATGACTGTGATGGTTTCACCCCGGACCCCACGCCAGCGCCCCGCCATCCTCGGCAAGCTTCCGCGCATCACCCGGACCGACGGATCCCCGATCCGGGTACTGCTCGTCGACGACGAGCCTGCCTTGACCAACCTGCTCAAGATGGCTCTGCACTACGAGGGCTGGCAGATAGAGGTGGCCCGCGACGGGCAGGAGGCGCTGGCCAAGTTCGCCGAGTTCGGCCCGGATCTGCTGGTGCTCGACATCATGCTGCCCGACATCGACGGGTTCGCGATCCTGAAGTCGATCCGTGAGTCGCAGGTCTACACCCCGGTGCTGTTCCTGACCGCACGTGACTCGGTGCTGGACCGCGTCACCGGACTGACCGCGGGCGCCGACGACTACCTGATCAAGCCGTTCAGCCTCGAGGAACTGGTCGCCCGGTTGCGCGGCCTGCTTCGGCGGTCCAAAGCGATGGCCGCCCCCGAGGACGAGGTGCTCACCGTCGGTGATCTGGTGCTCGACGGCGCCAGCCACGAGGTCACTCGCGGCGGCGAACCGATCGCGCTGACGGTGACCGAGTTCGAGTTGCTGCGCTACCTGATGCGCAACCCGCGGCGCGCCATCAACCGGGCCGAAATCCTCGACAGGGTATGGAATTACGGTTTCGGCGGGAAGTCCAGCGTCGTAGATCTCTACATCTCTTATCTGCGCCGCAAGATCGACTCCGGCCGTGAGCCGATGATCCATACCGTTCGGGGAGTGGGCTATATGCTGCGACCTCCGCAATGAATCTGCGCCGGCGTTTGGCGATCGGCGTCTCGGTAATCGTCAGCGCGGCGGTGATTGGGGTCGGGGCGGTGGCCGTGCTGACCCTGCGCGACGAAGTGGTCAGCCTGTCCAACAGTCAGGCGGCCAACGCGCTGGCGGCCTTCGAGTACTGGTACACCAAGGCCGACCGGATAAGCCCGCCCGCCGGCGCCGGTCTGGGCAGCTATCCCGGAGAGGTGCGCGGCACGGTGGTCGCGGTGCTGCGCGACGGCGCCGCCGAGTTCAGCGCGGTCTACGGCGGGGCCGAACCCGATCCCGCGTCGGCCGATGTGCTGCGGTCGCTGGAGACGATCGACTGGCGCGACGGCGGTCCGAAGACGGTGCGGCTGGCCGAACTGGGTCCGCACCGCGTCGTCAGCCGCGACCTCGGAGGAGGAGAGCGCCTGGTATCCGGAGTATCGCTGGAGGATGCCAACCGCACGCTGGCCCGCAACTCGCTGCTCGTGGTGGTCCTGGCGGCGGCAGCCCTGCTGGCGGCGGCGCTGAGCACCGTCGCCCTGGTGCGCCGGGCGCTGCGGCCCCTGCACCGCGTCGCCGCGATTGCCGAACACGTGGCGACGCTGCCCCTGGAAGCCGACGAATACCGGATCACCGCCCGCGTCGGCGAACGCGACACCGATCCCGAGACCGAAGTCGGCGTCGTCGGGCACACCCTGAACCAGATGCTGGACAACGTCGACTCGGCACTGACCCGGATGGCCGAGTCCGACCGGCACATGAAGCAGTTCCTCAGCGACGCCAGCCACGAGCTACGCACTCCGCTGGCCGCGATCCTGGGCTACGCCGAACTGACCCGCCAGGAGAGCGAGATGATCCCGCCGATGACCGACTACGCGCTGGATCGCATCGAGGCCGAGTCGCGGCGGATGTCGACGCTGGTCGCCGATCTGCTGCTGCTCTCCAGGCTCGACGAGGGACAGGACCTGCATCTGGAGTCGGTCGACGTCTGCGACCTGGTGGCCGATGCCGTCAACGACGCCGCCGTCAGCGCTCCCGACCACCGCTTCGTCGCCGACCTTCCCGAACACCCGGTCTGGGTGCGCGGCGACCGGGTCCGGCTGCAGCAGGTGGTGGCCAACCTGCTCACCAACGCGCGCATCCACACTCCCGAGGGGGTCACCGTCACCGCCGCCGTCGCGGGTCCGCGGGGAACGCCATCCGCAGTGGAAGTGACCATCACTGACGACGGGCCGGGCATCCCGGCTGCCATCCTGCCGCACCTGTTCGGCCGGTTCGTGCGCGCAGACAAGGCGCGATCGCGTGAGATGGGTTCCAGCGGGCTGGGTTTGGCGATCGTTGCGTCGATCGTGGAGGCACACGCCGGGACGGTGTCTGCGGAATCGGTGCCCGGGCGCACGGTCTTCACCGTCCGGCTGCCGGCGGCGGAGGCCGGCGGGGACCGGCCCGGCGTCGCCACCGGCGAGCTGCGCGTGTTACCGCGAGAATAAATATTTGCCGCTTGACCCGGAATCGGTCGAACACCGGTGTTTACTGGCAGGGTTCTGTCCGACAGGGGGTCAGGCCCATGCGTCTGATTGATTTCAAGGCCAAGACGCCGCTCATCGGGATGTCGATGGTGTTCCTCGCGATGGCGATCGTCGCGGTGACGGCGTACCTGCGGGTGGGCTGGTATTCGGTCCTGGGTTACGCCGTGGCGGCGGCCATCGCGGTCTTCGGCTTCGTCTTCACCTTCCGCGACATGCCCGCGCCGCCACACGACGCGTCCGAAGGCTCGGGTTCATGACCGCCGAGCCCCGGCAGGCCACCGGACCCGTCGCCCTCGACAGCGAGGATGCCGGCTACCACAAGGCCCTCAAGCCGCGGCAGTTGCAGATGATCGCCATCGGCGGCGCCATCGGGACGGGCCTGTTCCTCGGCGCGGGCGGACGGCTGGCCAGCGCCGGTCCGGGACTGTTCCTGGCCTACGCGTTCTGCGGGGTGTTCGTGTTCCTGATCCTGCGGGCCATGGGCGAACTTGTCCTGCACCGCCCGTCGTCGGGGTCGTTCGTCTCCTACGCCCGGGAGTTCCTGGGGGAGAAGGCGGCCTACGTCGCGGGGTGGATGTACTTCCTGAACTGGGCGATGACGACGATCGTCGATTCGACCGCGATCGCCACCTACTTCAAGTTCTGGTCGGCGTTCAACGCCGTCCCGCAGTGGGTGATCGCGCTGGCGGCACTGGCCCTGGTGTTCGCGATGAACATGGTGTCGGTGGCGTTGTTCGGAGAGTTCGAGTTCTGGGCGGCGCTGATCAAAGTCGCCGCCCTGTTCACCTTCCTGGTCGCGGGAACGATCTTCCTCGCGGGTCGCTACAAGATTGACGGCCAGCCGACCGGATTGAGTGTGGTGGCCGACCACGGCGGCTTCTTCCCGGTCGGTCTGCTCCCGCTGGTCGTCGTGACCTCAGGGGTCGTCTTCGCCTATGCCGCAGTCGAACTCGTCGGGACCGCGGCAGGTGAGACCGAGGAGCCGGAGAAGGTCATGCCGCGTGCCATCAACTCGGTCATTGCCCGCATCGCGCTGTTCTACGTCGGCTCGCTGTTCCTGCTCGCGCTGCTGCTGCCCTACACCGACTACTCGGCGTCGGAAAGCCCGTTCGTGACGTTCTTCGGCAAGATCGGGATCGAGGGCGGCGGAACCATGATGAACATCGTCGTGCTGACCGCGGCCTTCTCCAGCCTCAACGCGGGGCTGTACTCGACCGGACGCATCCTGCGCTCCATGGCGATGAACGGAAGCGCGCCGAGGTTCACCGGTGTGATGTCCCGGCGGGGCGTGCCCTACGGCGGGATCTGCCTGACCGCCTCCATCGGGCTGCTCGGAGTGCTGCTCAACGGGGTGGTGCCGGAGAAGGCCTTCGAGATCGTGCTCAACGTCGCATCGCTGGGCATCCTGTCGTCCTGGGCGACCATCATCATCTGCCAGATCCAGCTGTACCGGTGGTCGCAGCAGGGCCGGATGGTCCGGCCGTCCTTCCGGATGTGGGGTTCGCCCTACACCGGCTACCTCACGCTGGCCTTCCTGCTCGGGGTGCTGGTCCTGATGGCGTTCAACTACCCGATCGGCACCTGGACCGTCGCCAGCCTGGCGGTGGTGGTCCCGGCCCTGATCGGCGGGTGGTTCCTGGTGCGTAAGCAGGTGGCGGCCATCGCCGCCGAGCGGATCGGCCACACCGGGCCCTTCCCGGTGGTCGCCAACCTGCCGCCGCCGATCGACCGGGGCTGAGCGCCGCCGGGCGCAAACGTGTGTATGCGCTATGAACTTCGTGATTTGTAATTCCGGTATCTCTACCGTGGAGTCATGGGCCCCACGGGCGAAACATCAACCGCCCGTGGAGCTCCCGACACGGAAGGGATCCGATGATGACCATCACAGCCCGCCTTGCCGCCTCGCTGGTCTCGGTCATGGTTGCGGCGGCCGTCGCGACCGCGCCCGCCGCCGGTGCGACTTCCAACCCGCCGAGCTGCCGGCAGAGCGGCGGGGCGAACCTCTGCCAGAAGCAGGGCCACTCGTCGCTGCATGCCAAGCCGACACCGCGCGGGATCTCCGCCGGGGTGTTCGCCTCGCCCTGGTTGCCCGGCTACGGCCGGGGGCACCTGCCCCCGCTGATCGCGCTGGACTGACGCCTCTGGCACTCGCCCGGCTGACCTGCTAATCGGCGCCGTCAAAACCCGTAAAATGGCGGCGGACCCGAGGAGGTGAGCCGGTGGGAAGTGCCGATGATCGTCGCTTCGAGGTGCTGCGGGCCATCGTCGCCGATTTCGTCTCCACCAAGGAGCCGATCGGTTCCAAGGCGCTGGTCGAGCGGCACAACCTCGGGGTGTCCAGCGCCACGGTCCGCAACGACATGGCGGTGCTGGAGGCGGAGGGATACATCGCCCAGCCGCACACCAGTTCCGGGCGGGTGCCCACCGAGAAGGGCTACCGCGAGTTCGTCAACCGGATCCACGAGGTCAAACCGTTGTCCGCCTCGGAGCGGCGGGCCATCCTGTCCTTCCTGGAGACCGGTGTCGACCTCGACGACGTGCTGCGCCGTGCGGTGCGGCTGCTCTCCCAGCTCACCCGGCAGGTCGCCGTCGTGCAGTACCCGACGTTGTCGGCGTCGACCGTGCGGCACCTCGAGGTGGTCGCGCTGACCCCGGCCCGGCTGCTGATGGTCGTCATCACCGACTCCGGCCGGGTCGACCAGCGCATCGTCGAACTCGGCGACACCATCGACGACCACCAGCTCGGTCAGCTCCGCGATCTGCTGGCCCAGGCGCTGGAGGGCAAGAGGCTCTCGGCGGCCTCGGTCGCGGTCGCCGAGCTGGCCGGCCGGCTCAACACCCCGTCCGGGCCGAACGGCAAGCTGGCGAACGCGGTGGGGCGTTCGGCGACGGTGCTGCTGGAATCGCTGGTCGAACACCCCGAGGAGCGCCTGTTGATGGGCGGCACCGCCAATCTGACCCGCAACACCGCCGACTTCGGCGGATCGCTGCGGTCGGTCCTGGAGGCGCTCGAGGAGCAGGTCGTGGTCCTTCGCCTGCTGGCCGCCCAACAGGAGGCCGGTAAGGTGACAGTGCGCATCGGCCATGAGACCGAGGCCGAACAGATGGTCGGCACGTCGGTGGTCACCACCACATACGGCAGTGCCGGAACGGTCTACGGCGGGATGGGTGTGGTGGGGCCCACCCGGATGGACTATCCCGGGACCATGGCCAACGTCGCCGCCGTTGCGCTGTACATCGGTGAGGTGCTGGGCAACCGCGCGGGCTGACAGTCAGCGACAGAGGTGCAGGAAGAGGTTCAGGCGTGGCACGCGACTACTACGGCCTGCTCGGGGTGAGCCGGGGCGCCGGCGACGCGGAGATCAAACGCGCCTACCGCAGGCTGGCCCGCGAACTGCACCCCGACGTCAACCCCGCCGAGGGCGAGCGGTTCACCGAGATCAGCATTGCCTACGAGGTGCTCTCCGATCCCGAGAAGCGGCGCATCGTCGACCTCGGCGGCGACCCATTGGCCACAGCCGGGATGGGCAACGGGTTCGCCGGATTCGGCGGCCTCGGCGACGTCTTCGAGGCGTTCTTCGGCGGGGGCGGCGGGTCGCGCGGGCCGATCGGCCGGGTCCGGCCCGGGTCGGACTCGCTGCTGCGGATGCGGCTGACCCTGGAGGAGTGCGCCACCGGCGTCACCAAGGGGGTCACCGTCGACACCGCCGTGCTGTGCGATCTGTGCCAGGGCAAGGGCACCCACGGCAACTCCACCCCGGTCACCTGCGACATCTGCGGCGGCCGCGGGGAGGTCCAGAGCGTCCAGCGCTCGTTGCTCGGCCAGGTGATGACCTCTCGGCAGTGCCCCACCTGCGGGGGAATCGGCGACGTCATCACCGACCCGTGTCACCGCTGCGGCGGGGACGGCCGGGTGCGGTCGCGCCGCGAGATCAGCGTGAAGATCCCGGTCGGCGTCGCCGACGGCATGCGGGTGCGACTGGCGGCCCAGGGCGAGGTCGGACCCGGCGGGGGCCCGGCCGGGGACCTGTACGTGGAAGTCCACGAACGCCCGCACGACGTGTTCATCCGTGACGGCGATGACCTGCACTGCACGGTCGCGGTGCCGATGGTCGACGCGGCGCTGGGCACCGCCGTGACCGTCGAGGGGATCATCGACGGGCCCATCGAGATCGTCGTCGCGGCCGGCACCCAGCCCGGCGCGGTGACGACGCTGCGGGGCCGGGGCATGCCCCGGTTGCGTTCGGAGGCCCGCGGCGACCTGCACGCCCACATCGAGGTGAGCGTGCCGGCCAAACTGGACGCGCGCAGCCGGGAACTGCTCACCGAGGTCAAGAACCGCAGCACCGAGCAGCCGGCGGTCAAGCCCACCCGCGCCGCTGCGCCGCAATCCGGGGGCGGGCTGTTCAGCCGACTGCGGGAAACCTTCACCGGCCGCTGAACAGCCACCGGAATCGCACGTTGGCGCCAACCCTGTTCTACGCGGAGACGATCCCGCCCGTGGGCGGCATCGCCGCCGTCGAGGGCGACGAGGGCTTCCACGCCGCCACTGTGCGCCGGATCCGGCCGGGGGAGACCCTCGTGCTCTCCGACGGCGCCGGCACCCTGGCCGACTGCGTCGTTCAGGACGCCGGCAAGCGCGGCCTGACCGCCCGGGTCACCGCGCGCCGGACGGCGGAGCGGCCGCGCCCGCCGGTGACGGTGGTCCAGGCCATCCCCAAATCCGAGCGCTCCGAACTGGCCGTCGAACTGGCCACCGAGGCCGGCGCCGACGACTTCATCGCCTGGCAGGCCGAGCGCTGCGTGGCCCGCTGGGACGGCGACCGTGCCGAGAAGGGGCTGCGTCGATGGCAGGCGGTAGCCCGGTCGGCGGCCCGGCAGTCGCGGCGAGCGTGGATCCCGGCGGTGAGCGGCCCGCTGTCCACCGCGGGGTTGTGCGCCATGATCGGGGATCGGCCCGGCACGCTCGTCCTGGTGCTGCATGAGTCGGCGCGACGGCCCCTGGCGGAAGTCGCGGTGGCGCGAGCCGAGTCGATTGTGCTGGTGGTCGGGCCCGAGGGCGGGCTCGGCGACGGCGAACTCGACGCCCTGTCAGCCGCCGGCGGCGTGCCGGTCCGGCTGGGTCCCACGGTGCTGCGGACCTCGACGGCCGCCGCGGTGGCGCTGGGCGCATTGGGTGTTCTGACCGCTCGCTGGACGGCGGATCGGTAGACTCCCCACACGCCCGCAAACAGCGGGTGACCCGAGAAAGCAGGCATCGAAGACCACGTGACGCCCCGCGAAGCCAGCGCTGCCGCGCAGGTACGCAGCAGCATGACTGTTCCGCCCGACCTCGTCGTGGGCCTGCTGGGTTCCGCCGACGAGAATCTGCGCGCGCTGGAGACCGGACTCTCGGCGGAGGTTCATGTCCGCGGCAACACCGTCAACCTGTCCGGGACGGCCGCCGACGTGGCCCTGGCCGAACGGGTGATCTCCGAACTCATCGCGATCGTGGCCGGCGGTCAGGTGCTGTCGCCGGACGCCGTGCGGCGCAGTGTCGCCATGGTCGCAGGGGAGGAGAACACCTCGCCTGCGGAGGTGCTGACGCTGGACATCCTCTCTCGGCGCGGCAAGACCATCCGGCCCAAGACGCTGAACCAGAAACGCTACGTCGACGCGATCGACGCCAACACCATCGTGTTCGGCATCGGCCCGGCCGGAACCGGTAAGACCTACCTGGCCATGGCCAAGGCCGTCCAGGCACTGCAGGGCAAGCAGGTCACCCGGATCATCCTGACCCGACCCGCGGTGGAAGCCGGTGAGCGCCTTGGCTTTCTGCCCGGCACGCTCAGCGAGAAGATCGACCCCTACCTTCGGCCGCTGTACGACGCGCTGCACGACATGATGGACGCCGAGGCCATTCCGAAGCTGATGAGCGCGGGCGTCATCGAGGTGGCGCCATTGGCGTACATGCGTGGCCGGACCCTCAACGACTCCTTCATCATTCTCGACGAGGCGCAGAACACCACTGCCGAGCAGATGAAGATGTTCCTCACCCGGCTGGGCTTCGGCTCGAAAATCGTTGTGACAGGCGATATCACCCAGGTCGACCTGCCCGGCGGCGCGCGGTCCGGGCTGCGCGCGGCACGAGACATCCTCGACGGGATCGACGACATCCACTTCGCCGAGCTCACCAGCGCCGACGTGGTGCGCCACCGGCTGGTGTCCCACATCGTCGACGCCTACGCGCGGGCAGCCGAGGACGCCGGCCTGCCCAACCGCGCGCAACGCCGGTCCTCGCGGTAGCGCGACCATGAGTATCGAGGTCTCCAACGAGTCGGGTGTCGACGTGTCCGAGGAGGAACTGATCAGCGTCGCGCGGTTCGTCATCCGCAAGATGAACGTCAACCCGGCCGCCGAACTGTCGATGGTCCTGCTCGACCTGGGGGCGATGGCCGACCTGCACATGCGCTGGATGGACCTGCCCGGTCCCACCGACGTGATGAGCTTCCCGATGGACGAACTCGAGCCTGGTGGGCGTCCCGACGCGCCGGAGCCGGGACCGTCCATGCTGGGCGACATCGTGCTGTGCCCGCAGTTCGCCGCCGACCAGGCCGCCGCAGCCGGCCACAGCCTCGGCCAGGAACTGGCGCTGCTGACCGTGCACGGGGTGCTGCACCTTCTGGGCTACGACCACGCCGAGCCCGACGAGGAGAAGGAGATGTTCGCCCTGCAACGCACCCTCCTCGAGGAGTGGGTCGCCGACCAGGTCGACGCCTACCACTCCGAACGGCAGGCCGAGAAGGACCGGCGACTGCTCGACAAGTCGCGGTACTTCGACAGTTGACCGGCTTGGGACCGCTGATCGGCGCGGTCGTCCTGGTGCTGCTGGGTGGATTGTTCTCGGCGATCGACGCGGCCATCAGCACCGTGTCGATCGCGAGGGTCAACGAGTTGGTCCGCGACGAGCGTCCGGGTGCGGTCCGGCTGAGCCGTATCGTCAGGGAACGGCCCCGCTACATCAATCTCGTCGTGCTGCTGCGGATCGCGTGCGAGACTGCCGCAACGGTGGTGGTGGTGGCCTACCTGCACGACCGGATCGGGCTGAAGTCGGCCCTGCTGATCGCGGCCGTGGTCATGACCGTCATCAGCTTCGTCGTGGTCGGGGTGGGCCCGCGCACCATCGGCCGCCAGCAGGCTTACCCCATCGCACTGGCATCCGCCGTTCCGCTGCATGCGATTTCGGTGTTGCTGACCCCGATCAGCCGGTTGCTGGTGCTGCTCGGCAACGCGCTCACGCCGGGCAGGGGTTTCCGCAACGGGCCGTTCGCCTCCGAGATCGAACTGCGCGAAGTGGTCGACATGGCCGGGCAGAGCGGGGTGGTGGCCGACGAGGAACGCAAGATGATCCAGTCGGTCTTCGAACTCGGCGACACCCCGGCGCGGGAGGTGATGGTCCCGCGCACCGAGATGGTCTGGATCGAGAGCGACAAGAGCGCAGCGCAGGCCACCTCGCTGGCGATTCGCAGCGGCCACTCCCGCATACCGGTGATCGGTGAGGACGTCGACGACATCCTGGGCGTGGTGTATCTGAAAGACCTGGTCCGGCGGACCTACTACTCGGCCAGCGCGGCCCGTGACATCACCGTCGCCGAAGTGATGCGCCCGGCGGTCTTCGTTCCGGACTCCAAACCGCTCGACGACCTGCTCGGGGAGATGCAGCGTGATCGGATCCATATCGCCTTGCTGGTCGACGAGTACGGTGCCACCGCCGGACTGGTGACCATCGAGGACGTCCTGGAGGAGATCGTCGGCGAGATCGCCGACGAGTACGACACCGATGAGGTGGCACCGGTGGAACCGTTGGGGGACAGCATGTTCCGTGTCTCCGCACGACTGCCGATAGAGGATCTCGGCGAGCTCTACGAGATCGAGTTCGACGACGACCTCGACATCGACACCGTCGGCGGGCTGGTCGCGCTGAGACTGGGCCGGGTGCCGCTGCCCGGTGCGGAGGTCGTCTCGCACGGTCTGCGGCTGCGCGCCGAGGGAGAACGCGACCCGCGCGGCCGGATGCGGATCGGCACGGTCCTGGTCCGGCCGGCCGAGGGCGACGGTGCGCACAGTGCCTGAGCCGTTCCGGTCCGGATTCGTCTGCCTGGTCGGCCGGCCCAACACCGGCAAGTCGACGCTGACCAACGCCCTGGTGGGCAGCAAGGTGGCGATCACCTCCAACCGCCCCCAGACCACCCGGCACACCATCCGGGGCATCGTGCACCGCCCGGAGTTCCAGATCGTTCTGGTCGACACACCCGGTCTGCACCGGCCGCGCACGCTGCTGGGCAAACGGCTCAACGACCTGGTGCGCGACACCTACTCCGAGGTGGACGCGATCGGGCTGTGCATCCCCGCCGACGAGCCGATCGGGCCGGGGGACCGCTGGATCTACGAGCAGATCCGCGCGGTCGCCCCCGGGACCGTCCTGGTGGTCGTCGTCACCAAGATCGACAAGGTCGGCCGGGAGCGGGTCGCCGCGCAACTGGTGGCGGCCAGTGAACTCGTGGGCGAACACGCCGCGGCGGTCGTGCCGGTGTCGGCGGCCACCGGTGAGCAGGTCGACGTCCTGATCGGGGTGCTGGCCGACCAGCTTGCGCCCGGGCCGGCGTTCTACCCCGACGGGGAGCTGACCGACGAGCCCGAGGAGGTGCTGATGGCCGAGCTCATCCGGGAGGCCGCGCTGGAGGGTGTCCGCGACGAGCTGCCGCACTCGCTGGCCGTGGTGATCGACGAGGTCGCGCCCCGGGAGGGCCGGACCGAGGCGCAGGGCGAGCTGATCGACGTGCACGCGCTGATCTATGTCGAGCGGGACAGCCAGAAGGGCATCGTGATAGGCCGGGGCGGGGCCCGGCTGAAACAGGTCGGCACCACCGCCCGGCGCCAGATCGAGAAGCTGCTGGGCACCAAGGTCTACCTGGACCTGCGGGTCAAGGTGGCCAAGAACTGGCAGCAGGACCCCAAGCTGCTCGGCCGGCTCGGTTTCTAGCCCGAGTGTCAGTCCCGGAGTTGTCCCGCCCCGGTGACAGACTGGTCCGATGCGGCTGTACCGGGATCGGGCGGTCGTGCTGCGCCAGCACAAGCTCGGCGAGGCCGACC
The DNA here is from genome assembly GCF_046095365.1 of Mycobacterium sp. Classification (GTDB taxonomy): domain Bacteria; phylum Actinomycetota; class Actinomycetes; order Mycobacteriales; family Mycobacteriaceae; genus Mycobacterium. Next base: position 37,696 of record NZ_JBJTJF010000190.1, read on the forward strand.
GGATCGTGACCCTGCTGACCCACGACCACGGGCTGGTCCGCGCGGTCGCCAAGGGGGTTCGCCGCACCCGCAGCAAGTTCGGTTCCCGGCTGGAGCCGTTCGCCCACATCGACGTGCAGCTGCATCCCGGCCGCAACCTCGACATCGTCACCCAGGTGGTGTCGATCGACGCCTTCGCCACCGACATCGTCTGCGACTACGGCCGCTACACCAGCGCCTGCGCGGTGCTGGAGACGGCCGAGCGGCTGGCCGGTGAGGAGCACGCCCCGGCCCCGGCGCTGCACCGGCTGACCGTCGGGGCGCTGCGAGCGGTGGCCGACGCGACCAGGCCGCGCGAACTGGTGCTCGACGCCTACCTCCTGCGCGCCATGGGAATCGCCGGCTGGGCGCCCTCGCTGACCGAATGTGCCCGCTGCGCCGCGCCCGGCCCGCACCGCGCCTTCCACATCGGCGCCGGCGGCAGTGTGTGCATGCACTGCCGTCCGTCCGGGTCGGCCACCCCGCCGCAGGCGGTCCTGGACCTGATGGCCGCTCTCTACGAGGGGGACTGGGAGGCCGCAGAGTCCTCCTCGGCGTCCCACCGCGGGCAGGCCAGTGGCCTGGTGGCCGCCCATCTGCAGTGGCATCTGGAACGCCAGCTGCGGACGTTGCCACTGGTCGAGCGGGTCCACTCGCAGGTCGCTGACCATGATCCGGCGATCGTCAGGCAGGATGAGCCCCATGGCGATGGAACGGGTGGCCAGCTCCTGGCGAGGGGGTGAGCGCAGACGAAGGGAACAGTTCCCCCAGCTGCCCCCCGCGCCCGCGGACTACCCGGTCTTCCCAGACACCTCGACCTGGCCGGTGGTGTTCCCGGAGCTGCCGGCGCCTCCCGGGGGCGGCCCGCGCCGGCCGCCGCAGCACACCTCCAAGGCCGTCCCGCCGGCGATCCCGGCCGACCAGTTGCCGCGTCACGTCGCGATCGTCATGGACGGCAACGGCCGGTGGGCCACCCAGCGGGGCCTGAGCCGCACCGAGGGCCACAAGATGGGCGAGGCCGTCCTCATCGACGTCACCTGCGGCGCAATCGAACTCGGCATCAAGAACCTCAGCGTGTATGCATTCTCGACGGAGAACTGGCGGCGCAGCGCCGACGAGGTGCGGTTCCTGATGGGCTTCAACCGCGAGGTGGTCCGCCGCCGCCGGGAGAACCTGGACATCATGGGCGTGAACATGCGCTGGGTCGGCTCGCGGGCGCGGATGTGGCGTAGCGTGATCAAGGAGTTCGACATCGCCGAGGAGATGACGATCGACAACGACGTCATCGTCGTCAACTACTGCGTGAACTACGGTGGGCGCGCCGAAATCGCCGAGGCGGCAAGGGAAATCGCCCGCGAGGCCGCGGCGGGCCGACTCGATCCCGAGCGGGTGGACGAGCGAACGATCTCCGAGCATCTGCACCGTCCGGACATTCCCGACGTCGACCTGTTCATCCGGACCTCCGGCGAGCAGCGGTCGAGCAACTTCATGCTCTGGCAGGCCGCCTACGCCGAATTCGTCTTCCAGGACAAGCTCTGGCCGGACTACGACCGCCGCGATCTGTGGGCGGCCTGCGAGGAGTACGTCAACCGCAATCGGCGCTTCGGCAGGGCGTGATGCGCCTCGCCGACGCCCTCGGGGAGGTCATGCCGGTCCGGATCGAGGACGACGGCGCGCTGACCGTCCGCCACGACGGCACCGTGGCCTCACTGCGCCTGGTGACGGTCGCCGAGGGACTGGAACTGGTCTCCCTGACCGCGATCCTGGGCTGGGACCTGCCGCTGACCGCCGAGTTGCGCGAACGCGTGGCCGCCCAGGCGAGCAGGACCATGCTCGGCACCGTCATGCTGAGCGAACAACCGGGCCGGCGCGCCGATCTGGTGCTGCGCTACAACTTTCCGGCCGGCGATCTGGGAGTGCCCGCCCTGCAGACGCTGGTGCTCATGGTGCTGGCCGGGGGAGGCGAGGCGGCCCGCGCGGTCGCCGGTTAGGCGCAGTCCGAACAGGTGCCGAACAACTCGATGGTATGACTGACGTCGGAAAACCCGTGGGCGGCAGCGATGTCGGCGGCCCAGGCCTCGACCTCCCGGCCGCTGACCTCCACCGCGGCGCCGCATCCGCGGCAGACCAGGTGGTGATGGTGGTGCGGCGCGGCGCAACGGCGGTAGACCGACTCGCCGGTGTCGGTGCGCACCGCGTCGACCAGACCGGCGCCGGCCAGGGTCTGCAGTGTGCGGTAGACGGTGGTCAGCCCGATGTTCTCGCCGCGCCGGCGCAGCTCGTCGTGGAGTTCCTGGGCGGAGCGGAACTCCTCGACGGTGTCGAGCAGGGCCGCGATCGCGCCGCGCTGACGCGTCGCGCGCACCCCGCCGCCCGCGGACCGCTGATCGCTATTGGAAACCATTTCCAGTTACGATTCCACGGGCGCCGACGCATGTCAAAGCCCTCGATCGGTGTCCCCTAGGCTGGGGCAATTGTCTGCAGACAGGAGTGCAACCCGCCGTGGCGTCCGTGATCGAGTCCGTCGTCAACCTGGCCAAGCGTCGCGGCCTGGTGTACCAGTCCGGGGAGATCTACGGCGGCACGAAGTCGGCGTGGGACTACGGCCCGCTGGGGGTGGAACTCAAGGAGAACATCAAGCGGCAGTGGTGGCGGGCGATGGTGACCGGCCGCGACGATGTTGTCGGCCTGGACTCCTCGATCATCCTGCCGCGCGAGGTGTGGGTGGCTTCCGGTCACGTCGAGGTCTTCAACGATCCGCTGGTCGAGTGCCTGCAGTGCCACAAGCGCCACCGCCAGGACCACATGCAGGAGGCCTACGCCGAGAAGAAGGCGGCCAAAGAGAAGGTGGTGGTCGATCCCGAGTCGGTCCCGATGGCCGAGGTCGTCTGCCCGGACTGCGGCGCACGCGGGCAGTGGACCGAGCCGCGCGATTTCAACATGATGCTCAAGACCTACCTCGGGCCGATCGAGACCGAGGAGGGGCTGCACTATCTGCGTCCGGAGACCGCGCAGGGCATCTTCGTCAACTTCGCCAACGTCGTGACCACCGCGCGCCGCAAGCCGCCCTTCGGCATCGGCCAGATCGGCAAGAGCTTCCGCAACGAGATCACCCCCGGCAACTTCATCTTCCGAACCCGCGAGTTCGAACAGATGGAGATGGAGTTCTTCGTCGAGCCCGACACCGCCCGGGACTGGCACCAGTACTGGATCGACACCCGGCTGCAGTGGTACGTCGACCTCGGCATCAAAAAGGACAACCTGCGTCTCTACGAGCACCCCAAAGAGAAGCTGTCGCACTACTCCGACCGCACCGTCGACATCGAGTACCTGTTCGGCTTCCAGGGCAACCCGTGGGGTGAGCTCGAAGGCATCGCCAACCGCACCGACTTCGACCTCAAGACGCATTCCCAGCACTCCGGGGTCGACCTGTCCTACTACGACCAGGCCTCCGACAGCCGCTACATCCCCTACGTCATCGAACCCGCAGCGGGACTCACCCGTTCGTTCATGGCGTTCCTGGTCGACGCCTACGCCGAAGACGAGGCGCCCAACGCCAAGGGCGGGGTGGACAAGCGCACGGTGCTGCGGCTGGATCCCCGGCTGGCGCCGGTGAAGGCGGCGGTGCTGCCGCTGTCGCGCAATGAGGAGCTCAGCCCGAAGGCGCGCGATCTGGCCGCGGAGTTGCGACGGAACTTCAACGTCGACTTCGACGACGCCGGTGCGATCGGCCGGCGCTACCGCCGCCAGGATGAGATCGGCACCCCGTTCTGCGTGACCGTCGACTTCGACACCCTCGAGGACCAGGCCGTCACGGTTCGAGATCGTGACGCCATGACCCAGGAGCGTGTCGGCCTGGACGCGGTTGCCGGCTATCTGGCGGCCAAGCTTCTGGTGTAGCCGTCCCGCTGCCGCGGTGGAACCAGTCCGCACCCCGGGTGTCTGCCCCTAGAAGCGCCCGCCGCCGCCGAGCCAGTCGCCGCCGCCGCCGGGTGAGCCGCCGTAGGTCGTCGACGTCCAGCCGCCCCCGCCGCCGCCGTAACCGCCGCCGTATCCGCCGAACCCGCCGGTGAGGATGTTGCCCAGGATGATGCCGCCGACCATCGCGCCCATGTCGGACTGGCCGCCGCGGTAGGTCGACTGGTACTGGCGCTGGCCGGCCTGCACGTCGTCGTTGGCCAGCTGCTGGGCCTGGGCGGCCAGCATCGCCGCGCCGTTGGCGTGCTTGATCGCCTCGTCGACGGCCGTGGTCCTCTTGGCCTCGGCCGCCTCCAGTTGGCGCACCGCCTCGTTGAGCCGGGTGCGCGCCTCCGGGCCGATGCTGCCCCGACGGGTGTCGATGTAGTCCGACACCGACCGCACCCGGGACTGCGCGGTGGTCAGCGCCTGCTCGTAGGACCGCTGCAGACGCTCGGAGGCCTCGCGCTCCTCGGCGGCGGTGGCCAGCAGCCGGTCCAGGTCCGCGTCGGCCTGGGTCAGCTGGGTGAACGCCCCGAGGGGATCGGCCGCCCCGCTGGTCTGCGCGGCCGAGACCGCCTTGACCGCGGCGTCTCGCGCGGCGGAGAGCTCCGCGGCCTTGGCCAGGCCGCCCTTGGCGAGCTGTTCGGAGGCCTGGCTGATTCCGCGCTGGATGTCCTCGATCGCCGAGGGCAGCGTCGAGACCGCACGGCGGATGTCGCTGGCCGCGCTGTCCACCGCGTCGAGCATCGTATTCGCCTGCTGCAGGGCCGATTCCGCACCGCGAACGCAGTCGACGAGATCACTCACCTCGCCGGCCACCGGCTTGGCGTCCAGTTCCCGGCCGCGGGTGATCGCCTGATCGGCGAAGCCCACCCGCTCCCGGGCGGCGTTGACGTTGCGGGCCACCGACGCCAGCGCGGACTCGTCGAACTCGGTGCGCAGCTGGGCCAGCTTCTGATCTGACGGATCCAGCCGGGCGGTGACGGTGACCAGCTTCTGGGTCAGTGCGTTGAGCCGTTCCGGGGCGTTGAAAACCAGATCCCGCATCTGGTGGAAGGCGGCGCTCTGCTTGTTCAGTTCGGTATTGGCCTTCGCCGCCGAGACCACCACCTTGGTCAGCAGCTCGCGGCGCTCGGGCAGGGGCTCGGGGACACCGTCGTCGAGCTTCTGGCGCACGGTGAACGCCTGCTTGAGGGTTTCGCGGGCGTTGTCGACCGCCGCGGCGAACGGCCGGGTCTGCGGCTCGCCGAACTCCTCGACCGCGAGCTCCAGTTCGTTGGCGCTGGTGCGCACCGCGTTGTCGACCTCGACCACGATCGACTTCGACAGGTCGTCGAGGGCGTCGATCGGCACCGACGCCAGCGCGGCGGGATCGGTGGGGTCGATGCTCTTGGCGGCGCTGACGGCCGCGTCGTGCTGCGTGCGCCGCCGGCGGCGGCTGAACAGCATCGTCCCGCCGATCCCCACCACGCCGACCCCGCCGAAGAGCAGCAGCGGCATCAGCGACCCGCCGCCGCCACCGCCGGAGCCGGCACCGACGGGCGAGCCCTTGAGGTTGGCCAGCCCGTTGGCGGCCGCCACCGCCGCTCCGGCCCAGTCGCTGTTGCGCAGCGCCGGCTCGATACGGTCGCGCCGCAGGTTGTCCACCTTGGTCGAGCTGCCCCCGGCCGCGGCCGGGGAGACCAGGAAGGCGTAGGAACGCTGCTTGGGGTCGGTGGCCACCGCCAGGATCGCGTCCTCGCTGCCCAGGTCGCTGATCTTCTGGGTCTGCTGGGCCCAGCCGACCGCGCCCTGCGGGGCGAACGACTCGACGAAGACCACCCACAGCCGCACCCGGCGTTCGCTGTAGAGCTGGTCGACGGCCTTCTGCACTTCAGCGAGCTGGCGGTCGTTGAGCGCGCCGGCGTTGTCGGTCACGTAGTCCGGCAGCCGGAACGGCGGCTCGGCGGCCGCGGAGGGGGCCGACAGGAGGGCCGCCGTGAAGATCGCGGCGAGCAGGCTGAGTAGACGGGCGAGGCGCATGACCGCCAATCTAGTGGTCGCCGATATCCGAAGAGCCCGATGCCAGCAAAACATCACGCACTATCAGCTGTGGGCGTACTGGCAGACTGTGCCCCGGTGACGACGAATGACGACGACCCAGTGACGACGACCCAGTGACGACGACCCAGACGGATCAGCCCGCCCGCTACTCGGCGGCCGACCGCGAACGGGTGGTGGCCGAACCGGCGAAGTCCGCCACGCTGCCGGGGACCGACTCCGGGCACCGCACCGACTTCGCCCGCGACCGGGCCCGGGTGCTGCACTGCGCGGCGCTGCGCCGGCTGGCGGATAAGACCCAGGTGGTCGGCCCGCGGGAGAGCGATACCCCGCGAACCCGCTTGACGCACTCCCTGGAGGTCGCCCAGATCGGCCGCGGCATGGCGGTGGCGCTGGGCTGTGACCCCGACCTGGTCGACCTGGCCGGTCTGGCCCACGACATCGGCCACCCGCCCTACGGCCACAACGGCGAGCGCGCCCTGGACGAGTTCGCCGCCGGCTGCGGCGGGTTCGAGGGGAACGCCCAGAACTTCAGGATCCTCACCCGGCTGGAGCCCAAGGTGCTCGACCCCTCGCGCACCCGCAGCGTCGGGCTCAACCTGACCCGCGCCGCGCTGGACGCCGTCACCAAGTACCCGTGGCAGCGCACGACGGCGGGGGGGAAGTTCGGCTTCTATCCCGACGACGCCGCGATCGCCGAATGGGTCCGCGCGGGAGCCCCGCCGGGGCGGCCTTGCCTGGAGGCCCAGGTGATGGACTGGGCCGACGACGTCGCCTACTCGGTGCACGACGTCGAGGACGGGGTGGTCTCGGGCCGTATCGACCTGCGGGTGCTGGCCGATGACGACGCCGCGGCCGCGCTGGCCGGACTCGGCACCAGGGTGTACGGCTCCGGCGCCGACGCCGCCGAACTGGAGGCCGCTGCCCGCCGGCTCTCCCGGCTTCCGGTGGTGGCCGCGGTCGGCACCTTCGACGCCACCCTGGCGGCGTCGGTGGCACTCAAGCAGCTGACCAGCGAACTGGTCGGGCGGTTCGCCTCGGCGGCCATCGCCGAGACCCGTGCCGGATCCGGCCCCGGCCCACTGGTGCGCTACCAGTCCGAACTGCTGGTACCCGCGAGCGTGCGAGCCGAAGTCGCGGTGCTCAAGACCCTGGCCCTGCAGTTCATCATGTCCGACCCCAGGCACCTCGCGGTGCAGGCCGGACAGCGCGAACGCGTCCAGCGGGTGGCGCACCGGCTGCTGGACGGAGCCCCGATGCGGCTGGATCCGCTGCTCGTCCCGGCCTACTGCGCCGCCGCCGACGACGCCGCGCGGATGCGGGTCGTCGCCGACCAGATCGCCTCCTACACCGAGGGCCGGCTGGAACGCATCGACGCAGACCTAGACTCATCCCCGTGACAGCTGCGGTTGGTGGCGGGGGAGGCCGTAAGGGCCGCATCTCCGACCGCGACATCGCCGCGATCCGCGACCGGGTGCGCATCGAGGACGTGGTGGGCGACTACGTCCAGTTGCGCCGCGCCGGCGCCGACTCGCTCAAGGGCCTCTGCCCGTTCCACGACGAGAAGTCCCCGTCCTTCCACGTCCGGCCCAACCACGGCCACTTCCACTGCTTCGGCTGCGGCGAGGGCGGCGACGTCTACGCGTTCATCCAGAAGATCGAACACGTCAGCTTCGTCGAGTCCGTCGAGGTGCTGGCCGACCGGATCGGCTACGCCGTCTCCTACACCGGCGGTGGCGCCGGGGTGCAGCGCGACCGCGGCAGTCGCAGCAGACTGATCGCCGCCAACGCCGCCGCGCAGGAGTTCTATTGCGCCGCATTGGAATCCGACGAGGCCGCACCGGCCCGCCGATACCTCACCGAGCGGAACTTCGACGCCGCGGCCGCGGCGCGGTTCGGCTGCGGCTTCGCACCCTCGGGCTGGGACTCGCTGACGAAGCACCTGATCCGCAAGGGATTCGAGTTCAAGGAACTCGAGGCCGCCGGGCTGTCCCGGGAAGGCCGGCGCGGGCCGATGGACCGGTTCCACCGCCGCCTGCTGTGGCCGATCCGCGGCGCCAGCGGGGAGACCGTCGGCTTCGGCGCCAGGCGCATCTTCGACGACGACGTGATCGAGGCCAAGTACGTCAACACCCCCGAGACCGTGCTCTACAAGAAGTCGGCGGTGCTGTTCGGCATCGACCTGGCCAAGCGAGACATCGCCAAGGGCCACCAGGCGGTGGTCGTCGAGGGTTACACCGACGTGATGGCCATGCACCTGGCCGGGGTCACCACCGCGGTCGCCTCCTGCGGCACCGCGTTCGGCGACGAGCACCTGTCGATGCTTCGCCGGCTGATGATGGACGACAAGTTCTTCAAGGGCGAGTTGATCTACGTCTTCGACGGCGATGCCGCCGGACAGGCCGCGGCCCTCAAGGCCTTCGCGGGCGAGCAGAACCTGGCCGGGCAGAGCTTCGTGGCGGTGGCCTCCGATGGCATGGACCCGTGCGATCTGCGGCTGAAGTCCGGCGACGGCGCGCTGCGTGATCTGGTGGCGCGGCGCTCGCCGCTGTTCGAGTTCGCCATCCGCACCACGCTGACCGGTTACGACCTGGACAGCGCCGAGGGCCGGGTGGCCGCGTTGCGGCACTGCGTCCCGATGGTCGCCAAGATCAAGGATCCCGCCCTGCGCGACGAGTACGCCCGCCAGCTGGCCGGCTGGGTCGGCTGGGACGACGTGGCGCAGGTGCTCGCCCGGGTCCGCCAGGAGGCCGGGCGCAAGCCCGCCGCCGGACGGACCGCCGACCGGGGCGCGGCCCGGGCCCCGGCCGAGGTCCGGCGTCCCGCCGAGCGACCCGATCCGCGAGACCCCACCCTGTGGCCGCAGCGCGAGGCGCTCAAGGCCGCCCTGCAGTACCCGGCGCTGGCCGGGCCGGTGTTCGACTCGCTGACCCCGGAGAGTTTCACCCACCCGGGCTACACCGCCGTGCGCACCGCGATCGAGGCGGCCGGGGGGACCTCATCGGGCGTCGCCGGTGCGCAGTGGATCGAGAGCGTGCGCGAACAGTCCGCGACCCCGGCGGTGGCCGGACTGGTCAGCGAACTCGGAGTGGAGGCGATCAACGTCGAGGAGGACGAGCGGCTGCCGCGCTACATCGGGGGGGTCCTGGCCCGCCTGCAGGAAGTATGGGTGGGCCGCCAGATCGCGGAGGTCAAGTCGAAACTTCAGCGGATGTCGCCGGTCGAGCAGGGCGAGGACTACCACGCACTGTTCGGCGACCTGGTCGCGCTGGAGGCCTACCGGCGCAGCCTGCTCGAGCAGGCCAGCGGAGACGACCTCACCGCATGAGCGGCGGCCAGGCTATGGTTGACCCACCGGCGGTTGACGCATCGGTTAACGAACCGGGCCGTGACGGCGAAAGGTCAGATATGGCTAACGCGAACAAGCACTGGCGGCGCGTCGCCGCGGCGGGTGCGCTTGCTGTCGCCGCACTCGGCGTGCCGGTGCTGGCGGCGCTGGGATCCTCGGCGACGAACTCCGCCCAGGGGCAGTGCCTGGCCTGGTTCGGCTCTCGGGATGACGGCATCTGCATGGGCTACTCGAACGGCACCCCGACCTACATCGGCACCCCCCAGGGCGGTATCTACGGTCCCGGTTACGGCAACGGCCTGGGCATCACCACCGGCCCGCTGCTGCCGGGGCAGACCATCAACCAGAGCATCACCCCCTAGCTGCACCTAGGCGCCGCGCTCCGGTTCGATCACCGTCGTCGTGCCGTCGATCTCGGTCAGGGTGACCATGGGCGGGTCGGGCGAGACACGGTCGGCGATCTTGCGCCGTCCCGCGTCGATCATCGACTTGGTCGCGGGGTGGCCGGTCAGCGTCCGGTAGGTGCCGACGATCTGTTCGTAACGATCCCGGCCGGCCTTGGTGCCCAACACATAGCCCGCCGCCAGCACGGCCACGTACCCGATCACGGTGCTCCCTCCGCTGTGTGGCTGACCCCATCCTGCCTGACGCGTGGGGACGGCGCCCCGTCCGGTCGGCTTTGGGCAGGCCGACCCGGGTGCGCTAGAGTTTGACCCCGTCCCGTCGTCAGGCGGGCATGGTCCCCTGTAGCTCAACTGGCAGAGCTCCCGACTGTTAATCGGGCGGTTGATGGTTCGAGTCCATCCGGGGGAGCCACCGCCGGTAGGCTCGCTCCAGTGATCAGATCCGTCGGCCGGCTGGGGCCGGTGCGGGTGATCGGACTGGTGCTCTGGCAACTGCGCTACACCTTCCTAGCGATCGCGGTCGTGATCGCCCTGCTGTTGCCGGTATCCGACGTTCTGCAGAGCGAGTACGCCGCCGCGGTGCTGTCCGTGCTCGGTATCGGCGCGTCGGTGTTCATCGGTTTCCGCAACACCACCGCCTACAACCGTTGGTGGGAGGCCCGCACGCTGTGGGGCGGCATCATCATCAGCGCCCGCACCCTGCACAACGGGCTGACCTCCATCGACTCCGGGTCGCCGGAGGTCGCCGCGATCCTGGACCGGATACGCCGCCGCCAGGTCCGGTACTGCTGGCAGCTGGCCGCCGAGATGCGCCGCGTCCCGCCGCTGCCCGGGGTGCCCGAGCTGACCCCGGAGGACCCCGCCGGCGACGACGCGGTCGACCTGCTCAACCGGCAGGCCGCCGACATCCAGACCCTGTCCGCCGGCGGCCACCTCGACCACCAGGCCCGGGTGCTGCTGATGACCGCCACCTCCGGGGCCGCCACCGCGCAGAGCGGGCTGGAGCGGATCCGCAACGAGCCGGTCCCGATCCACTACGACCTGTTCATCCAGGGCCTGGCATGGTTCTTCGGGATCATGGCGTTCAGCCGGCTGGAGTCCACGAGTTCGCACCTCAGCGGCGCGGTGGTCGGGGGTCTGCTGATGGCGACCTTCATCGTCGCCGAACGGCTCGGTTACCTCATCGAGACGCCGATGAACAACAGCGTCTTCGACATCTCCATGTACCGCATCTGCAGCGTCATCACCGGCAACCTGCTCGGCGCCGGCCATCCGCTGGCCCGGCCGCGGGAGAGCCAGCAGGCCGCCGTCTGGATGTAGTAGGTCGGAACACGGGTTTGGACTGCGCGGCTGGCAGAATCGAGCAATGACGTCGACCCGGCCCGAAGCGCCGGCTCAGCAACCCGCGGGTACGACGTCCCAGCACCGCCCGCCGAAGTCGCTGACCCCGGTGGAGATGGCTCAGGCGGCCGTCATGGCGGCGCTGAGCGCGGCCCTGGCCATCCTGTCGGTGGTGGTGCCCTTCGCGGGCGGCATATCGCTGCTGGTGGCCGTGCCGATGGGGCTGCTCGGCTATCGCTACCGGCTGCGGGTGCTGCTCGCGGCGGCATTCGCGGCCAGCAGCATCTCGTTCCTCATCGCCGGTATCAGCGGCTTCATGGTGGTGCTGAACTGCGCCTACGTCGGCGGTCTGACCGGCATCATCAAACGCCGCGGCCGCGGCACCCCCACCGTGATCGCGGTGTCCGTCGTCGCCGGGGTGCTCAACGGGCTGTGGATCATCGCCGTGCTGACCGTCCTGGTCCGGCTGCGCACGCTTGCTCTTGAGGCGTTCACCGCCAACGTCGACGGGATGCTGAACTTCATGTCGGCCCTGCCGGTCGTCGGCGACCTGTTCGGCCAATCCATCGACCAGACCCGGGCGATCTTCGCCACCGCGGTGCGCTACTGGCCGGTGCTGATCATGGTCTACTCCGTCCTCTCGATCATGGTCGTCTCGCTGGTCGGCTGGTGGGTGATGGGCCGGGTGCTGGACCGGCTCAGCGGAATCCCCGACGTCCACAAGCTGGAGGCCCCGGCCGAGGCCGGTCCGGTCGCGCCGGTCCCGGTGCGCCTGACCGACGTCAGGTTCCGCTATCCCGGCGCCGACCATGACGCGCTGCGGCCGCTGAGCCTGACCGTCGGCGCCGGTGAGCATGTCGCCGTGACGGGTCCGAACGGATCGGGCAAGACCACGCTGATGCTGCTGCTGTGCGGGCGGGCGCCGACGTCGGGCAGCATCGAGCGCCCCGGCGGAGTGGGGCTGGGCCGGGTCGGCGGTACGGCGGTGGTCCTGCAGCACCCGGAGAGCCAGGTGCTGGGAACCCGGGTGGCCGATGACGTGGTCTGGGGGCTGCCGCCGGGCACCCCCACCGACGTCGCCGGGCTGCTCGACGAGGTGGGCCTGGCCGGGATGGCGGAGCGCGACACCGGCGGATTGTCCGGCGGCGAACTGCAACGGCTCGCGGTGGCCGCGGCGCTGGCCCGGCGGCCCTCGATGCTGATCGCCGACGAGGTCACCACGATGGTCGACCAGCGCGGCCGCGACGCCCTGCTCGGGGTGCTGTCCGGGCTCAACGAACACCACGGGATGAGCCTGGTCCACATCACCCACTACAACAGCGAGGCCGAGATCGCCGACCGCACCGTCAATCTCGGCGCCTCGCAGGACAACATGGTGATGGTCGACCAGGCCGTCGCGCCCGCGGCGACGGTCACCCCGGTCGCGCACAGCGGGGAGCCGGTGCTGCGACTCGACGGCGTCGGCCACGTCTACGCCCAGGGAACGCCGTGGGCCAAGACCGCGCTGCGCGACGTCAGTTTCACGGTCAACGAGGGCGACGGGGTGCTGATCCACGGCGGCAACGGGTCGGGCAAGTCCACGCTGGCCTGGATCATGGCCGGGCTCACGGCGCCGACGTCGGGTTCGTGCCTGGTGCGCGGCAAGCCCGCCGACGCGTGCGTGGGCGACGTCGCAATCGCCTTCCAGGCCGCGCGCCTGCAACTGCTGCGCAGCCGTGTTGATCTCGAGGTCGCCTCCGCGGCAGGCTTTTCCCCGTACGACACCGCTCGCGTGGTGTCGGCGCTGGCCACCGTCGGACTAGACGGGTCGCTGGCGCAACGGCGGGTCGACCAACTCAGCGGCGGGCAGATGCGCCGCGTGGTGATCGCCGGCCTGCTGGCCCGCTGGCCGCAGGCGCTGATCCTCGACGAGCCGCTGGCCGGTCTGGACGCCGCCAGCCAGCGCGGCCTGCTGCGGCTGCTGACCGATCTGCGCCGCAACATGGGGCTGACGGTGATCGTCATCTCGCACGACTTCGCCGGCCTGGAGGAGCTGTGCCCGCGCACGCTGCACCTCGACCGCGGTGTGCTCGCCCCGGCCGGGAGGGTGTCATGAGCACGCGGCAGCGTCGCGCCGTGGTGCTGCTGCGCCCGGTACCCGGGACATCGGTCATCCACGAGCTGTGGGCGGGCACCAAAATCATTGTGGTGCTGGTGATTTCGGCACTGCTGGCGTTCTATCCGGGCTGGATCGCGATCGGGTTGATGGCACTGCTGGTGGTGGCGGCGCTGGTGCTGGCCCGCATCCCGCGCGGCGCGGTGCCATCGGTGCCGCGCTGGTTGTGGATCCTGCTGCTGCTCGGCGCGGTGACTGCCGCCCTCGGCGGCGGGGATCCGGTCTGGCAGCTGGGTTCGGTGCACTTCGGCGCGGGCGGCCTGCTGAAGTTCCTGCGCTTCACCGCGTTGTCGATCGTGCTGCTGGTGCTCGGGGCGATGGTGTCCTGGACCACCAACGTCGCCGACGTCGCGCCCGCGATCGCCAAATTGGGCCGCCCGCTGCGCTGGCTGCGCGTCCCGGTCGACGACTGGGCCGTCGCGCTGGCGTTGTCGCTGCGGGCCTTCCCGATGCTGCTCGACGAGTTCCGTTTGCTCTACGCCGCGCGGCGGCTGCGGCCGCGGCCGGTGCTGCCCGACGGCCGGGCCCGCCGCCGCAGATGGCTGGCCGACCTGGTCGACCTGCTGGCCGCCGGGGTCACCGTCGCGCTGCGCCGGGCCGACGAGATGGGCGATGCGATCACCGCCCGCGGGGGCACCGGCCAGATCTCGGCGGCTCCGTCGCGGCCGCGGACGCTGGACTGGGTGGTGCTGGGCATCGTCGCGGCGGTGGGCGCGCTGGCGATCGTGCTGGAGATCCGCGGCGGGTGATCACCGCCGCCGAGTGTGTGTCCCATGCACGCCGGAAGGCCGATTCCCGTACAAGACCCGCCCACTCGGCGATCGGGTTCAGCGCTGAGCGGCGGTGTTGGCCGCGCGTTGGGCGGCCGCCAGACTCTCGGCCACCGGCCGCCGGCCCAGGAACATCTCGTCGAAGAACGCCTTGATGGCCTGGAAGCCCGCCGCGAAGCCCGCTCCGCCCGGTGCCTCGATGCGGGGGCCGTCGAGGACGGCGAAGAACGGTGTGACGTCGACGTCCTTGGCCTTCCAGTAGTCGAAGTACACCCGCTGGGCCGACAGCACCGCCGGTATCGCCGCTCCGCTGCGGCCCAGGTAGGCATTCCCCGCACCGCCCAGCCAGTCCAGCACCGCGCGCACTGCCTCGGGATGGCGGGTGGCCGGATTGCCGGCCGCCACAATGCCGTTCGTGACGCTGACCCGGCCTGCCGGCCCGGTCGGCAGCATGGCCACCCCCCAGCGGAACCGGGCCTGACCGGCGACCTGGGCCAGGTTGTAAGTGCCGGACTGCAGCACCGCCATCCGCCCGGACAGGAACTGGTTGCGGGAGAAGTCGCCGTTGTCGTTGGTGTCCGAGGCGGGTGGGGCGACGTGGTCGGTGTTCATCAGGCCGACGACGTAGCCCAGGGCGGTGACGGCACGGGGGTTGTCGAAGGTGAACCGGTCGCCTTCGCTGAACGTCCCGCCCGCCGAACCGATGTAGTTGAGGTTGATGCCCTGCAGGTCGTTGGCGGCGTTGTAGCCCCATTGCCGGATGCGGCGCGGGTCGAATCCCGCTGCTGCGGCGTCGCGGCCGTTCGCGTCGAGGGTGAGGCGGGCCAGCAGGGGACGCAGGGTGTCGCGGGCCGGGTCGGGATCCCACCGGGCCGCGCCCAACTCCTCGATTGTGATCCCGGCGGCGTCGAGCAGGTCGGCGTTGTAGTACAGCGCGATACCGGCGTCGGTCAGTTGCGGGACGCCCCACAGTGTTCCGCCACGGGTGAACTGCCCGACCACCGATGGCTCCCAGTCCGGCAACGGGGTGATCGCCATCAGCCTTCCGTTATCGGCGTATTCGGCGAAGTGGGAGTTGTTGATCCAGAAGATGTCGTCGGCCCCGCCGCCGGCGACGTCGGTGCGCAGCGTGTCGAAGTAACTGGCGTAGGACACCAGCGTGGTGCGCACCTCGATGTCGGGGTGGGTGCGGTGGAACTCGGCGAAGGACTCCCGGTAGGCGGTGGCCACCTGCTCGTCCCACAGACGCACCGTCACCACCGTGGTGCCGGGCGGGTCGTCGTCGCGGCCCAGCGCCAGCACCGCCCCGGCCAGCACCACCGCGACAGCGACGAGCGCGGCCAGCATCATGGTGGAGAACCGCGGCCGGCCCATCACTTCAGACCCGTCACGACGATGGAGCGCACGATGTGGCGCTGGAACATCGCGAACAGCACCACCAGGGGGACGATCGCCACGGTGGTTGCCGCCATCACCAGCGTCCACTGCGCGTTGTACTGCGACTGCAGTCCGGCGGTGGCCACCGTCAGCACCCGCCACTTGCCGCCGCTGGTGATCACCAGCGGCCACATGAAGCTGTTCCATTGCGAGACGACGGTGATCAGCGTCAGCGTCGCCAGGATCGGCTTGCTGGCCGGCACCACCACGTGGACGATCACGTCCAGGGTGTTGGCCCCGTCGATGCGGGCCGCGTTGAGCAGGTCCTTGGGAATGGAGCGGAAGTACTCGCGCAGCAGGAAGATCGCATACGGCGAGCCGAACAGGAACGGCAACACCAGCGCCCAGAACGTGTTGCGCAGCCCCAGTTCGGCCATCATCAGATACAGCGGAACGACGGTGACGGTCGCCGGCACCATCAGGGTGGCGATGTACACCCAGAACAGCCCGTCGCGGCCGGGGAACTCCAGGCGGGCGAACGCGTAGGCCGCCAGCACCGAGAAGGTCAACTGGCCGAGCGTGATCACCGCCGTCATCAACGTTGTCACCGCCAGTGCCCGGCCGAACCCGGCCCCGCCCAGGGCCGTGTAGTTCTCGAACGTCGGCGGGTCCGGCATGGACAGCGGTGTGCCGGTGGCGAACTGCTGGGCGGAGGTGAACGACGTCAGCAGGCCCAGTGCGAACGGCGCCACCGTCAGCGCCGCGGCGATCACCAGGCCGGCATAGATCAGCCCGTTACGTGAGGTCATAGCTGATCCGTCTGCGGAAGTAGACATGCTGAACGACCGTCACCCCGACAAGGATGACGAACAGCACCATCGCCATCACCGCGGCGCGGCCGATGGCCGCCGCGCCGAACGCCTCGGCGTAGATGCTGTGTGCCACAAGGTCGGTGCGGCCCGCCGGCCCGCCACCGGTGAGCGCGTAGACGGTGTCGAACACCTGCGCCGCGCTGACCACCCCGGTCACCGAGACGAAGAAGAAGGTGGGCCGCAGCATGGGCAGGGTGATCCGCCAGAACCGCTGCCAGGAACTGGCGCCGTCGATACGGGCGGCGGCGTGGATCGACGGCGGGATGGCCAGGATACCGGCCAGGAAGAACAGTGCGACGTAGCCGACGTTGGTCCACACCGTCACCGCCGCCACCACCGGCAGCGCCAGCGACGGGTCGGTGAGCCACTCGATGCGATGCCCCAGCACCGTGCTGACCGCGCCGTCGGTGGGGGCCAGGATCCAGCGCCACAGCACCGCCACCGCCAGCGGCGAGCAGATCCATGGGATCACGTACAGCGCTCGGAACAGTCCGGTGCCCGGCAGTCCGCGGGCCAGCATCGCCGCGGCGGCCAGGCCCAGCGCCACCTGGGCGGGTACCACGATCGCGATGAACGCCAGCGTCACCAGCAGCGAGTTGCCGAACGCCGGGTCGGTCAGCACCGAACGCCAATTGTCCAGCCCCACTGAGCGGATCGGGCCGAGCAGGTCCCAGCGGTGCAGGCTCAGCCACACCACCACCAGCATCGGCAGCAGCAGGAAACACACCACCCCGAACAGGCTGGGAGCCAGCAGCCCGTACCCCAGCAGCGTGGAGCGCATCCGCCGGTTCATCCGGGTCGCGACCGCTCGCGTAACGCGTCGAGAATCGACCACACCGCGCCCACCCCGGCCAGCGCGATTCCCGGCCAGAAGGTCAACGCGGCCAGTATCCCCAGACCGACCGGGTTGGGGTTCGGGTCGTCGAGCCACCCGATCCTGGCCGCGGCGATCACCACCAGCAGCGGCGCTGAGCCGATGGCGGCGATCGCCAGCCCCGCCCATGTCAGCGGGCGGAGTCGGGAGCGGCGGCGCGGGGTGCTCATCGTGGTCGGCCGCCAGACTATCCACCGATGCCTCCGGTTACGGTGGAACGGTGACGGATCGGCGGGGCATCGACGACGACTTCCTGGCCCTGCCGCGCCACCGCCTGGCCGACGCCGCACTGTCGGCGGCCAGGGCCGCGGGCGCCAGCTATGCCGACCTGCGGGTGCACGCGATCACCACCGAGATCGTGCAGTTGCGCGACGGCGAGCTGGAATCGTCGGTCCTCGAGCGCGATATCGGGCTGGCCGTGCGGGTCATCGTCGACGGCACCTGGGGGTTCGCCTCCCATGCCGGGCTGACCCCGGAGATTGCCGCGGAGTCGGCCCGTCACGCGGTGGGGGTGGCGGTCACGCTGTCCGCGCTCAACGCCGAGCAGATCCAACTGGCCGACGAACCGGTCTACCGCGATGCGGTCTGGGTGTCGGACTACCGCATCGACCCCTTCACGATTCCCACCGCCGATAAGATCGCGGTGCTGGGGGAGTATTCCGGGCGGCTGCTGGCCTCCGACGGTGTGGACCACGTCTCGGCGCTGGTGAACACGGTCAAGGAGCAGACGTTCTACGCCGACACCTTCGGCTCGTCGATCACCCAGCAGCGGGTGCGCACCCTGCCCGCGCTGGAGGCGGTGTCGGTCGACGCCGCCGCCGGCAACTTCGAGTCGATGCGCACCCTTGCGCCGCCCACCGGGCGGGGCTGGGAGGCGCTGGCCGGCGACGACGTCTGGGACTGGACCGCCGAACTGGCCGAGTTGCCGTCGCTGCTGGCCGAGAAGACCAAGTCGCCCAGCGTGGTCGCCGGACCCACCGACCTGGTGATCGACCCGACCAATCTGTGGCTGACCATCCACGAGTCCATCGGACACGCCACCGAGTACGACCGGGCCATCGGCTACGAGGCCGCCTACGCTGGCACGTCGTTCGCCACCCCGGACAAACTCGGGACGCTGCGCTACGGCTCGCCGGTGATGAACGTCACCGCCGATCGCACCGTCGAACACGGTTTGGCCACAATCGGTTACGACGCCGAAGGAGTGGCGGCCCAGCAGTGGGACCTGGTGCGCGACGGCACCTTCGTCGGCTACCAACTCGACCGGGTGTTCGCGCGCAAGATCGGCCTGCAGCGCTCCAACGGCTGCTCGTACGCCGACTCCGCCCACCACGTCCCGATCCAGCGCATGCCCAACGTGTCACTGCAGCCGGGCGCAGCGGACTTGAGCACCGAAGACCTGATCTCCCGGGTGGAGGAGGGCATCTACATCGTCGGGGACAAGAGTTGGTCGATCGACATGCAGCGCTACAACTTCCAGTTCACCGGGCAGCGGTTCTTCCGCATCCTCGGCGGCCGGCTGCACGGCCAGCTGCGCGACGTCGCCTACCAGGCCACCACCACCGACTTCTGGAACTCGATGGAAGCCGTCGGCGGGCCGTCCACCTGGCGGCTGGGCGGGGCGTTCAACTGCGGCAAGGCCCAACCCGGTCAGGTGGCGGCGGTCAGCCACGGCTGCCCGTCGGCGTTGTTCCGCGGGGTCAACGTGCTCAATACGGTGGAGGAGTCCGGCCGGTGAGCGTCAGCGAAGAGGCCAAGTCGGGGTCCGGCCGATGATTCCCGCCCAGGACGCCGTCGAACTGGCATTGCAGTCCGCGGCGCGCACCAGCCGGTGCGACGAGACCATCGTCATCGTCACCGACCGCAGCGAAGCGTCGCTGCGCTGGGCCGGCAACTCGATGACCACCAACGGGGTGGCCACGAGTCGCTCGACCGCGGTGATTTCCGTTGTGCGGTCAGGGGATAAGGCCCACGTCGGTGCGGTGTGCTCCAGCGTCGTCGACCCCGACGCCATCGACGCCCTGGTGGCCGCGGCCGACCAGGCCGCCCACACCGCCCCGGAGGCTCACGACTCGGCGCCGCTGCTGACCGGCGCCGGGGAGCCGGCGGACTGGGGTGACCCGGTGCCCGGCACCGGAGCCGGGGCGTTCGCCGAGGTCGCGCGGGCGCTGACGGCCGGCTTCGGTCGCACCGACCGGCTGTACGGCTTCGCCCACCACATCGTCGAGACGACGTTCCTGGCGTCCTCGACCGGGCTGCGCCGCCGCTTCACTCAGCCAACCGGTTCGGTGGAGATCAACGCCAAGCGCGGGCAGGCCAGCGCCTGGGCCGGGATCAGCACCCCGTGGTTCGCCGATGTGCCGGTGGACGGCATGCTGGCCGAGCTGGCCCGGCGGCTGGACTGGGCCAACCGCAGCGTCGAGTTGCCCGCCGGGCGCTACGAGACCCTGATGCCGCCCTCGACGGTGGCCGACATGATGATCTACCTGGGCTGGTCGATGGACGGCCGCGGCGCCCAGGAGGGCCGCACCGCCCTGTCGGCGCCCGGTGGTGGAACGCGGGTGGGGGAGACGCTCACCGACCTTCCGCTGACCATGTACTCCGACCCCTACGCGCCGGGCCTGGAGTGCGCGCCGTTCGTGGCCGCCGCATCAAGCTCGGAGCGGATGTCGGTGTTCGACAACGGCATGGACATCGACCGGGTGGACTGGATCCGCGACGGCACCATCGCCAACCTGATCTACCCGCGGGCGGCCGCCACTGAATTCGGCGCGGGTGCCGCCGTGCCCGCCGACAACTTGCTGATGACTGGCGGCACAAAGGATCTCGCCGAGATGGTCGCGTCCACCGAACGTGGGCTGCTGCTGACCACGCTGTGGTACATCCGCACCGTGGACCCCACCACGCTGCTGCTGACCGGGCTCACCCGCGACGGGGTGTATCTGGTCGAGGACGGCGAGATCACCGCGGCCGTCAACAACTTCCGGTTCAACGAGAGCCCGCTGGACCTGCTGCGCCGGGCCGGCGAGGCCGGCCGTCCGGAGACCACGCTGCCTCGGGAGTGGAGCGACTGGGCCACCCGCGCGGTGATGCCGACCCTGCGGATACCGGACTTCCACATGTCCTCGGTAAGCCAGGCCCAGTAGTGGCCGCGGGAATGGCGGTCGAACAGGTGGCGTTAGGCTCTTAAGGCCCTGGGGCGGCCCGGGGTCAGGGGGCGGTAGCTCAGTTGGTTAGAGCCGCGGACTCATAATCCGTTGGTCGTCGGTTCAAGTCCGACCCGCCCTACCAGTTCCTGGTAGATCCCGTTTCTTCCCGTGGCGAGGCTCATTTCGGCCCAACGTCATCGCTTATTCATCGTTTATGTCCGTGGACGGGCCCGTGCGCGCCAGGGTGGTTCGGAATCAGCCAGCGATTCTCGGGAACCAGACACAAGCGGGGTTGCGTCGACTTGCGCTCCGAAATCGCCGTCGAGCGGTGAGATGGTCCGGGCGCGTCGATTCTTTAA
>NZ_JBJTJF010000191.1:0-20512 GCF_046095365.1 Mycobacterium sp.
ATCGTGCGCACATCCACCACAGCGATCGCCGCCATCGCCGTGCTGCGCGGTGACGCCGACGCGATGCTGTGCGGACTGGAGGGCCCCTTCCCCACCCGGCTGAAGATCATCCGCGACATCATCGGCCTGGCTCCCGACGCCTTGGACTTCTCCGCGCTGAGCCTGCTGGTCACCTCTCGCGGCTACTACTTCCTGGCCGACACCCAGGTGAGCCGCCACCCCGACGCCGCCGAGATCGCCGAGATGACAATGAAATGCGCCCAGTACGTTCGCCGGTTCGGCAAGGTGCCGCGGGTGGCACTGCTGTCCGACTCCGACTTCGGCAGTGCCGACAGCGACAGCGCCGTGAAGATGCGTGAGGCGCTCGTGCTGATCCGCCGCGCCGATCCGGACCTTCAGATCGACGGGGAGATGCAGGCCGATACCGCGCTGTCCCAGACCATCCGCGATCGGGTGCTGCCCGGTTCCCGCCTCAAAGGCGCGGCCAACGTGCTGATCTTCCCCGACCTGACGTCGGCGAACATCGCCTCCCAGATGGTCAAGGTGCTCGCCGACGCACTCCCGGTCGGCCCGATACTGCTCGGTGCGGCCAAGCCGGCTCACATCCTCACCCCGTCGGTGACCGCCCGCGGCATCGTCAACATGACCGCGATCGCGGTCACCGACGCCCAGAGCGCGCGAACCGCGCCGATGTAGCAGCTAGACGGCCGGCGTCGTCGTCACGGTGTCCGATGTCGTCGGTGCGGCGGTGTCGGATGTCGTCGGTGCGGCGGTGTCCGATGTCGTCGGTGCGACGGTGTCCGATGTCGTCGGTGCGACGGTGTCGGAGGTGGTGGGCGCCGCGGTCGTGCTGGTCGGCGCAGTCGTGGTGGGCTGTGTCGTCTGCGTGCTGGTCGGCGACGAGGTCGTCTGCGAGCTCGACGAGGTGGACGAGCTGCTGCTCGACGTGCTGGTCCTGGTCTTCGAGGTCTCCGACGACTTGGTCTTCGTCTTCGACGTCTCAGACGACTTGGTCTTGGATTCCTTGGTCTTGGATTCCTTGGTCTTGGGAGCCTTCGCCCCCTCCGACTTCTTGCCTTCGGAGGTCTTCACCTTTGATGTCCCGCTGATGCCGACCTTGGACTCGTACTTGGAGCCGACCGCGACGCCCGGCTGGGCCACGGTCAGCGGCACGGCGATCATGATGGCCGCACTGCCGGCGATGACGCCTACTCGTTTCCAATCCATTCGGTCAGCCTCTATTCAATCCGCACTCAGTAGAACTTCAGGATTTTCACAGCATAGTGCGGGCTCTCTTAAAGTCAAGCCAGGTTTCGCCGACCGCGCCGGCATGTTCTCCGCGCCACCGAACGACCGCATAGGGTTGAGCCGTCCGAGTTGATGAGAGGTGCTGACATGGCTGCTCCGAGCGCTGCCGATTTCGACCGGTTGCGAGCACTGGCCGCGATCGAGGACATCGCCGCCCGGCCGACGAAACCCGTGGTCGAGGTCTTCACCGGCAGGGAAATGGCCACTATCCCGGTGGGAACGGCCGACGACGTGGAAGCGGCGTTCGCCAAAGCCCGCGCCGCCCAGGCCGAGTGGGCCAAGCGCCCGGCGGCCGAGCGCATCAAGATCGTCGAGCGCTACCGCGACCTGGTGGTCAAAAACAGCGGTTTTCTGATGGATTTGCTGCAGGCCGAGGCCGGCAAGGCCCGCTGGGCCGCCCAGGAGGAACTGATCGACCTGATCGCCAACGCCAACTACTACGCCCGCGTCTCGGCCGACCTGCTCAAGCCGAAGAGGGTGCAGGGACTGCTGCCGGCCGTCGGGAAGACCACCGTCCTGCACCAGCCCAAGGGCGTGGTCGGGGTGATCTCGCCATGGAACTACCCGATGACGCTGACCGCCTCGGACTCGGTGCCGGCGCTGATCGCCGGCAACGCGGTGGTGGTCAAGCCGGACAGCCAGACGCCCTACTGCGGCCTGGCCTGCGCCGAACTGCTGTACCAGGCCGGCCTGCCGCGGGATCTCTACGCGATCGTGCCGGGTCCCGGTTCGGTGGTCGGCACCGCGATCCTGGACAACTGCGACTACCTGATGTTCACCGGGTCCACCGAGACCGGCCGCCATCTGGCCGAGCAGGCGGGCAGGCGGCTGATCGGGTTCTCCGCCGAGCTCGGCGGCAAGAATGCGATGATCGTGACGCGTGGGGCCAACCTCGACAAGGTGGCCAAGGCCGCCACCCGGGCGTGCTTCTCCAATGCCGGTCAGCTGTGCATCTCGATCGAGCGGATCTATGTCGAGAAGGACATCGCCGACGAGTTCACCGCGAAGTTCGCCGCCGCCGTCCGGAACATGAAGCTGGGCACCGGCTACGACTTCTCGGCCGACATGGGCAGCCTGATCTCCGAAGGGCAGCTGGAGACCGTCACCGAGCACGTCAGGGACGCGACATCCAAGGGCGCCAAGGTGATTGCCGGCGGGAAGGCACGCCCGGACATCGGCCCGCTGTTCTACGAGCCGACCGTGCTCGCCGACGTAACCCCGGAGATGGTGTGCGCAGCCACCGAAACCTTCGGTCCGCTGGTGTCCATCTATCCGGTCTCCGATGTCGACGACGCCGTGGAGAAGGCCAACGACACCGAGTACGGACTCAACGCCAGCGTGTGGGCGGCCACGACCGGTGAGGGCGAGAAGATCGCCGCGCGGCTGCGCTCGGGCACCGTCAACGTCGACGAGGGTTACGCCTTCGCCTGGGGCAGCCTGAGCGCCCCGATGGGCGGGATGGGCGTGTCCGGAGTCGGCCGGCGGCACGGCCCCGAGGGGCTGCTGAAGTACACCGAGGCGCAGACCATCGCCACCGCCCGGGTGCTCAACCTCGACCCGCCGTTCGGCCTGTCCCCCACGCTGTGGCAGAAGTCGCTGCTGCCGATCGTGCAGACCGTGATGAAACTTCCAGGGCGGAAGTAGGCGCCCGCAGCCTGCCGGCCGATATGGTCTGGCCATGGCCAACCCGACCGTCGCCGAATACACCGTCCAGCGCCTCTCCCACCTGGGCATCGACAAGGTGTTCGGCGTCCCGGGTGACTACGCGTTCCCGGTCGACGACGCCGTGGAGGCGGCACCCGGTCTGGAGTGGGTGGCCTGCGCCAACGAACTCAACGCCGCCTATGCCGCGGACGGGTATGCCCGTATCCGGGGCGCGGCCATCCTGTCCACCACCTACGGCGTCGGCGAGCTGTCCGCCCTCAACGGAGTGATGGGCTCACGGGCGCATCGGCTGCCGGTGTTCCACATCGTGGGCATGCCCAGCGAGCGCATCCAGCACCTCGGGCTGATCACCCACCACAACCTGGGCGACACCCGATACGACCGGTTCGTGGAGATCTCCACCTCCGCGTGCTGCGTCTGGGCCAGGCTGACCCCGGACAACTGCATCGACGAACTCGAACGCCTCATCCGTGAGGCGCTGTGTCAGTCGATGCCCGCCTACATCCTCATCTCCGATGTCAACGGGCGGATGCCGGTGATCGGCAAGCCGGTGAAGGGCAGCCCGCTGGCGAAGATCAAGCGCCGGCATAGCGACAAGGCGGAACTGGCCGCCGCGGCCGATGCCATCGCCGCGAAAATCTCCGCAGCGCGAAATCCCATCGCCACGATCACCAAGACGACCCACCGCTACGGCGTCGCCGCCAAGGCCGTCGACCTGGTCGCCAAGGCCAACCTTCCGGTGGCCATCACCGTCAACGACAAGGGCGTCATCGACGAGTCCCTGCCGCAGTACATCGGCGTATACGCCGCCGCGATGTCCAATCCCCCTTCGGTCCGCGACGCGGTTCAGGACGCCGACCTGATCCTCGACATCGGCGGGGTGGTGCTCTTCGAGCTCAACACCGGTCTGTGGGGCGACGTACTGCACACCGACCGGGCGGTCTGCATCCACGAGAACTGGGTGCGCATCGGCACCGACGTCTATCTGAACGTCGCAATCGACGACCTGCTCGACGCGCTCGTCAAGAAGGTGAAGCCCCGCCGACGTCAGGACCCCCCGCCCTACGGCCAGCTGGAGCTGACCGGCACCGGCGACGAGCCGACCAGCTCGGCGAACTTCTACCCGCGGCTGCAGCGGCGACTCGCCGCCGGCGACACGCTGGTCATCGAGACCGGCACCTGCATGCTGCACCTCAACAAGATGCGCCTGCCCGCCGGGGTCGGGGCGGAGGGACAGGGTTTGTGGGGCTCGATCGGCTGGGCGACGCCCGCCGCATTCGGCATCGCGATGGCCAAGACGCAGGGGCACACGTGGCTGGTCACCGGGGACGGTTCACACCAGCTGACCCTCAACGAGCTCGCGGTCATGGGCCGCTACGGAGTAGCGCCACGCATTTTCGTTCTCAACAATGCGCTCTACGGTGTCGAGGACGTCCTGAGCAGACGCGGTGCGGTTTATGACGACCTCGCCCCGGTCAACTACCACCTGCTCCCGGAGGCATTCGGCTGCAAGGGCTGGTTGACGGCCAAGGTTGCCACCCTCGCCGAACTGGACGAGGCTCTCGACGCGATCGACAAGCACACCGGCGCGGCCTACATCGAGGTGATGATCCCCGGCGAGGAAAGCCAGCCACTGCCCTCCGACTTCGTCGACCAGGCCTACAAGCTGAAGACCCCGCGCTGACGGACGGCGGGACCTACCAGGTGTGAACAGGGCCCGGCGCGAGTAAGGGCCCTGCCGAACCGGCGCTGCGGCTACGATTCCGCCGTGACGCTTCGAGCCGCCGAACTGCTCTGGCTCGCGGTGGTCGTGGCGTTGCTCGCCGGCGCACTGGTCTACCTGCTCGGATCCTTCTTCCTGATGGCCTCCCACGTGGAGCCCAGGCCGGGCCAGAGCCACCTGCGGGCAATGCTGCGGGAGTTGTACTACGTCCTGATCACCCAGCCGCTGATCCCGTTCTACTTCTTCATCGGACGCAAACTTGGCGCCGGTGGCGGCATCCCGGTCGTGTTCGTGCACGGCTACTTCCAGAACCGGGCCGACTTCTGGTGGATGGCCAGGCAGTTCCGCAAAGCGGCCAAAGGACCGCTGTACGGGTTCAACTACCCGTGGTTCGACTCGGTGGAGAACAACACGCCCCGGCTCGCCGGATTCGTCGCCCGGGTGTGTGCCGAGACCGGCGCCGAGCAGGTGACGCTGGTGGCCCATTCGCTGGGCGGGCTGGTGTGCCTGGATTATGCCCACTCCCGGGCCGGGCGGTCCCGGGTGGCGCACTGCATCACCGTGGGCACACCGCACGGCGGCGTGAAGTGGCGCGGACCCATCCTGGGCAGGGTGGCCGACGACCTGCGCGAGGGCGGCGGCCTGGCCACGGCGCAGCGCGACCGCCCGATCGAATTGCCCACCCTGAGCGTCTACTCCACCCACGACAACATCGTTCATCCGCCCTCCACCAGTGAGCTGGCCGCACGGGGTGGCTACGACGCGGCGGTCGAGGGGCTGGGACACCTCTCGCTGCTCTATTCGAACGAGGTGGCACGCGTGCTCATCGAGTTCATCGACGGCGGCCAACGATTCGCGGACGGGCCGCCCCCCGATGCCGACTGAGGGCGACCCTGGCACACTGACTGGCGTGATGACGCGTACGGCGGCCCTGGTCACCGCGGCCCTGATCCTCGCCGGCAGCGCGCCCGCGGCGGCAGACCCCGCCGATCCCCCGGGCGTACTGACCTTCGGCGGTCTGCCGCGCACCTATCTGGTGCACGCGGGCACCGGTGCGCCCAACGGTCTGGTCATCAACCTGCACGGGGCGGGCATGACCGGAGCCCAGCAGGCCGATGTCACCGGCTACAACGGGGTGGCCGACCGGTACGGGTTCGTCGTCGCCTACCCCGATGGGATCGACACGGCGTGGGCCGACGGTCGCGGCGCGTCGCTGCCCGACCGGCAGGGTGTCGACGACGTCGGCTTCCTGGCCGCGCTGATCGGGCGGCTCGGCGAGCAGTACCGCATCCCGCCCGGTCGGGTGTTCGTCACCGGCATGTCAGCCGGGGCGTTCATGGCCAACCGGCTGGTCTGCGAACGGGCCGATCTGGTCAGCGCGATCGCACCGGTGTCGGGGACGCTGGGAGCCACGGTGCCATGCGCCCCGTCGCGACCGGTATCGGTGATGGCCGTACACGGGACCGCCGACCCGGTGGTGCCCTACAACGGCGGACCGATGGTGGGTCGCGGCGGCGCCAGCGACATCGTCTCGGCTCCCGCGCTGGCCGAGCGCTGGCGCGAGATCAATCGCTGCCCGGGGCCGCTGCGCGCCGATCCGGCCGCCGGCGGCCGCGAGTTTCAGGAGATGACCGCGACCGGGTGCGCCGACAACACCGAAGTGGTCCTGGTCGCGATCAACGGGGGCGGGCACACCTGGCCGGCAGGGCGGTTCTCGCTGCCCGCCGACGTGGTGGGGCCGACGACTTTCGCGGTGGACGCCTCGGGCGCCAGCGCGCAGTTCTTCGCCGAGCGGCTGCGGTGAGCCGCTAGGAGCCCACCGAGATCGTGTCGGTCGCCCCGTCGACGTGGATCGGCACCGTCGTCTCGATGGTGGGAGCGTCCGCCATCGACTCGTCTGGCTTGCGCTCCAGGAAGCGGTAGACGAAATGCCCGTCGCTGAAGTCGATGCTCTGCGGCGAGATCCGGTCCCCGAGTGCGATGACGTTGGTGGCCCGGTAGGAGCCGTCGTGGTCGACGGCGACCACCGCGTAGTAGAAGGTTCCGCTGCCGCCCGGCTCGTTGACGATCACCAGTGCCGCATCGGGTTTGGCGTCGCCGGTGGCATCTCCCAAGGCCGGTTCGCCGACGATGCGGGCGGTGTTGCGGGTCGATGACCCGGGTGCTGCGGGCTGCTCGGCGAGGCCGTCCTTCAACTCGAACTTCTCGTTGCCGATGGAGACGGTGATGTTGCGGACATCGGCCGGCACCGGTTGCGCCGCTTCGCGGTGCAGCGCCGAGCGCATGGTGAGCACGAGAACGATCAGCGCCAGCGCCGACGCGACGATCAGACTGACCAGGACCGGCCGCTTCACAGCCGCTTGAGCTTGAGGTAGTAGGAGACGGTCCTGGGCGCCACCTCGTTACCGCCGAACCACCCGCTGACCCGCGACGCCGTCAGCTGTACGGGCTTGAGCCCCTCCGGATACGGCTTGTAGACCGTCGTGTCGCCGTAGCTGACGGTGATGCCGTGGTAGTCGACCGTGTAAGTGAAGGCCTGATCGGCGGGCACCGAGATGACCTCGGTCAGCTCGTTGGGCAGGATGCGCTTCTTGTCGACGTTGTAGAACGGCGCGATCTCGAATTCCTCGGTATTGAGGTTGTACCGCCAGCCGACCATGGCCGAGTTGCGATCGTGCTGCAGGGGCGAGAACGCGATCCCGGTCAGCTTGTTCCAGTCGTACTGGTCGACATCGCCGAGGTCGTAGGCGGTGTCGGGGGTGAAGGTCGCCGACCCGGTGACCTTCTTGGTGAAGAAAGCCGTGTTGAGCGGCAGCGCGACGTGGGTTCCCTTGAAGACCCGGATCTTCTGGCCGCGCGGATCGCAGAGCAGTGCGCCCACCGACTCGGCTGCCGGCGCGGCCGGGGCCGGTGCCGGGCCGACGGCGGCCGGGCCGGCGGCGGCGGGGCGCACCTGAACCGGCGACGGGACCGGTCTGGTCGCGGTCCTCGCGATCGGGGTGGCGGCCGCCGCGGGCCGGCCGGCCGAGACCCGTTTGGCCGCCGGATGCTCCCGGTTGGCGACACGCACGGGCCGGGGGCGCGTGGGAGCCCGGCGCGAAGCCGGTGCCGAGTTTCCGCCGGGAGTCTCCGATGCCGGCGCGGACGGGGCCGGATCGGCGGCGTCGGCCGATGCCGGGGCGGAACTCGCCAGGCCGATCACGACGCCGGCTCCCAGTGCGGCGGCCAAGCCGCCCAGGCGTCCCGCCAACGAATCCGCTGTCATCGTCCGTCACTTCCCTGGCCGGTTACCGAGTTTGCTGCCTGGAAGCATAGCCGCGCGGGGGTGACCCGCTGACGCCGCAGTCAGACCGGTCCCCGAGCCACCGGCCGGTTCTCCCCGCTCCACTGCGACCACGAACCCGGGAACAGCGCCGCCTCGACACCGGCGGCGCCCAGCGCGGCCAGCACGACCGACGCGGTGACTCCCGACCCGCAGTACACCCCGGCCGGCGCCGCGGCCCCGGCGTCCTGCAGGACGGCCGCCAACTCGGCGGCGGGCAGGAACGTACCGTCCGGGGCGAGAACCGAGGTGCTCGGGACATTGCGCGCACCGGGGATGTGACCGGCGGCCGGGTCCAGCGGTTCGACCTCCCCGCGGAAGCGCTCCGGGGCGCGGGCGTCGAGCAGCGGCGTCACCGGCCCGTCGGCGATCTGCCCGGCCGTCAACGTCGGGCGGCCACCCTGGTAGAGGTCGTCATAGGCCACCGTCACATCACCCGGTTCCGGCGTGATCTCCCCGGGCTGCAGATCTCCCCCGGAGGCGGTCCACGCCGCCAGCCCGCCGTCGAGGATGCGCACGCCGGTGATCCCGGCCGCGGTGAGTACCCACCAGGCCCGGGCGGATCCGGCCCGGTTCCAGTCGTCGTAGACGACGACGGGCTCGCCGGTACGAATGCCCCAGCGCCGGGCGGCGGCCTGAATCGCCGGACCGGCCGGAAGCGGGTGACGGCCGCGCCCGGCCAGGGTGTGGTCACTCAGGTCGTCCTCCAGCGAGACGTAGACCGCCCCGGGGATGTGGCCGGCCAGGTAGTCCCCCCGCCCGTCGGGACGGTCCAGGCGCCATCGGACGTCGAGGATCGCAAGGCCGGCGCCGTCCGCGATGAGTCGGCCCAAATTCCTCGCGCCGATGAGCACGTCGTCTCGGGTCATGGGACTCTCAGTATCGGCATGACGTCCGGGTCTGCGAAGTCGATCTGGGCGGCCGGGTTGGCCAGGGCAGTCACCATGCCGGTGCCGAACGGACCGGCGTCATCGAAGAGAGTGGCGGTGCCTACCGAGACACCGTCGGCGCACCAGTGCGAATCAGCCTGCACCCCAATGTGATCGCCGAGCGGGAGGCGGCACAGAGCGACGGTCAGATCACCGTTGATGTAGCCGATCCCCCGGCTCCCGAGGTTGGTCACCAGACTCGTCGCCTCGGCGGCAACCACCGTGCGGACGAACGGGCTGGCCGGATGACCGGCCACCGCGTCGACAGTCCTGTGGTAGACCCGCTTGCGGGAGGTGTTCTGGTGGTCGGCCCCGGATCCGGCCCACCCGGCGTCGTCGCTGCCGACCAGATAGACCGGGCCCTCGGCGCCGGGCGGCGGACTGAACCCGGCCCGCGGGACCCACTCGGCGCCGGGCGGGGGTCTGGAGCGCCGGTAGGCCGCCATCACGGCCCTGACGACCACCGCACCGTCCTGCAGGATGTCGCACTCGGCGACCCGGATCCGCCCGCCGGCGCGGGCTATCCGGCTGCGCAGCAGGGTCGGCTGCCGGCGGGCAGCTTTGAACAGATCGGCGGTGAACCGGACCGGGGCGAAACCCTCTGCGCGGTAACGACTTTCCAGCTCCCAGGCCGCAAGGCCGACCAGCGCCGGGCCATTGAGCGTGTCGGGACCCCACCTGCTGCGGGCCATGTCCGTCGGGCTGAATGAGCCGTCGGACTCTGCGACGAAATGCGCGGACGCGACGGGCATCAGGACGGCGTGACCGTGGCCTCGTCGACGGCGTCACCGGTCATCGCGCGCAATACGGTGGCGCGGCGTTCGTCCATGGAACGGCCGAATTCCTGCAGCAGCACCGGGTTGTTCTGGACCACCCGTTCGATCGCCTCACGCCGCACCCGCACCAGGGCGACCTCGTCGAGTGCGAAATACGACCCGACAACCGGATGCCGCACCAGTGTGCTCTGCCCCAGGTAGGCGCCTTCCTCCAGGCGGGTCACCTCGGTGCGCGATCCGCTCCCGGCCGCGACGGTCAGCAGCACGACGCCGGAGATGACGAAGGACATGTGGTCGGGCACCACTCCGTCGGGCTCGATCAACTCGCCCGCGCCGAAGCGTTCGACCACGGCGTACGGAGCCATCGCACGCTGCTGTTCGACGGTGAGCAGCAGGGTTGGTGCGACGACTCTGCGGATGGCGTCGGCTAACTGCCCGGGATCGGAGAAACCGTCCACGGCCTCGTCGAGGTGCAGGCCCTCCCGGCGTGCCGCGTACCAGATCCAGCGCCGGAAAGTGGCCTCGGCGTCACTGTCGTCCCCCGGTGAGCTGAGCGGAATCTTGGTGCGGTACTTCATGTCTCCCAGGGGCACGGCGACCGGGGCGAGGTCGGGGTGGCACTCGGGCACTTGCGCCGCCACCCGGGCGAGCATCGCGCAGACCTGATCGGGGCGGTCCTCGATGGCGAAGACGCTGGTGACCCTGACAGCCTGCTTACCGGCCAGGCGGCTGAGGTTGGTGATCTCCTCGGCCGCCAGCTTGGAGTTCGGGATGATGCGCAGCCCTTCTCCGGTCTGCACGTGCACGGCGCGCCAATTCACCTCGACCACCCGGCCGCTGGCGGTCGCGGTCTCGATCCATTCGCCCAGCCGGAACGGCTGTTCGAAGAGCATCAGCAGCCCGGAGATGATCTGCCCGACCGAGTTCTGCAGGGTCAGCCCGATCACGATCGACGTGATGCCCAGCGCGGTGAACAGTCCCCCGACGTGTGCGCCCCAGATGTAGGCGAGGATCAGTCCCACCCCGACGGCGATCAGGGCGAACCGGATGACGTCGAGGAAGATCGCCGGAACGCGTCGTCGCCAGCTGGAGTCCGGGGCGTTGGAGAACAGCGACGCCCGCACCCCGGCGAGCAGCAGGATCAGAACGATGACGGCCACCAGGGTGCCAACGATCCGCACCGGTGTCGTCTTCGCAGGGATCTGGACGGCTCCGACCATCACCAGCAGCAGCGCCCCCAGCGGGGCCAGATAGTTGCGCAGCAGCCCCACCAGCCCGACCAGGGAGCTGTTGCGGCGACGCAGGGTGTGCTGCCACTCGGTGAGCGCGATCAGCAGCAGCGGGAAGCCGATCGCCACCCCGATCGCCCAGTAGAACCAGGAGTCGCTGAGAAGGTCGCCCATTTACGTCGCCTCCGTGAGCCGCCAGACCCGTTCACTGCCGCCGGGGAAGGTGACGGTGCCGGCCTCGGCGAAGGACATGGTCTCCGAGAGCGCGTCGTAGACCCGCGGGGTGACGTAGATGCCGGGCTCGGGCATACCGTTCTTGAGCCGGTGTGCCAGGTTGACCGCGGTTCCCCACATGTCGAATACCGGGGACGGCTGGCCGACCAGACCGCTGCTGACCGGCCCGCTGTCGATACCCGCCCGCAGCGCGAGTTTCAGGTCGGCCTCGCTGTTGAACCGTTCCAGAATCCGCTGACACTCCAACGCGAAGTCCGCCGCGCGCCGCACATTGTCCAGCCTCGGGATGGTCAGCCCGCAGCTCCCCAGGTACCCGTTGCGCACCGGCCGCACCCGTTCGATGCCGAATTCGTCAGCGGCCGCGTCGAATTGGCGGATCAGCTCGTTGGAGATGTTGAGCGCCTGGTCCGTCGCCAACTCGACCTGTAGCCGGTCCAGGCCGGCGATGTCGGCGTAGACGACCGAGACGTCGGAGTGGTCGCGGGCGGTGATCTCGGCTCCGTCGACGAGTTTCTCGGCGATCGCCGTGGGCATCAGGGAGTGCAGCAGCGTCCGGATCCGGCCGCGCTGCTCGACGAGCAGGTCCTCCTTGACCGACAGGCTCCGGCTCATCTCGTTGAACATCCCGGTCAGGTCGCCGATCTCGTCGCGGGTCTCGACGGGTATCTCGACGTGGTAGTCACCGGCGCTGATCTGCTGGACGCCCGCTTCGAGGCGCCGGATCGGGCGCAGGAACACCTGGGCCAGGACCGCGGCGAGCAGGCAGACGCCGAGGATGATCCCGGTGGTGGCCAGCACAACGATCCGGGTGAAGGTCACCTCCCGGGCGAAGGCTTCCCTGGTGTCGATCTTGGCCACGATCGTCCAACGCAGGTCGGCCATCTTGCCGACCGCCGCGTAGGACTGAATGGTCTCCTGACCGAGGTAGTCCTTGGTGATCACGGTGCCGGTACGGCCCTTCTGCGCCTCCAGGTGCGCAGCCGGCGCGACCGGCTGGACCAGCGTCGTGCCGCCCTGGCGGATCGCGAGGTCGGGTATGTCCGGCGGAGTGCCCGAGTCGATGACCATCTGCTTGTAGCGTTCCGGGTCCTCGAGGAACATCCGCGAATCCGAACGCATCAGGAAGTCCTCCCCGGCCATGATCGTCTCGCCGGTGTCGCCCATCCCGGCGTCTTTCCACTTCTTGTCGAAGGTCATCACCTTGTTGATCTTGGTGATCGGGAACTGCATCGCCAGAACGCCTTCCGGCTTGCCGGTGGGCGGGACCGGCGCGACCATCCAGGCCGTCGCGGCCATGGTTGCCGGCTGGTAGAACTCGAAGTCGGTGAACACCACCCGGTCGGCTCTGTTGCTCGACATCGCCTGGGTGTAGGCGTCGCGGAGCTTGGATCCGTTGTACGGACCGGTGAGGATGTTGGTGCCCAGGTCGACGTTCTTGTAGGCGCTGTAGACCACGTTGCCGCGGCCGTCGAGCAGCAGGGCGTCCTCGAAGGCGAATCTGGTCACGATCTCGCGGTAGAAGCCCTGATACTTGGCGTTGGCGGCCGACCATGCGCTGCCGTCGCCCGCGTCGTCCTTGGCGATGGCGAGATCGTTGGTGGGCAGCTTGGCGGTGTAGACGGCCTGCAGGTATCGCTGGGCGTCGGAGGTAGGCAGCAGCGCCGGGACGTCGAGCCGGGTGCCGCTGTATTTCTCGGTCTCCTTGGCGAAGAAGTCGTAGTAGTCGGTGATCGCCTTGGTCATCTCCGGGGTGATCCGGGCGTTGGCCAGCTGATCGAAGCCGGCGGCGAAGTCTCGCAGCGCGTCGCGGGTCGAACTGCCGTGGGTATAGGTGACCAGTGCGTTGCGCAGATCGCTGAATTGGGCGGTCATGCTGCGGGTCTGCGATTCGCGGATCTCGTCGAGCCGGTTGACCGCGGCGATGCGCAGCGAGTTGCGGCCGGTCTGGTAGGAGATTCCGCCCACGATCGCCGCGGCCAGGATGGTGCACAGCACCAGCATCAGGATCAGCTTGGACTGGATGCTGAACCGGTTGAGGAAGTTGCGGGACGACTTGACGCGTTTGCCTGGAGGCCTGGCGCCCGCGGGCGCAGACTGCGGCTCCGGCGGGACCTCCCGGCCCGACATCTCCATGACCATCCCTTCCCCGCCGCGACGTGCGGGAATCGCCTCGGGGAAGCCTAGCAGCTTCTGTGACGATTGGGGCAGATGGGAATATTGTTACCAAACGGTTCGCAGCCGGCCGACCGCCGTGACCCAGCCGCTGCGGGTACGCTGCGCTGCGGGTCGAGGCCGCCGACCCCGACCGAGAGCGGAATCGAATGAGCACTGGCCCCGACGAGGCAGTCCGGGAGTGCCCGGCCTGCCGGGAATGCGTGCCGGTCGCGCAGTTCTGCGGTCACTGCGGTGCCGACCAACTGGCCGGCGTCACCGCGCGCCGCACGTTGCTGCGGCCGAGGGTGTTCGTCGCCGCGCACCGCCAGTCGGTGTTTCTGCCGCTGATCACCAGCACGCTGTGTCCGCATCTGTCCAAGGCGGACCGCACGCCGTTCCGGCACGGACTGCTCATCGCGGCCGCGGCGCTGGTCGCGGTCTCGCTGCTCGGGCAGATTGCGCCGATGGTCGTGTTGACCTGCCTGGGGATACCCCTGCTGTTCCTGCTGTATCTATGGCGGTCCGACATCTATCGGGACATACCGGCGTGGGCGCTGGCGCTCGCATCGGTGATCGGCATCGCGCTCAGCGTCGCCTGGTGGTTGTGGACCGGGGCCCGGGTGGCCGGCGCCTACGGCATCCCGCTGTCGGCCGGCTTCCAGTTGCTCGACGTGCTCAACCTCGGCCTCGCTGTAGCCGCTGGGGACGCCGCGCTGATGATGGTGCCGGCGGTGGTGGTCCGGCTGCTGCGCCCCCGGACCGTCGAGTCGCTGGACGGATTCGTGATCGGCGCACTGGGTTCGCTGGCCTACACGACCGCGGGCACCATCACCTGGCTCGCGCCCCAGCACGTCGCCGGTCTGCTGGACAACTACGACCCGCTGCGGCTGTTGTCGCGGGCCCTGCTCTACGGCCTGTTCGACCCGCTGACGGCGGCAGCCGCCGGAGGCGCGATGGGAATTCTGCTGTGGTACCGGCCCGGCCAGCGGGCCGGCGTCCGCTGGAGACTGGCGCTGTGCACGCTGATCGGAGCGGCCTGCTACCTGGCCCTGTACGCCGTCGACGCCGCCAATGTCCGCCCGGGCACCGAGGACGTGATCAACCTGGCGATCACGCTGCTGGCATGGCTGGCGCTTCGGATCGCGATGCAGATCGCGGTGCTGCACGAACTGCACGATGAGGCCTCGGGCCGGCCGGTGCGGTGCATACACTGCTCGGCCACCGTGCCGGACATGCCGTTCTGTCCGCAGTGCGGGGCCGCCGAACGGGCCTCCTCGCGGTCAGCCCGGCGGGTGCGCGGCGAAGCCGCCGGCTCGGCGTGACGGTCCGGCGATCCTTTAGGTTTGATGCCGTGACTAATCGGGTGGCTCGATTGGCCGGCGTCGCACTCGTGGCCGTCGCCGCGGTGCTGTTCGCCGCCGACCGGTGGGCTACCACACCGCGCAACGTCATCGCCGGTCCCTACGCCCGCCTGCTCGCGGCGGCGGCCGATCTCGGCCCGGCGCGATCCGGCCGCGTGCAACTGACCGCCACGCTGCGCGAGCCTTCGGATCCGGCCCGGCTCGCGGACTGGGCGCGCGGGAAGGGGTTGTCGGTGCGCTGGCAGACCGGAGCGGACTGGGCCGTCGTCGAGGGTGCCCCGGCTTCGTTCGCGGACGCGTTCGGGGTTTCGGTTCGCGACTACCGGATCCGCGGCGGCCCGGATGTCGGCCGCGTCTTCTATGCCTCCCCGCAGCAGCCGGTTGTGCCGCCGGTGCTGCGCACCGAGGTGACCGGACTGGGACGGGTCCTGGGCTACCTGCCGCACCGGACGGTCCTGCCGCCGACCCCGCCGCTGGACGTGCCGGGCGGCGGTCTGTTGCCGCACCAACTGCTGAACGCCTACAACATCCGGCCGCTGGCCGATGCCGGCTACACCGGGAAGGGAATCACCGTCGTGGTGTGGGGCTTCGACGGTTTCGACCAGCGGGATCTGGACATGTTCAGCGACGTTTTCGATGTGCCGGCCTTCGTCCCGGAGGTGATGGGCGACCTGCCGGCCCAGCGCGGGGTCGAGTCCACCATGGACCTCCAGGTGATCCATGCCGTGGCCCCCGATGCGAAGCTCGTCTTGGTCAACTCCCGACCCACCGTGGAGGGGGCGGGCGGGTTCGAGAAGCTCGGCGAACTCATGCGTTCGGTGGACAGCCGCTACCCAGGCGCCATCTGGAGTCTGTCCATTGGATGGGGCTGCGACCGCCTCTTCACCGCCGCCGACCTTGCTCCGGTGCGCGCGGCCCTGGTGGCGGCGGTGCGCAACGGCACGACGGCGTTCGACGCGTCCGGTGACATCGCCGGCCTGGATTGCAAGGGCGGTCACAGTTGGTCCGACCCGCCCAGCCCCGATGACGTGGGACTGGACGCGGTGGCGTCGATACCGGAGATGACCTCCGTCGGCGGCACCCGGCTGTCAACCGGTCCGGACGGCGAATGGGTGGCCGAACAGGCCTGGTACGACGTCCCGCTCACCCAGGGATCCGGCGGCGGCGCGTCCACGCTGTACGAGCGGCCGGCCTGGCAGACCGTGGACCCCGAGGCCGGCCCCACCGACAGGCGGCTGGTACCCGACATCGCCGCGGTGGGTGACCCGTTCACCGGGGTGAAATTCATCTACGGCCAGCAGATCCTGGTCGGCGGGGGCACCTCCCAGTCCGCCCCCATCTGGGCCGGAATCGCCGCGATCGTCAACCAGACGTTCGCCGCGGCCGGGGCCGCTCCGCTGGGCGAGTTGAACCCGGTGCTCTACCAGGTGGCCAGGAGTTCGGCGCTGCCGGGTTTCCGCGACGTTCGCTACGGCGGCAACGCGGTGACCCCCAGCGGCCGCAAGGGCTACGACACCGTCACCGGGCTGGGCAGCCCGAACGTGGACAATCTGGTGAAGGCGATCCTGCTGGCCCGGTCGGGGAACGCGTGAGGATCCCGCTCGGCGGCCGCGGCCCGAAATACGTCATCACGCTGGGTTTGTGGGTGCTGTTGCTGACGGTCGCCCTGGTGGTGCTGAACTTCATCGACACCCGGGTGGCCGATGCCCCGGTCTACGCCTGCCCCCCGGACTGCGGCCGGCCGCCCACCGCGTTGCCGGTGGCGACGAACCCGTCGTTCACCGCGCCGGGCGGTGAGTTCTCGGTGTCCTACCCGGCGCCGGGCGTGGCCTACGACGTCACGACCCAGGACAACGGGGTGACCGCCCGGTGGAAACTCGGCGACGGCGGAACCCTGCGGCTGTTCAGCCAGCCCGCGGCCGGCCGGGACGCCACCGCCGTGGTGAACCAGGTGCTGGCCGACGCGTTCCCGGAGTCGATCGTGGCCTACGAACTGCCCAACGCCACGCTGGGCTACCAGAACGGATACGGGGTGGTCGCGGACTTCCCCCAGACCGTCGGCGGGCAGCTGCGCGTCATCGTGATCGCGGCGGTCAAGGATGATCTCGCCCTGGTGGCGGCGGCGCAGGGCCCGTTCCGGCAGTTCACCCAGGAATTCGGGCCCGGCCCGCCGTCCCCGGCCAACCTGCAGATCGCCCAGGACATGGGAAAGTACGTCGACAGCTTCAGTTGGCGCGGTGATCCGCCCAAGTGATTCAGACGAAAGCGCCAGCCGGCGGGTTCGACCCCGCGGGCTGGCGCTTTCGGCTGACGATTACTGACCGGTGCGGATGTTGCCCGGAAGGGCGGTCGGCGCCGGCTTGGCGGTGATGGTCGGCGCGAAGGAACCGACGTTGGCTTTCTCGCTCGGCGTAAGAGCCGGTGCGCTCGTCGACGACGACGGCTTGGTCTCAGCCGGCTTCTCCTTGGTGGAGCAGGCCGTCAAAGCGCCCGAACCGACGATGGCAGCGGCGCCGGTCACCAGCGCGACCTGCCGCACTACACGTGCTGACCACATACTGTTTCCCCAATTTCTGTGTTTGTGGATAGTGAACCTGAGTCTACCGTAAATATCGTTATGCCCTTTTTCCGCGGCGGGTAACCCCGGAAAGGCCCGGAAAACGCGGGCCGGACCGGCCATACTTGACGTCGTGATCCGCCCCCTGGCCACCTGCACGACGGCGGCCGCAGTCCTGGGCCTGTGGGCGGCGCCCACGGCTCACTGCTCAGACGCGTGGGGGCTCAACGGGACCTACACCGCGACCTCCAACGGCGAGTGGGCACGCACCAACGACGTGTTCCATGACGAGAAGAGCGTGCGCGCCCTGTGGACCATCACCTCGCAGTGCAGCTACCCCACCGAATGCACCGGCACGGTGAGCAGCGACCAGGGCTGGACCGCGCCGATCTACCAGCTCAGCGGCGAGTGGTACGTCAAGCACATCGTGCCGCGCTGGATGCCGTGCCAGGACGGGTCGGCAGCCGACGGGTTCCAGGTGTTCCGGTTCAGGGCCATGACGCCGGACGGGTCCACCACCGACCCGACGTCGGACACACTGGTCGGCGAGGACGCCACCACCGGACCCAGCGGGGCCTGCGGACGCAGCCTGGCGCTGTTCATCACGATGCCGTTCAAGCTGGTGAAGGTGGGCTGAACCGGCCCGGTCAGCCGGTCGGCAGCAGGTCTGTCCAGGGCCGGCCGGTCCCGGCGACCAGATCGGCCTGCCGCGCCACCGTCCCGTCCGGGGTGGCGACCTGCCCGGTTTGCGGGTCGTAGGTGGCGATCGCCACGGACGGACCGCCACCCCCGGGAGTGAAGGCGCTCGGCGCCACCTGGGGACCCGGCGGCGGTTCGGCTGGCGCGGCGGGCGGGGCGTCCCCGGCCGGTGGTTGAGCTCCCCCGGGCGGACCCGGCGGCATCGGGGTTCCCTCCAGCGGCCCGTAGATGTGATCGTTGAACGTCACCCGGTCATCGGGCGGGACCCCCTGGGCCAGCAGGTTCGGGTCGATCGGCGACGGGCCGAGGGCGTGCTGGCGCATCGCCAGCGGCTCGAAGTTCCCGCCGCTCTCACAGATCTCGACGGTGGGGGCGCGCTTACCGGGCTGTCCCATACACGGGTAGTTGCGGGCGCCGCGCACCGCGATCGGCGAGTCCTGGGGCAGCTTGCAGTAAAGGCCGTCCGGGGTGTCGACGTCGGTCAGGTCAGACGGGGACCGCCAGGAAGACGGCGGCAGGAATCCGACCGTGCAGGCCGGTGGGTCGCCGATCGTCAGCGTGAAGTCACCCTGGGTGAATCCGGTGGGGTTGTTGCGCGGCAGGCCGACCGCCTGCACCGAGGCGACATAGGGGGGCAGCAGGACGAGCAGTTGCTCCAACGACGCGTGATAGGTGACGGCGATCCGGCTGACCGTGCTCAGGTTGGCCAGCAGCACCGGCAGTGTCGGCTTGACCGAGGTGAGCAACTGCGCGGCCTCGTCGAGTGCGCCCGGTCCGTTCTGCAGCACGGTTCTCAGTTGCGGGTCGTTGGCGTTGAGCTGGCCGGTCACGCCGGCCAGGCTGCGGGTCCAGACCCGCAGCGCCTCGGAGGACGCGGCCTGGGCGTCGAGCAGCGGCCGGGAGTCGTCGACGAGCGCGCGCGCCCGATCACCCACCGCGTCGAAGTCGTGGGCGACCGTCGAGACCGAGTTCAACAGCGCCGCCAGCTCGTCGCCGGAACCGTTGAGCCCCTTGAAGGCCTCGTCGAGGAGTTTGGACAGCTTCTCTTTGGGGATGCTGTCCAGAAGCGCGCTCACCTGGTCGAGCATCGGTCCGACCTTCTGCGGGACGGTGGTGTCGGAGACCGGTATCACCGAACCGTCACGCAGATACGGCCCGGAGTCGGTTCGCGGCAACAGGTCGACGTACTGCTCCCCGACCGCCGAGACGCTGAGCACACTGGCCTGCAGATCGGCCGGGATCTTCGGGGAGTTCGCCAGCGACATGGTCGCCTCGGCGCCGGACCGGGTCGCCCGCACATTGGTGACCCTCCCGATCTGGACCCCCCGGTAGGTCACGTTCGAAAAGCGGTACAGCCCCCCGGTTCTGGGCAGTTCGAGGGTCACGGTCATCCTCCCGATCCCGAGCAGGGTCGGAAGCTGCATGTACACCAGCACCATCGCGGTGATGCCGACGATCGAGGCGATGGTGAAGATCGCCAGCTGCGCGCGCACGAAGCGAGTCAGCATCAGCGGCCACCGCCGTCCATCGGCGCCAGCTGCAGTTCCGGCGCAGGCTGCGTCGCGGGAGGCGTTGCGGGGGCGGCGGCTGGCAGGGTCACGGGGGCGCCGGTGATGTCGGCCACCGCGGCCGGCGGCGGACTGAACGGCGCGTTGAGCGGGTCGTAGGTGTAGGTGGCGTACCACGGATCACCCGGTGCCGGAACGAGTTTCGCCCCTTCCTGTCCCCAGCGTGTGCCCAGGAGCAAGGTCTTCTTCAGCCTCGGCACGGTGAAGTCGAAGATGATGTACTGGTTGAGGTAGTCACCCCGGATGGCCCGGTCGATGGTGCTCTGTCCGTAGGGGAACGCGGTGAAATAGGCCAGCGCCTTGTCCAGATCGGGGCCGACGTCGGCCAGTGAGCGCAGCGTCGGCTCCAGGTTGCGCAGGTTGCGGACCAGATCGGTCTTGGTGTCGTTGACCAGGTCGGTGGCCACCGCACTGAACCTGCCGAGTTTCTCCAGTGCCGCGGTCAGTTTCGGCCGCTCGGCGACGAGCACGTCCAGCGCCGGCGGGATCCGGTCCAGCGCGCGGGTCAGAACCTCACGTTGGCCGGCGAAGGTGCCGGCAACGCGATTGAGCGAGACCACCGTCGCGTTGACGGCGTCCCGCTGGTCGGCCAGCACCCCGACGAAGTCGTTGAGGCGCACCAGCAGATCCCTGATCCGGGTCTCCCGGCCGTTGAGCGCTCCGTTGAGTTCGGTGACGATGTCGCCGATCTGCCCCACTCCGCCGCCGTTGATGACCACCGAGAGCGCGGAGAGCGTCTGCTCGGTGGTCGGATACGTCGACGACTTGTTCAGCCCGAGGGTGGCGCCGGATGCCAGACGGCCGTCCGGCGCCTGTCCCAGCGGCGGGTTGAGCGCAAGGTGCATCGAGCCCAGCAGGCTGGTCTGCCCCACCGTCGCCACCGCATTGGCCGGGATCACCACATCCGGTTTGACCGAGATCTCCACGTCGGCGTGCCAGTCGCGCACCGTCATGCTGTTGACGCTGCCGACCACCACGTCGCCGAGC